>JAGQQW010000318.1 GCA_020426005.1 Planctomycetota bacterium | reverse complement strand
CGAATCGGCGCGTAGCGCACGCCTCGTACGTCCTCTGCGCATCAAGGCCTCTGCGGATCAAGAGTGGTCGAGCCAGATCCTCACGTCGAAGTGCAACGTGACCGGGCCGGTGCGCGTCGGAACGACCATCTGGACGCTTTCGATGTGCAGACGAGCACCCACGACGAGCGTCGGATCGAGCCAGAAGCCGGTTCGCTCGTACACGATTTCTTCCGTGTCCGTCCGGATGCGGATGATGTCGTATTCCTCGTCGAAGATGTCGTCGCCGGCTCCGATGTACGTGATCTCGCCGACGTACAAGGTTCGCGGTACGTCACGGGCTTCGTAGTGCCGCCACCAGCGAGCCGAGCCGATCAGGCCGAACTTCGCGTGGTAGTCGGGGTCTTCGGCGGCGAGCAGGTCATTTGCCGAACGGATCAGCCCTTGATTGAGGTCACTGCGGAGATCGAAGAGCGTCGTCGTCATGTCCGTGATATCCGTGGCCCGTGTCTGCTACGTTCCCATGGTTTCCATCGTTTCCATGGCCTGACGATGAGGAGTATCCGACCTTCGCATCGATCGTATGCGGTGCTGGTGCTTCGAACGAAGCGTCGAGCTGCGCTCCTGTGCGCGTTCTCCGCTATCCTGAGCGCTATGTCTCGATCTGCGTTCCTCTCCCTCGCCGTTGCTTGCTCGAGCCTCGCGTGCGGCGTCGCTGCGCAAACGACGCAGTCTGCCTACAGCCGCCTCGATTTCGACAACGCCTACCGGCGCGACGATCCGGTTCCGTTCCCCGGCTCGCAGACGACGCAGGGAAGTGGCTTCGACGACTTCGTCTATAAAGCGTTTCCCGCGGAGGTCGGTGCTCGCAACAAGACGTGGCGCATCTCGGGCTTCCGCATCGGGTTCCGCGTCGACAAGAGCTATCAAGGCTCGCTGCCGACGTTCGTCGCGCTGCCCGATGTGACCTTCTACCCGCTCGTTCCGAAGTTGATCGACGGGAAGTTCTACGACGTTCCGGATCTCACGAAACCGATCCCGACGATCTTCCAACTCGGCGCGGTCAAGGTGTTGACCGGCGGCGTGCAAAACCTCGATGTCCGCCTCGGCCCACATCAGCCCGACCCTCGTCTGCGCGATCCGATCGATCTGCCCGCGCGCGACTCGACGGGTAATCCGCAGGGCTGGGCCATGGTCGTCTATGCGCCATTCGGTCAGCGACTCGGAGATGGACAACCGAACTTCCTCTGCGTGCCGAGTTTCGGCGAGATCCACCGCACGGGCGGGCGTTCGAGCTACTCGGGACTCTACGACAGCAAGACGCGAGCGCTCGTTCCGTTCGGCACGACCAACGCGCCGAGCAACCTCGGCGAGTTCGCGATCGAACTCTACTTCGACCAGCCCACGTTGCAGGTCTTCTCGGATGGTTCGGGTGGCGTGCGAAACGACCCGCGCAACATCGAGACGCACAAGGGACCGGGTGCGTATGACAACGGGCTCGCGACGGCGATTTCGCCGGGCTTCTTCGGTCTCTACGTGCAGCACGAGAGCACGAGCGGGCTCTGTGCACTGCCGGTCGTCGTTTCGGGAACGGCGATGCCGACGTTGCGAGCCGTCATCGGCGACGCCGAGTTGCTCGTCGATCCGTCTGGGATGAACCTCGTCACGCTGTTCACCGGGGCGGGAATCTTCGGCATGACCGGGACGTACACGAAGGGTGGCCCTGCCGGTCACCGCACCGACCAGGCCGGCGTCTGGCAGAGCGGACGCATGACGATTCAGCCGAGCAACGCTCTGATCGGTCTGTCGTTCTGGGTTCAAGCGCTGCTCTACGATCCTGCGAAGTTGCGCGTCGTCGATTCGACGAACGCGGTTCGCATCGCGTTCTGACGCGGCGTCGTCGTCCTCCCTGTCGGTTTCGAGCACTCAGGTCGACGTCTTTCGTGACGACGATTGCGAAGGTTGCGCCGTCGCTGGCGATGATCGGACTCACGTCGATGATCGCGATTGGCGGCGGTTGTCATTCGACGGATCCGACAGGCCGGTCAGAGCCCCGAGTTCACGTCCAGCCGCGTGTCGTGCCATCGTCGCGCACGCCGATGCGTCCGAAGCCACCGCTTTCGTTCCTGTCCGAGGCTTATGCGTCCATGCGGGCCGATGGATTCCAGATGTTGCGCGCGCAGTGGTGCTTGCCGGAAGCAAGCGTGCGCTTCGGTGCAGGGAAGTACTTCGGTCGCTGTGAGCAGCCGCCGGTCGAAGTCGAACTACCGAACTCCATCTCGCCCGTCGGCCACTACGTATGGCGTGCGCCGTGTCTGTATTTGTGGCGGGAGCACATTCCGCCTCTCGTCGGGTCGCCGTTCGCGCCGACGACGGACGATCACGACGAAGCGCTCGCGATGCAGCGCGCGATGACCGCAGGCATGATCGGTCCTCCAGACGCACACCACGCGGTGACGACATCGCCACTTGCGATGGGCGTGCTGACGGTTCCGGTCCTGGTTCGTGCGCGGACCGAGCTGCTGTTCGAGTTCGAAGAAGTGCGCGCGCCATCGGCATGCGAACTCGTACTCGACGTGAACGGTGTGCGAGATGCAGCGCATGCAGCTCGTGTGTTCGAAACTGTCGTCGAGATCCACGGTCGAAAGTTGGATGGGGACGAGATTCTGTTGTGGTCGCACGACCAGTCGTCACAGGGCGCGTCGCGACCCGGCAAGGATTCTCGCGGCGACGACACCATTCCGTGGTCGCGGCGCTTCGAGTGCGCGAAGCACGTCGCGTTGACCGGGCTGCGAATCGTCTTGGTCACGCACGACGACGGTGGTCACGACGGTGAACCAAGTGGCGTGTTCGATGTTACAACGAGCCGAGTGATCAGGAGTGACGTCTTCGATCTCGATGCCATCGCGCTGGTCGATGCTCGTGGCGATCGCCATTGGTCCACGGCGGGACACGTTTGCACGCCCGCGCCCACGTTCCCTTCGCTCAAGTGCCCCTGAACGAGGGGTTTCCACGTGCCCGCATGCGCGGCACCGCTACCCTCTTCGAGATGAGGTCGAACGCATGGCGCAACTGACGTTTTGTGGAGCTGCGGGCACGGTCACTGGATCGTGTTCGCTCGTGAATGCCGACGGTGCACGCTTTCTCGTGGATTGCGGCATGTTCCAGGGCAATCGGACCGTGCGCGCGCTCAATGCCGAGCCGTTTCCGTTCGACCCCAAGAGCATCGACTTCGTCGTGCTGACGCATGCCCACATCGATCATTCGGGACTCGTTCCGAAGCTCGTGAAGCACGGATACCGAGGTCCGATCTACACGACGCCCGCGACGGCGGACCTGCTCGAGTTCATGATGCTCGACTCGGCCGCGATCCAAGAGCAGGATGCGGCACGTCAGACCGAGAAGAATCTGCGCCGTGGCCTCGAGCCAGTCGAACCGATCTATGGGGCCGAGGACGCCGAGAGGGCGCATTCGCAGATCCGCACCGTCGATTACGAGGATTGGTTCGAGCCGGCGAAGCACGCACGCTTCCGCTACTGGAACGCGGGCCACATGCTCGGATCGGCTTCGGTCGAGGTGCAGTTCGGCGAAGGTTCACCGGACGCGGGACTGCGACTGTTGTTTTCGGGGGATCTGGGGCCCGACGAAAAGGCGTTCCATCCCGAGCCTGATGCTCCCGAGGGTCTCGACTACGTCATCTGTGAGTCGACCTACGGGAATCGTGAACGAGACGACTACACACTCGAATCGCGTCGCGCGGCATTACGGACCGAACTCGTCGAAGGCATCGAGCGCGGTGGCAACATCGTCATCCCGAGCTTCGCGGTCGAACGGAGTCAGGAGCTGTTGCACGACATCGGTGTATTGCTCCAGGAGAAGGCGCTGCAACGCGCGACGGTCTATCTCGATTCGCCGCTCGCGCGCAAGGCGACCGAGGTGTTCATCAAGTACGCGGGTGATCTGCAGGACGTTGACCTTCCGGCCAAGCAATTGTTTCGCGACAAACGCTTTCGCATCGTCAGCTCGGTCGAAGAGAGCATCGCGATCAACAAGATCAAAAAGGGTGCGATCATCATTTCCGCGAGTGGGATGTGCGATGCGGGTCGTATCAAGCACCACCTCAAGAACAACATATGGCGACCGGAGTCGACCGTGCTCTTCGTCGGCTACCAGGCACCCGGGACGCTCGGTCATGTGATCACGAGCGGGAAGAAGCTCGTGCGCATCCACGGCAAGGATTACGTCGTGCGCGCTGCGATCCGCAAGATCGGCAACTACTCGGCGCACGCGGACCAGAGCGAACTCGCCGACTGGGTGCTCGAGCGTTCGCCGGTGCTCGGGGGGCTCTTCCTCAATCACGGCGAGCAAGACGGTCGTATCGGATTACGCGATACGTTGGTGGGGCGAGGCTTCCCGCAAGAGAAGATCTACTTGCCCGAGTTCGACGAGTCGTTCGAACTGGTCGCGGACAAGGTCCAGTCCAAGGGTCGTGTCGCGCACCGAGTCGACGACGCGATGCTCGAGCGCGATTGGCACAACGAGTTCGCTGCGTTCACGCTCGAACTCGCGGACAAGCTCCGTTCGAGCAAGGACGACGAGTCGCGCCGCGAGCTGATCCGCAAGCTCGCGACAGCACTCGATGCGTGACATGCCGCGTTGAGGCTTCTGCTACCGTGCCCCGACGACTACCGTGACCCGACGACTACCGTGACCCGACGACTACCGTGACCCGACGACTACCGTGACTCGATGAAACTAC
>JAGQQW010000317.1 GCA_020426005.1 Planctomycetota bacterium | reverse complement strand
GCGCTCGATCGTCGGCATCGTCCTCGAGAGGCGAATGCCGACCGGCACGACGAAGCGATCGAGCAGGGTCCGACGGCGCACGTCGTGCACCATGAAGACGAGAGAGAGATTCCCCTGACCCCCACCATCGGGATCGCCGTCGGATCCGAGATCGGTATCCAGAGTCAGCGCTCCGCTCACACAGAGCTCCGGTAGGCCGTCCTCGACCACCGCGCGACGCAGTGCCTCGAGGTCCCATGCCCGATGGGGAAGCACGGGGCCGACTCCCGGAATCCCTGGAATGAGGACGACCGGCCTCGCATCCGTCGTGAAGCGCAGTGCTTCTGCCAGATACAAGGGCAACGACCTGGAGAACGGATCGAATGCCTCTGCGGCGCGATCCGACCGAGAGTCGACGGCTCCACGCTGGGTCGTGTCGACCAATCCGAGGAAGAGGAAGCTCTGCGTCGACGCGACCAGGGACGGCAATGCGGAGGCGGTGTCCTGCAGACCGTGGGCCCAAATCGGTCCATCGATCATCGCGAGCTGCAAACCCGTCGTCTCGGCATTGCGGCTATCGAGATCCGGTGTCCGAAACGCACGGAGTTCGGCATCGAGCATCGAGAGGTGTTCTGCGACCTGCGGTGCTTCGAGTTCGAACAGCTGATCCAGAAGCGCGTCCGCTCGAGCGAACTCGCCTTCGGCGATCAACGATTGGACGATGTTGAGGCCAGCGTAGACGCCATCCGTTTCGGCGTCGAAATCGGCCGCGAACCACGCGACGACGTCAGCAGTGCGACCACACTCGCCGAGATCACCGGTCACTCGCGTCCGCGCGCGGGCATCGCGTGGCAACTCACGGAGCAAGTCTCGATAACTCCGGATCGCAGCGTCGACGTCTCCAGCATCGAGGAGGTCCCGTGCAGAGATGGCCTTCGCGAACCATGCGCCATCACGGCTACCGATCCGCCCGAGGTGCTCACGCCGCTGCTCGTCGTCGACGAGCTCGAGCAGACGCGTGAGAGCATGGTCATGATTAGCGTCGAGTTCGAGCGCTTCGAGCAAGAGATCCCGCTCGTTGTCGTACTTGCCAGATTGCGCTTCGAAGAGCGCTAGAGCAACGATGGGTTCGGGATCGTCGGGCCGGCGCTTGCGTGCATCCTCGAGTGCGAGCAACGCCGCTCGATCATTACCACTCTTGCGCTGGACCTCGGAGTAGATGCATGCGGCTGCGACGACATCGTCGTCGATCGCGACGAGACGTTCTGCTGCTGCGATCAGCTCTTCGGCGAGACCATGCCGCAACGCTGCTCGTAAGCGACTGCGCAGGTCATCCGGGCTATCCCACGACTCCGCGAGCATCTTGGGCAAGAGATCGTTGCGCCACGCCTCGCGATCGACAGCGTGGGCTCGACCGAGTTTGTCGTAGACGGTGATCTCATCGCCTGTCATCGAGAGCTCCGAACCGAACCACCACGAGTACTTATCGGCTCGTCATCAAGGGCTGCTTGAGTGCGGGGTCCGATGGCGACCCAGTCGCCGTCGGAGCCAGTCCGAGAAGCTCGTGCGCCACCGCACGCACACGTTCCGCCGCTTCTCCCGGGCACGAGTTGAGTTCACTCGCGAGTTCGGCCAGTGCGTCGTACGGATAGTCGCGAATCGTCGTGGCCAGGGCGTCGGCGAGCGTGGTCTCCGGCGTCCACACCGGCGACATGGACCGCAACCTCGCGAGCGCTGTCCCCTCTTGCACGAGATGCTCGGGCACGTCGGTCCAGAGTGTCGGCTTGTGCGCGAGTGCAGCGTAGATCACGAGCGACGTGTGATCCGTGACCACGGCATCGGCGGCCACGAGGGAAGGGATCCACGGTTCCTTCGGTTCGCGAACGCGCACGTTGGGCAAGTCGAGTCGATCGAGTCGTGCGCCCCAGCTCGGCGAGCCGTCCCCGGTCGGCCGATACTCGTGCGGATGCACGCTCAACACGAACTTCGTATCCGTGCATCGTGCGAGCTCGTCGAGCAGCTTCTCTCCGACCGTGTGGAACAGGCAATGCGGACCCCACGTCGATTGCACGAGCACGACGCGATCCGACGCCCCGTAGCCGAAATCGTCGCGGATGCGATCGCGTTCACGGACTCTCGCGAGAAGACGATCGTCCTGCAGGCTGCCGACGACACGAATCGCGGATGCGAGCACCGGGTCACGATCCGCAACGCGACGACGATTCGACTCCGACGCCTCCAGCATCGCGCTGTACCGCGGCGTCCCGTCCGCGAGTTTCGCACGCGGCCCGTATCCATAATCGCCTTCTTCGCCTTCGACGACCTTGCCCGTCATCCCGTGTCCGGTGTAGAGCACCGGGCAGTTCTTGCGCGTCGCCAGACCTTCGTAGCCGTGATCGGCAGTCACGATGAGATCGAAACGGCGGCACTCCGCCAGTCCGAGTCGCACCACCGGAACCGGCAACGCAGCTTCGATCTTCGGCACTTCGTGGGCGATGCGATCGTCCCGCGGGTAGGTCAAGAAGAACCGCAAGCGCTCGTCGCCCTTCAACAGTTCCCAGACCGGCGCGAGGTAGTCGGACATCAGCCCGTTCTGACACAAGAACAGGATGTCACGGGTCGATCCGCGACGTACGCGGCTGGGGTGTACACGGCGCAGAATCGCCTGCGCCGAGCGACGCAGGATCGTGCGCAAGACGTTCGACATCGCGCGTTCAGCCCTTCGTCGTCAACAACGACAGATACGCTTCGAGATCCTCGGGAGTACCGATCCCGTGCATCGCGGCCACCGGGATGTCGAAGATGCCGATCCGCTGCTCGCCCCGAATGGCTTCCTGATACACCGGGCACACGTAGAACTCTCCATTGACGCGTTCGTTGCGAGCCACCATGTCGAGCGCGCCATCGAAGAACGTCGACGCCCGCGCGAACCAATAGATACCGACTGTCGCACGGTCGCTGATCGGCTCCTTCTCGCGCACGAGATCGACGAGACCATTCACGTCGACCCGGACGTAGCTCCACTTGGTCGAGCGATCCGGGCACGGAAACGTCAGGATCGAACCGTCGAGCCGCCGCTCTTCGGCGTCGGCCACGAACGTGTCCATGTCGAGATCGACGATTTGGTCACTGTTGGCGATCATCATCGGCGCCGCGAGATCGAGCGCCTTGCGTGCACACAGAACCGTGCACGCTGCACCTTCCGTCACCCGTTCGATGTAGACGACTTCGAAGGCCGTGCCGTCGAGGCAAGGCTCGAGTTCGCACTCGATCTCTTGACGGTGCTCTTCGCGGGCAATGAACACGAACTTCGCGCCGTCGACGCGCAAGTTCTCGCACACACGCGCGATCATCGGACGTCCGGCGACATCGATGAACGGCTTGATCTTCTCGTATCCGCGATCGGCGAAACGCGACCCCAGACCCGCCATCGGAACTACGATCTGAAGCGTTGCCATCAGAAGCTCCTGTCCTGCATCGAAACGATGAAACTGTCGACGCCGTCCTTGGTGTGCAATCCGCGGAAGCTGTCGCTCTCGATCTCGTGCGCGAGAACGCGCTTCCCGTCGAGAATCAGCTCGTTGAAGGTCGACGAAACGTAGTACTGCCCACCGACTTCGGTCTGCTTGCGAATCACGCGCTTGGCGGCGTCGATGAAGTCTGCACCACGAGCGAACCAGAAGATCCCGGCACACGCTTGACGACTGATCGGCCGCTTCTCGCTCGTCTCGAGAACCGTCTCCCCGTCCTCGTCCGTCCGCACGTACGACCAGCGCGGGTGCACGTTCGGGAAGGTCACGATTCCGGCGTCCGCGTTCTTCGCGGCGAAGTGGGCAACGATCTTCGTGACGTCCTCGTAGAGGAACTGATTCCCATTGACGATCAGCAGCGGCTCATCATCCGCGATGTGCTCGATACCCATCAAGCAGCTGCAGAGCTGCCCCTTGGTCGGACCGAGCGCACGCACGACGCTGCAGCCCGGTTCGAGGATCGTGAGGATCGCGTCGAGATGGTGCTTCTGGCAGTCCTTCTGCTTGACGACGAACACGAAGCGCGCATCGTCGCCAAAAGGGAGATTGCCGAGGACGTACTCGAGGATCGTCTTGTTGAAGACCTGGACGAGTGCGACGGGCTGATCGTCGTCGAGCGGCGTGTCACCGCAAAGCGGGATGAGGACTCTCATTGTTCTCCGAGGTCTGGGGTGCTCCGGCCGTTTCGATTTGACGGATCCTTTCTTGGATCCGCGTGTACTGGACTTCGTGCACGTCGTCGACGACGAGCACGTGGCAGCCAGCTGCAGTCGCTGCCTGAATTCCGTTGGGATTGTCCTCGACGACGAGGCACGCACTCGGCTCCAACCCGAACTCGGTGACGGCTTTCGAATACATTTCGGGATCGGGCTTCGGGCGCGTCACGTCCTGATTGCTCACGATCAAGTCGACGTGTTCGATCAAGGCCGCCTTCGTCAGCATCATCTCGATCGACTGCCGCACGGAGTTCGAGCACACCGCGATTCGGTAGCCTTCGGATGCGAGCCGCGCCAGAGCGTATTCGTGCGAGAACGTCGGACGACAGTTCCGCCACGCGATATCGATCGTGTACGCCTGCTTCATCTCGTTGATGAACTCGTGCAGACCCTCGGGAAGCTCCCGCTCCTTGCTGAGCATGCGCAGCTTCGTCTTCGTTGGGAGACCGTCGTACGTCTCGAGGTGCTCCGAGCGACGAATCTTGTGACCGAACAGCGCCAGAGCTTCGTTGAGCGCTTCGTAGTGC
>JAGQQW010000316.1 GCA_020426005.1 Planctomycetota bacterium | reverse complement strand
GTCGGCTGTGGTGATTCCGCCGGCGCCCGTGTCGACTTGGTGCGACTCTCGGGGCGCACGATGGGTACGACGTGGGAGGTTCTGCTTCCACGCGCCGAGTTCGACGCGAAGTCCACACCGGGCACGAACATCCAGGACCCCGAGCGCGCACTCGAGCAGCGCATCCAGACCGAGCTCGACGCGGTCAATGCCGAGATGTCGACCTACATGGCCGAATCCGAGCTGTCGCGCTTCAACGCGTCGACGTCGACCGATTGGGTGCCCGCGAGTCCGTCGCTCGTGCACGTCGTCCGCACGGCACTGTCCGTGTTCGAGAAGAGTCGTGGTGCGCTCGACGTCACGGTGGCCCCGCTCGTCGATCTCTGGGGATTCGGTCCAGCGAAGAAGCGCGCTGCTCCGCCGTCCGACGACGAAATCGAAGCGGCACGTGCCAAGGTGGACGCGAAGCAACTCGACGCACGCATGGAGCCGCCGGCACTTCGCAAGCGGACTCCGAGCCTCCACGTCGACTTGTCCTCGACCGCGAAGGGCCACGGCGTCGACCGCGTCGGGGCTGTTCTCGATCACCTCGGGTTCGAAGCCTGGTGGGTCGAAGTCGGTGGAGAGGTCCGCGTCCGCGGCGTGAAGGCACCGAACACTGCGTGGCGAGTCGCGATCGAGCTGCCCGGCAGTACCCCGACGCGCTCGAGCGAACGCACGATCGACCTGAAGGATCTCGCGGTCGCCAGCTCGGGTGACTATCGAAACTTCTTCGTGCACGAAGGTCAGGCCTACCACCACATCATCGACCCGCGAACGGGCCGACCTCCGAAGCACTCCGTCGCCCAAGCCTCCGTGTTTGCGGACGATTGCGAGAGTGCAGACGCATGGGCGACCGCCCTCATCGTGCTGGGAGAGCGGGACGCGCTCGCGATCGCCGAAGCCGAAAACCTCGCCGTGCTCCTCCTCGTCCGCGATCCAGCGGTGGAACGGGGCTTTCGAAGCGTCGTATCGCCGGCTTACGAGAAGCGGGTGCAACACGGTTCCCCGAAGTAAATGGCGTAGGATTCCCAAGATGCTTCCGACCATTCTCATCGCGACCGCCGCGTTCTTGATCGTCGTCACGATCATGTCCGTCGGCGTGCTGTTCGGTCGCAAACCCATCCAGGGCAGTTGCGGTGGGCTGAGTGCCCTCTCCAAGGAAGTCGGTCAGCCGCTCTGCGAAGTTTGCGGTGGCGATCCTGCGAAGGCACCACCCGGCTGCGCCGAGTTCGACCCCGAAGAACTCGCCGCCCCGCCGAGAAGTTCCACCGAACACACGGGTGCTCGGTGACACGAGTCGGCCCGACTCAAACGTCCGGGCCTCTTTCGACGGACCTCAGAAACCCCTGACAGCAGAAACCAAGGACCAGTCACTATGCGCTTCCCGAGTATCCTCGCGATCTCGCTCGCGTCCCTCGCGCTCGTCGCCTGCACCGGCGCCGATGCGTCCACGAAGACGGACGGTGAGTTCGCCACAGCCAGCGCCCCCGCGGACTTCAAGACCGTAACCCTCGAGCTCGCCAAGGATCCGTGAGGCGGATGCGTCGCTGCCGTGCGCAGCGCACTGGACATGGACGGGATCACGAAGGTCGAAGTCGAACAAGGGAAGCGCCCGGTCAAGGTGACCTTCGACCCGACCAAGGTCGACACGAAGACGATGCTCACGGCCCTGGCCGAGAAGCACGAAGAAGCCAAGCTCGTCCAGTAGCAGACGGTCTTTGTCGTCCGTCGCGGCAGGCGCTATGACCGTGCCATGCCGCGACGCATCGATACCTATCTCGAGAAGCTTCTCCCCGAGGACAAGCTCGACTTCTACGGCGTGGTTCGCGACTTCTCGGACAGCGAGATCGCGCCGAAGCTGCTCGGCTGGGAACGCGAGCACATCCTCGTCCCGGACGACGCGATCGCCAAGATGGCCGAACTCGGTCTCTTCGGCCTCCCGATCGAAGAACGCTACGGCGGCCAAGGCGGTGACCACACCGACCTCGTGCTCATGGGCCTCGCCCTCGGCTACCACAGCCATTCGGTCGCGATCACGCCCGGTGCCGCGATCTCGCTCGGCGCCAAACCGGTGCAGCTCTGCGGCACCGAGGCGCAAAAGAGCGAGCACCTGCCCGATCTCGCGGCGGGGAAGCGCATGTTCGTGTTCGGGCTCTCCGAGCCGGGTCGCGGATCCGACGCCGCCAATCCGCAAGTCACGGCCAAGAAGACCGCGAACGGTTGGGTCCTCAGCGGTGAGAAGTGTTGGTCGACCAACGCAGCGTGGTCCTCGCACGTCGTCGTCCACGCGTTGACGAATCCGGACGGACCCAACGGCAAGCGCTCGACCTGCCTCATCGTGCCGATGGACGCCAACGGCGTGCATTACCAAGAGATGAGCGGAAAGAAGGTCTGGCAACAGTCGAGCACGGGATCGATCGTCTTCGACGGTGTCGAGGTGCCACACGACGCGGTGCTCGGCGAGGAGAACGGCGGCTTCAAGGTCATGGTCACGACGCTCAACGGCGGTCGGCTCTTCATCGCGGCACTCGCGCTCAGTTCGCTCGCGTTCGCCCTCGACAAGACCCGGCAGTACGCCGAAGAACGGATCCAATTCCACGACAAGCCGATCGGGCGCTTCCAGCGCGTGCAGGACGTGATCATCGACATGGACATCGCGCTCGAGCGTGGCCTCTATTGGCTGCTGCAGCTCTGCCGCGAGTTCGAAGCCGGAACGATCACGCGTGAGTCGGCAGCGAAGGTCAAGGTCGACTGCTCCCGCAGCGCGAGCGAGCTCGTCGCCCTCGCGATGGAAGTCTGCGGCGGGGTTGCCTGCCTGGACGAGTTCGGCCTGATTCGCCATCACGACGATCTCTTCGTGACGCGGGTCGGTGAGGGCAGCAACTTCGCCCTGAAGGATCTGATCGTCCGCCCGCTCCGCGACGTCTGAGCGTCCTTGCGGGGCTTGCGATCTCCGGGTTTCCGCGAAAGTTCCTCGGATTCGTGTGCGGTCCCGTTCGCGCCACCCCTCCTGACGGTGAACACAGTTCCCACAGGAGATCCTCTTCATGCGCGCCCTGACCGCACTTGCGACCATCGCCGTCCTGACCGCCACCCCGAGCCTCGCCTCTGCACAGTTCCTCGCCGACCTCAAGCCGACGTATCTGAGCTGGTCCTCGGGCTTTTCTCCGGGCGGACGAGTCACTCTCAAGTCCACGATCAAGAACATCGGTGCGTGGCCGTCGAGCAGCACGACCTCGGGCTACTACCTGTCGGCAAACTCCGCGATTTCGACCGGCGACCTCCTGCTCTCGAGCTTCTCGACTCCTGGAATCGGGATCGGCGGGAGCTACGACCACACGGTCACGATCACCGTGCCCCACAACGTCGGTGCCGGAACGTGCTACATCGGCGTCTTCGCGGACCATGGCGACAAGCTCGGAGAGCTGAGCAACTCCAACAACACGCTCGCCGGCAAGACGACCTGCTACGGCAAGCCCAACCTGCTCATCACCAACATTTCGTCGTCGACGAAAATCGCGCAACGAGGCGGGACGGTCGTGCTCCAGGCTTCGATCGCCAATCACGGGGGCGTCGCTGCCGGTGCCTTCGAGGTCGGATACTACCTCTCGACCAACTCGACGATCTCGACCGGCGATCGATTGCTCGCGACGAACGGTTCTGCCGGCTTGTCTGCCGGCAGGTATTACGGACGCAGCACCAATGTCGTGATCCCGATGGACGCACCGCTCGGCACGAACATGTGGCTCGGTGCCTACGCGGATCGGAACGGTCAGATCAGCGAGATCCTCGAGACCGATAACGGATTGGGCATCAACATCCGCGTGTATGCACAAGGGTCGTTCACGCAATACGGAAAGGCATGCCCGGGCCGTGCAGGCACGTCGACGCACAGCGCGACCAATCCCCAAGGCGGTCCGTACATCGACACGACGACCACCTATCGACTGACGAACGGCGTACACAACTTCGCGGCGGTGTTCATGCTCGGCTTCTCCAAGACGCAATGGGGTCCGATCACGCTTCCGTTCGCACTCGACGGCATCGGTGCCCCGGGCTGCATGCTGCACATCTCTCCGGACATCCTGCTCTCGATCGGCACCGACGCGAACGGCTCGGGCAGCTTGGCACTCAAGCACCCCAACGACGTGCGGCTCGTCGGCGCGAGCGTCTTCTCCCAGTTCGCGAGCATCGAGTTCGGATTCAACTCCCTCGGCCTGACCTACTCGAACGGTCTCGAGTCGAAGTTCGGCATCCTCTGAGCGTCACGCAGCGCCCTCACGAAAAGTGCCAGCCCCGGCGCCTCACGAAGAGGCACCGGGGCTGGCGGTCAGGCGGGTGCGACGCGCTCCCTCAGGCCTCGAGGAGAGCGCGCTGGGCCCGTCCCTTGTGCTTGCAGCGACTCACTGCAGTGTGTCTCAGTTGAAGAACTGCGCGGTCCACGTGTTCGAGTAGCACCACGACGGCCACGCGATCGACTGCGTCGAGAGGGTGACGCACGGGCCGGGCAACGTCGGCGGCAGCGGGATCGTGACACTGGCCGAGCCTGCGGGTGCCGCGACGACCGTCAGGAAGCTCGGGCTCACGAGGCTGAACATCCCACCCGGCAAGATCGGTCCGGATCCGACCGTGGGCGCGATGAAGAAGAAGATCCAACCACCCGGAGGAGCACCGCCGGCCGCGATCGTCCAGTTGGTGCCGGCGACGAGATCCGTCTGCTTCTGGGAGAACTCGCAGAGCAC
>JAGQQW010000315.1 GCA_020426005.1 Planctomycetota bacterium | reverse complement strand
TATGCAGGGCGCATGCAACGGCATGCGTCGGCAATCGCACTCGTGTTCGCCCTCATGGCATGCAGTCACGTGGAACGCTCGACGGACGACGTGTCGTCGCCCTGCAGCGTTTGGGTCCTCGGAACGGCACAGGACGGCGGTGTCCCCCACGTCGGTTGCCAGAAAGCATGCTGCGCCGATGCGAGGCGCGAGGGTTTCGCTCGTTACCCGGCATGTCTCGGAGTCGTCGACCGCGAACATGGCAAGACTCTGCTCATCGAAGCCACACCGTCGATCGATGCGCAGATCACGTTGCTTCAAGAAGCCACCGGCCTCCGTGGGACCGGTCGGAACCCGGTCGACGCAGTCCTGTTGACCCACGCTCACATCGGGCACTACGCGGGCCTCGTCCACTTCGGGCGCGAAGTCGCCTCGACGAAGAAACTGCCGGTCTGGGTCAGTGAACGCATGGCAGCGTTCTTGCGAACGCACGGACCATGGCAACAACTCGTCGAACTCGAACAGATCGAGCTCCACACCATCCGGCCGGGCGATGAGTTTCGTCCACTTCCGGCGATCCGCGTGCGCGCGATCGCCGTGCCGCATCGCGACGAATACTCGGACACGATGGCGTTCCAGATCTCGGGCCCGAACCGAACCGTCCTGTTCGTACCCGACATCGACCGCTGGGACGACGACCACGACGAACGACGACTCGATCGACTGCTGGACGGCGTGGATGTCGCCTACCTCGACGGGACCTTCTGGGACGGAAGCGAGCTACCTGGTCGCAATCTCGCGGAGATTCCGCATCCCCTGATCACCGCGACGATGCTCCGGCTCTCGGATCGCGCGCGGCACATGCCGGGGTCGCTGCGCTTTCTTCATCTCAACCACACCAATCCGCTGTGGCGCGAGCCTGCACTGCAGCGCCGGCTCGAAGAAGCAGGTTTCGGCCTCGCACGACGTGGCGAGCGAGTCGATCTCTGACCGACGCGTCACAGTCGATCGAGCCATTCGAATACATCCGGCAACGCGTGCTGCACGACGCCGAGGTGCTCGCAAGCCTCGAACACCTCCAGTCGCAACCGCGCGTGGTTCGCATCCGCCAACGACTCGTGGAGTCGCAGTACCTGTGGCCGCAAGAAGTCACGATCGCCGGTCGCGAGGAAAACCGGAATGCTCGCGTAGTCACCGTCCGAGCCGGCTCGCCCCGCACCTCCGAGAGCAGCGACTGCGGACACGAGTTTCGGCGAACGCGCTGCGAGTTCGCACGCCTTCATCCCTCCCATCGAATGCCCGATGACGAAGATGCGGCGACGGTCGATCGCGAAACGCTTCGAGATGGAGTCGATCATCGCCGGGGTTCGCGTGATCGGGTCGAACCCGGCAGAGGCTCGCGCCACGAGAAACCAACCTCGCTGTCGGCAGAGTTCGACGATCGATCCCGCACCGTAGGACTCGAACCACATGTTCGCGCTGGCACCTGCGCCGGCCAATGCGATCACGAGTGGAGCAGGCTCGTCCCTCGGCGGTGGAACGAACATGCGAGCTTCGATCGTCCCTTTTGCAACCGTCTCACCCGCGGCGAACGCGACGCGTAAGTCGCCGTGACGCGTCTTCGTGAACCATGCTCCACGCGTCGTGGCATCCGATTCGAGCCACGCCCGCAGGCGTTCGGCTTCGGACAAGAGCCGAGTCGCTGCCACGTCGGATTCGAGGGTTCGACCGGCAGCAAGGATCCGAAGCTGGCGCGCATGCGCGGCCAAGGTTGCCCGCTCCATCGACACGCCCTCGAGTGAAGCCTCACGAGTCGTGTGGACGTAGGTCCGAAGCGCCGCGACACGAGCAGCAGGCTCTCGAGCAATGGAGACGACACTCCGACGGTTCGCAACGACCTGCCCCTCGAGCCGCCACGAGAACTCGACGCTGTAGTCGGCATCATCGAGCTTCGTCGTGTCCAACTCGATGTGCAGGGGCAATGTGGTGATCGCGAACGAGCGCCGCAGGGACGACGTGCCATCCGGCGCGAGGACATCGATCTGCAGACCACTCGACGGGATTCGGTCGGGTTCTCCCTTGATGGCCGAATACAACGCCTCGACCCGAACTCGAATCGGTCGGCCGGGTTCGACGAGACGTTCTTCGATGTCGTACTGCAGAGCTTCGATGTGTCGACGTTCGTCGGACCAAGCGGCAACAGAAAGGCGTGACCGCGCCGAGTCGACAGACCGGGCGACGGCAGGCAAGTTGCCCGAAAAGAACCCGCGAACCGCGTCTTCGAGCAAGGGCACGACCTCACGACGAACCGTGACGTCCCGCATGCGGCGCTGATAGTCCCGCTCGAACGCACGCAACCTCACACCGGCTTCGTAACGCGCGAGCTGCGCCGGCAGACGCGCGACGGCGACGCAGACGCCCAGAACGCCGCACCGAGCGAGGGTGTTCAGGAAGACGACGGACTTTCGATGTCGGGGCCGTGGCATGGTGGCGAATGCTGGCTAGGTTTTGGAGGATGGCAACAGAACCCCGTCCAATCGCGGAGATCGCCGAGCAACTCGGCATCGGTCGAGAGCACTTCGTCCCCTATGGCGACTGGATGGCCAAGTTGCGCCCAGGCGCGATCCAGGGTCGCGAGCCGGGTCGGCTCATCCTCGTGACCGCCATCACACCGACGCCGGCAGGCGAGGGCAAGACGACGACGTCGATCGGACTCGCGCAGGGGCTCGCCGCGATCGGCGAGAAGCCCGTGCTCGCACTCCGCGAACCGAGTCTCGGCCCGATCTTCGGCGTGAAGGGCGGTGGCACCGGTGGCGGACGTGCGAGCCTGTATCCGCCGGTCGAAATCAACCTGCATTTCACGGGTGACTTCCATGCGATCACGTCCGCACACAACCTGCTCGCGGCGATGGTGGACAACCACATCCAACAGGGCAACACACTGGGGATCGATCCCCGACGCGTGACGTGGCCCCGCGTCGTGGACATGAACGACCGCGCTCTGCGCAACATCATCGTCGGCCTCGGCGGATTCTCCCAAGGTGTGCCACGTGAGGCGTCGTTCGACATCACCGCGGCAAGCGAAGTCATGGCGACGCTCTGCCTCGCGGAGGACATGGAGGACTTGCGCGCGCGCTTGTCCCGCTTGCTCGTCGGACAAACGTACGGTCGCGACCGTGTCACTGCGGATCAGTTGCAGGCGGTCGGTGCGATGATGGTGCTCCTCAAGGACGCCATGCTCCCCAACCTCGTGCAGACCATCGAAGGTGTTCCAGCGGTCGTGCATGGCGGTCCTTTCGCCAACATCGCCCACGGCTGCAACTCCGTCATCGCGACGCGGACGGCGATGGCACTCGGCGATTGGTGCATCACGGAGGCCGGCTTCGGCGCCGATCTCGGTGCCGAGAAGTTCTACGACATCAAGTGCGCCAGTGCCGACCTTTCGACGGCAGCCGTCGTCGTCGTCGCGACCTGCCGAGCCCTCAAGATGCATGGCGGACGCAAGGTCTCCGAACTCGCTGACGAGGACGTCGCCGCAATCGAGAGCGGCGTCAAGAATCTTGAGAAGCACATCGAGAACGTGAAGGGATTCGGTCAACGCCCCATCGTCGCGATCAATCGCTTCCCGACCGACACCGAGCGCGAACTCGATGCGGTGCGCAAGGCTTGCGAACGCCTCGGCGTGCCGTTCGCGATGTCCGAGGGCTTCACCAAGGGTGGCGAAGGAACACGCGATCTCGCGACGCTCGTGGTCGAGCACGCGGCCAAGACGCCGCCGCCGGTCGAGCGAACGTACGAGTGGTCCGAACCGATCAAGAAGAAGATCGAGAAGATCGCGACGAAGATCTACGGAGCCTCGTCCGTCACCTACACGTCCCAGGCCGAGACGGACGTGCGAACACTCACCAAGCTCGGATACGGCGAACTGCCGATCTGCATGGCCAAGACGCAATCCAGCCTCAGCGACGATCCCAAGAAGATCAATCGACCAACGGACTTCGAGGTCACGGTCCGCGGAGTCGTGCCAGCTGCCGGAGCTGGCTTCGTCGTCGCCCTGCTCGGCGAGATGATGCGCATGCCAGGCTTGCCGAAGATTCCGACGGCAGCGCACATCGACCTGAAAGACGGCGAAGTCTCCGGCGTCGCCGTCGAGTGATCCCGCCATGGCACTCTGGGGAGGGAGGTTCGACGGTCGCATCGATCCCGCGTTCGAGGCATTCAATCGCTCGTTGCCGTTCGATTGGCAACTCTGGCGTGAAGACCTCGCCGGAAGCCGGGCATGGGCACGTGCGCAAGTGCGCGCGGGGTCGCTGACGACGCGCGAAGGCTCGAGGCTCGTCGCCGCGTTGGATCGGCTCGAGCGCCGACTCGCGAAAGATGAGTCCCTCGCGCGTGATGCAAGCGACGAAGATGTCCACGGGTTCGTCGAAGCGAGGCTCGTCGACGACGTCGGAGCTCTGGGCAAGAAGCTCCACGCCGGGCGTTCGCGCAACGATCAGGTCGCGACCGACCTACGACTGTGGTGCAAACGACGAGCCGGGGAACTCGACGCCAAGCTCGCGGATCTGATGACGGCACTCGCCACACTCGCAGAGCGTGAAGCCGCCACGGCGATGCCCGGGTACACGCATCTACAGCGAGCGCAGATCATCACCGTCGGTCATCACGCGCTCGCGTACGTCGAGATGCTCGCGCGCGATCGCAGCCGTCTCGCCGACGCAACGCACAGACTCGACGTGTGTCCGCTCGGTTCCGGTGCGCTCGCCGGGACCTTTCTCGGCATCGAT
>JAGQQW010000314.1 GCA_020426005.1 Planctomycetota bacterium | reverse complement strand
AGAAGGGCTCGCGGCCGTGCCCAAGATCGTGCGGCAGGGCAGCTTGGCCCTCGGGGCCACGAAGTTCGAAACCACCTGGAAGGTCGTCCTGCCGGCTGCCGGTCCCGGTATCCTGACGGGCGTCATCCTCGCGATCGCCCGCGCCGCTGGCGAGGTCGCTCCGCTGATGATCGTCGGCATGGTCAAGCTCGCAGATGTCCCGGTCGACGGCGAGTTCCCCTTCTTGCATCTCGAGCGCAAGTTCATGCACCTCGGCTTCCACATCTACGACGTCGGCTTCCAGAGCCCCAACGTCGATGCGACCAAGCCCCTGGTCTACGCGACGGCGTTGCTGCTCGTGCTCCTCGTCACCGCGATGAATCTCGTCGCGATCGCCGTTCGGAATCACCTGCGAAGGAAGTACGCCTCCAGTGCTGTCTGACAACCACGAGTCCGAAGGCGTCGAAGCGAAGAGCCAGACGGAACGGACCGACCCGAACATGCCCGACGAATCACTCCACCAAGCCGGTCGCGGCGATCGCAAACCTCGCCCGCAACCGCGGAGCCCGTCCGCGATCTCCGTGCCGCCGGATTCGATCGTGTCGATCCGCAACCTGTCGCTCTTCTACGGGGCGAAGCAGGCTCTCTTCGACATCTCGATGGAGATCCCGAAGCGCAAGATCACGGCACTGATCGGCCCGTCGGGTTGTGGGAAGTCGACGCTCCTGCGTTGCGTCAACCGCCTCAACGACCTGATCGACGGTGTCCGCATCGACGGACAGATCCAGTTCGAAGGCACGTCGATCAACGAGCCGACGCTCGACATCAACATGCTGCGCAAGCGCATCGGCATGGTGTTCCAGAAGTCGAATCCGTTCCCGAAGTCGATTCGCGAGAACATCGCGTTCGGCCCCCGCATCCACGGCATCAACGACAAAGCGACTCTCGACGAGATCGTCGAGAAGAGCCTGCGACGCGCTGCGCTCTGGGACGAAGTGAAGGATCGCCTCGGTGAGAGCGCACTCGGCATGTCGGGTGGTCAACAGCAGCGCCTCTGCATCGCGCGTGCGATCGCCGTCGAACCCGAGGTCATTCTCTTCGACGAACCGTGCTCCGCTCTCGACCCCGTCGCGACGAGCAAGATCGAAGACCTGATGGAAGAGCTCAAGCAGGACTACACCCTGCTCGTCGTGACGCACAACATGCAGCAGGCATCGCGCGTCTCGGACTACACGGCGTTCTTCTATCTCGGCAAGCTGATCGAGTACGCCCAGACCGAGGACCTCTTCACGCGCCCGAAGATGAAGCAGACCGAGGATTACATCTCGGGTCGCTTCGGTTGATCGAACGCGCGGACGACCTCATTCCGAGGGTGAATCGAGACGCAGCAGCGTGTCGCCCGCTGCAACGGCCTGCCCCGGTGCGACTTGGATCGCCTCGACAGTACCGTCTCCGTCGGCCGTGATCGGATTCTGCATCTTCATGGCTTCGACGATGAGGAGGGTCTGACCTGCCGTCACGCTGTCGCCGACGGAGACGTCGACGCTCACGACGATGCCAGGCATCGATGCGCGGACGTCACGAGGGCCACCCTGCGATGGACCGCTGACGCGCCGCGCGAGAAGCTCGCGTTCGTCGACGACATCGATCGCGAGTCGCTCACCGCGCCAGACGAGCTCACGCCCGTCCGCGTTCTTCTCGAGTGAGAAATCATGACTACCACCATCGACGATCAAGTGAAGCGCAGCTCCACCTGCCAGCCGGCGGCCATCGACCTCGAACGTGCGGCTCTCGTGCTCGTCACCTTCTTCGAACTGCGAGACATGAGCGAGACAGCGCCCGTCCGCGGTCGTCTCGAACCGAACACATCGGCGATGCGCGTCCTCGCCCTTCCCGATCGTCACGTAGTAGCGCATCAGCGCATTCCCCCTCTTCGCGCGCCGAGAACCCACGGCCGCACGCCCTCGGCTGCGTTCCCGTTCGCGTTCGACGTAGGACTCGCACTACCTCTGGCGAGCAACCCACCCGCCTTCGCGAAGGCAGCCGCGATCGCTGCGATGTCAGAGTCGAGGGAAGCCGCGATCCCGGGCTGATCCGCGATCTTCTCGAGGATCCCGGTGTCGTAGTCACCGCTTCGGAACGGCTCCGACCGCAGGGCCTTCGCAGCAACCGGCACCGACGTCATGACGCCTGCGATGCGCAACTCGCCCAGCGAGCGCAGCATCTTCGAAATCGCCGCGTCGCGGGTTGGCGCCCACACGATCAGCTTCGCGAGCATCGAATCGTAGTACGGGGTGACCTCGAGTCCTGGATACAACGCCGAGTCCACGCGAACGCCGAGTCCACCGGGAAGGCGCAGCCGCTCGATCGTCCCGAGACTCGGGAAGAACGTTGCCGGGTCCTCGGCATTGATCCGAACTTCGATCGCCGCACCGCGAGCCTCGCCTGGATCGTTCGCGGCTTCACCCGAAGCGACGCGTAGCTGCTCGGCGACGAGGTCGACTCCGTAGACTTCCTCCGTGATCGCGTGCTCGACTTGGAGACGCGTATTCATCTCGAGGAAGTAGAACTCGCCTTCACTGAACAAGAACTCGACGGTTCCCGCACCTTCGTAGCCGATCGCCGCAGTCACGCGCCTCGCCGCCTCGCACATGTCCGCACGCGTCGCTTCGGTGAGCGCGGCGCACGGGGTTTCTTCGACGAGCTTCTGGTGTCGTCTCTGGACCGAACACTCGCGCTCGCCGTAGCTCACGACCTTGCCGTGTCGATCCGCGAGAATCTGGACTTCGACGTGCCGCGGACGGGTCACGAACTTCTCGAGGTAGACCCGGCCGTCGCCGAACGCACCGCGCGCTTCGGCCGACGCCAGCTTTGCCGCCTCGGCCAACTCCTTCTCGTCGCGCACGATACGGATGCCTTTCCCGCCGCCACCGGCAGCCGCCTTGAGCATCACCGGAAAGCCGATCTCGCGCGCGAAGCGGACCAGCGCTTCGGCGTCCGCGCCCTCTTGGTTGATACCCGGAACGACCGGAACGTCCGCAGCCGCTGCAGCTTCACGAGCGGCGATCTTGTCTCCCATGCGGCGAATCGCATCACCCGAAGGGCCGACGAAGACGAGCCCCGCATCGCGCACCGCATCGGCGAACCCGGCGTTCTCGGCAAGGAAGCCGTAACCGGGGTGGATGGCTTCGGCTCCAGTCGCCGCCGCGGCGTCGAGAATTCGATCGGTCCGCAGGTACGAATCGGCGGGCGCCGGGCCGCCGAGGACGACCGCATGGTCCGCCATGCGGACATGCAGAGCGTCCCGATCGGCCTCCGAACAGACCGCGACGACTTCGATGCCCAGCTCGCGGGCCGTCCGTAGGACACGGACGGCGATTTCACCGCGATTCGCGACCAGGATGCGTCGAAACATGCCCGGCAACATATCGGCTGGGAGACCCGATGTGGTTATCTTCTCCTCACGACACGGCCGATAGCTTTGAACATGTCGTCCAAGGCTCCTCGTCGTCGTGTTTCACCCCCTGTGGTCCCGAGCAAAGCTACCGACCTCGCTTCGCTCATGGCCACTTCGGGGACCACCGAAGCGTCCACCGGTGCCGACAACCACGACGCCGGCACTCACGAACACGGCACAGGAGCACAGATGTCCAGCGAAACCCCAGGCAAAACCGCGAAGCTGACGATCGGCGACACGACGATCGAGCTACCGGTACTCGAGGGTTCCGAAGGTGAAATCGCGATCGACATTCGCAACTTGCGCAACCAAACCGGCGCGATCACCTACGACCCTGGGTTCGGCAACACGGGTTCGTGCCTGAGCAACATCACGTATCTCGACGGCGAGAAAGGGATCCTCCGCTACGCGGGTTACCCGATCGAACAACTCGCCGAGCAGAGCAACTTCCTCGAAGTGAGTTGGCTGCTGATTCATCAATCGCTGCCGACCAAACAAGAGCTCGCCGAGTTCCATCGCGAGATCACGTATCACACGATGGTCCACGAGGACCTCAAGCGGTTCTTCGGAAGCATGCCCAAGACGGGACATCCGATGGCGATCTGCGCGGCGACGGTCGGCGCACTGTCGACGTTCTATCAAGACGTCAAGTACGACGATCCCGAAGATCAGCGCTGGGAAGCCGCGGTGCGATTGCTCGCCAAGATGCCCACGATCGCGGCGTACAGTTACAAGCACAGCAAGGGTCAGCCGTTCATGTATCCGCAGAACGACCTGAGCTACCCCGAGAACATTTTGCACCTGATGTTCGCGACGCCGTGCGAACGATACGAACCCGACCCGGTCATCGCTCGGGCACTCGACCTGTTGCTCATCCTTCACGCGGATCACGAACAGAACTGCTCGACGAGCACGGTCCGCACCGTGGGAAGCTCGCAGGCGAACCTCTTCGCGAGCGTGTCGGCTGGCATCTCCGCGCTCTGGGGTCCGCTGCACGGCGGCGCCAACCAGAAGGTCATCGAGATGCTGATCTCGATCCGCGATGGCGATCGGTCCGCGAAGGACTTCATGAACCTCGCCAAGGACAAGTCCAGCGGCGTCCGGTTGATGGGCTTCGGCCACCGTGTCTACAAGAACTACGACCCCCGCGCACGGATCCTCAAGAAGAGCTGTGACGAGGTCCTCGCGCGCATGGGGACGAAGAACCCGCTCCTCGAGATCGCGAAAGAACTCGAAGAGATCGCGCTCAACGACGAGTACTTCATCGAGCGCAAGCTCTACCCGAACGTCGACTTCTACTCGGGAATCATCTACCAGGCGCTCGGGATCCCGATCGACATGTTCACGGTGTTCTTCGCGCTC
>JAGQQW010000313.1 GCA_020426005.1 Planctomycetota bacterium | reverse complement strand
TCGAGTCCGAGCGCGCGCATCACCTTGCCGACGTATTGCTCGACCGACTCGTCTGGTGACGACGGAATCCCGAAGGCCTTCCCCATCTGCTTCGTCAGCTCGATGTTCTGATGGAAGTTGAACTCGTGCTGCGCGAAGAATTCGGACAAGTAGCGCTGAAACGAACGGCGGCTGTAGACGTTGCCCACGAGCCAAACACCGGTCGCGAAACACACGAGCACGCCGCAGATGATGACGGTCGGGAGTTTGTTCTCGATCTGGTTCCAGAACGACCAGGCCTGCAACACGATGCCGGCGGTCAGGAACAGGAAGCCGATGACGACTTGGATCTTGTTGAGGATGTAGTCCCGAAGCGGCCGCAGCGTACCCTGACCGACCCCGAAGAACTCGCCGATCAGGTGGCGGGGACTACGGAAGACGATCGAGTTGGCCAGTAGGAAGAGCCCTACCAGAATGCATGCGAGCCCGATGACGATCAGCTCAGGTGCAGAACCCATGTGGATCGAAGTAGCCTCCGCTGATGATCGCTGTCCTCGCCCCCTCCCCATCCAGTGCCGGCTCGCGCGCGAGCGGGACTTGGAACGCCCCGGAGGCCAGGCGTAACGGAAAAGGCGGAATTGTAGGAGAAAGACCGGCCGTTACCACGCTTTCCTGCGTTGGATTCCAGGCCACGGACCGCGTCGCCCCGCTGCGGCAACACGTCGCACCACTCGACTCAGCGCCCATGCCGTGGGGCATACGACCGCACGTAGTCGCCTTTCGCATTCCGCAGCTGCCCGAACGCGGGGATCCAATCACTGAGGAAGTGCAACGAGTCCGGCAGACGTGACGTGCGCGCCAGCGCCTCGGCGACCGTCGCGCCGTGCTCCTCGATCTCGTAGACCGCGCTCAAGACCGCCGAGCGCCCGACGCCATGTTTGCAGTGGACGAGAATCGGCCGCGGCAGACCATCGCCGTGCACCTCGTCGACGAAGCGGTCGACGATCGCGTCGGTCGGCAGCAGCGGGCTGGGAATATGGACGTAGCGGACGCCGTCCTGGGCCATCGCGCTCCGTTCGGCCTCGACGAGATCGAGATCGACATCCCGCAGATCGATCACGGTGCGGATGCCATGCTCGCGAATGCTCGCCCGCAGCTCGTCGACCGGCATCGCCGCCGAGCGATAGAGCTCGGCATCGCGAATCGTCACCCAACGGTGTTCGACATGGATCCACCACACGATTCGCCCGCCGATGAGAATCACGAGTGCGAGGAGAAGAGCCGCGGCTCCAACGAGTGCGCGCTTCCACAGGCCCTTCTTCGCAGGGGTCTCGTTCGCAGGAGTCTCTTCCGCGAGGAACGTCTTCGTTCTCATACCCACCTACCTCTTCGTGCCCTGGTTCGTGCCGCGCTCTTCGCCCGCCGGTCCGAACTCGTAGAGATCGAACGTGGGCCGGAGCACGTCGAGCGATCGTTGCCGGAGACTCTGCCACCACTCGCTCGCGGTCGTTCCGGGCTTCGTGAAGCGCAGCCACACCTTGCGACTGTAGAACGACCGAAAGCTTCGGACGCGTCGCAATCGCACACGAGCGTTGCGTGCGACTTCTTCGAGGCGATCCCGATCGTCGTCCTTCGCGAACACGTAACCGCCCGAGGTCGGCAACGTCTGCACGAGCCCGTCCGGCGAGACACTCCGAACGCTGCGTCGCAAGCGCATCGAGACCATCGCCGGGTACGCATCATCGAAGAGCACCACGGGACGTGTCGCGAGGTCCGCTGGCAGATCCTGTGGCAACGCGTTGATCCCGAGACTCGGGTACACGAGCCCGAGCGTCGCGTTCGCCGTCATCGCGATCCACTGCACCGAGGTCAAGAGACGGCCTCTCGTCGACGCTTCGACGAGCATCCACACCATCATCGCGATCGTCGCGATCGCAGGCAGAATGGCGAGCCCGAACCAAAGTGCGCCCCCGGACAGGACGACGGACGGCAATGCGATCAGCACCGCGGCAATCGTCAGGTGACGCCGCCTCGCTCGCGGGCTCAGTTCGTACAGGAGCCAAACGACGAGCAGCAGCGCGATCATCTGCAGTGGCATCAGATAGCGCTCGAAGGCCTTGAAGAACAAGAAGGGCAGCACCGCGAGGATCCACGTGATGGCGAGCATCCTCGGGATCCGCTTCTCGCCTGCTTGCGTGCATGCACGCACCAGCCCGTGGACGAGTGCAATCGACCACGGTGCAACGAGCCCCAGGCCGCCACCGACCACCGCCGGGAGCGTCCGTACGTGAATCCAAGAGAACTGCCGACTCTCCGCCTGCTCGATCAACGTCGCCTTCAACTGTTCGGGCCAGAGCGAGTTCATCGAGAGCGGCCACGGCAGCGCGAGTGCCAGGTAGACGAGCACGAACACGAACAGATGCCCCGGCCGAGCGAAGACCTCTCGGATGCGACCGTGCACGACGAGCGCAGCGATCGCTGCAGCGGCGAAGAAGATCCAGCAGACCGGTCCCTTCGTCAGACTCGCCAGAGCGAGGAGGACAGCGGAGGCGACGAGGTGCGCGAGGCGCTGCGTCTTCCCCCAGACGTAGCCTTGGTAGATCGCGAAGCTCGTGAAGAACGCGACCGGCACATCGAGCAGCGCGCGGCGCGCCTCGACGGCGATCCCGAGCGACCCGACGACGAGAAGCCCTGCGAGGGTGCCACTTCCGAGTCCGAACAATCGCGCGGTTCGCGCCGTCACGACCGACAACCCTGCACCGCAGAGGATTCCCCAGATCCGCGCTGAAAACGGCCGAACCCCGAGGGACTCGTAACTCGATGCGATGAGCCAATACAGCAGCGGAGGCTTCTTCAATCGCGGTTCGCCGTCGAGCCACGGCGTCCACCACGAGCCTCGCTCGAGCATCTCCATCGGCGTGCGGAAGCTCAGCCAGAACTCGTCTTTTCCGGTGATGCTCGTCTCCGACCAGATGCTCGGCAACAGGAGCAACAGCGCCACGAAGAAGAGAAGGACGTCGCGCCACGATGCTCGCACGAACGTGATGTCAGAGCCGCTCGATGAAGATTGCAACAACGTCGCCCTCGATCCACGCGCAGGACCGTGGGCCGAAGCGGTTCACCGCCGTGACTTCGACTCGTATCGCCGGCGCAGCTCTTCGTGTCGATTGTCGAGACTCACTTCGCGGCCATCGAGCCACATGCGCTCGACCTTCGTCGTGAGCTCGAGCGGGTTGCCGCTGCAGAGGATCAAGCTCGCCGCCTTCCCGGCTTCGATCGAACCGATCGCCCCCGCCCCCAGAATGCGTGCCGGCTCGCTCGTGATGGCCGACATCGCGACCTCCGCATCGAGTCCGTAGGCCACAGCCGTCGCGGCCTCGAACGGTAGATTCCGCTCGTGCGGAGCTTCGAACGAACCACCCGCACGCGCGATGCAGAACCGCACTCCGAGCCCTCGTAGTCGTGCCGGAAGCGTGAATGGAGCATCGTACGGATCGTCACGGTGCATCGGCAGTCGATGGACGCCGGCGATGATGACCGGAATGTCCCGCGCTGCGAGTTCGCCCGCGACGAGTGGCGCGTCGTAGCCGCCGACGAGCACCATCGCCACGTCGAGGCGTCGAGTCCGATCGAGCGCGACCTGAATGTCGGCCAACGCATCGGCATGCACGAAGACGCGCGTCGCCTTGGAGATCACACCACGCATCGCCTCGAGGCGCGTGTCGTACGGCGTCTTCGCATCGGCATCACGGGCCCGCACGTAGTCCTTGGCGTCGAGAACGAGTCGCTCGAACGCGTGCATTCGACGATCGCGTTCGGCGCGAGCCTTCATTGCCTTCTCGGCGGCGTCCGGTGAACCCTTCCGCGCGCGCACGAGCATCGACGGGAGGTGCACGTGAAGGCCGACCGGCGCGCGCACGACCATCTCGGAAGGTGACCAACCACGCAGCCGCATGAGGGCGGACTGGCCAGCCACGAGACCTCCCGACGGAACTGCAAGCACGTAGCCGATGCCCGCACTCCGCGTGACCGGGATCAACGTGCTGTCCGGATGGAAGGCCGTGTCCGCACGCACCTCGGGCGTAAGGTCACCGGTCTCTTCGAAGTCGCGAGTCGCGCGCACGGACTCGGTCTCGGTCAGCCCCACGACGGTGTTCGCCGCGATCATCGCTGGCCAGAGATGCTTGCCGGCACAATCGACCCGCTCGACCCCTGGAGGACTCTCGAGGTCAGGGCCGACGAACGTGATCGTACCGCGCTTCGTGTCGACGAGCACTTGGCCTCGCTCGACGACACGCCCGTCGCCGACGTGCACCGTGGCGCCGGTCAGGAGCAGCGGGGCGCCCGCTGTCGACGACTCGGGTGGAGATTGCGTCCCCTGCGCGGCGACCGGCACCGCGAGGCTTCCGAGTACGGAGGCGGCGCCGAGATGCAAGGCGACGAGCGCTGTCAAGCTGCGCGTGCGTGCGCCGCTTCTCGTCCGGTTGTCGAAGTCTGCGAACCTGCGTTTCGAACGGGAGTCCAATGTTGGCTGCGCACTCATTTCCCCGCCCCCTTGTCCTTGTCCGCACTCTGCGAGTTCGCTGCGTCGAGCAAGATCGCCGACACGAGTCGAGCACGCTCGTCCTCGACCATCGAACGCAACCGCGCGTCGTCTTCGAGATCGAAGTAACGCCTCCCATCGATCCACGTCTGCTCGCATCGCGTGGTCGTCGACAGCGGATCGCCGCTCCAAATCACGAAGTCGCCGTCCTTGCCGACCTCGAGCGAACCGACGTGATCGTCGATCCCGAGTTGGATCGCCGGGTACTTCGTCACGAATCGGAGCGCCACTTCGGGTGCGAGTCCGCCGTAACGAATCGCTTTGGCTGCTTCGGTGTTCATGCGTCGCGCGAGTTCGT
>JAGQQW010000312.1 GCA_020426005.1 Planctomycetota bacterium | reverse complement strand
TGCTCCAGGAGGAGCGCGCCTTCCGTGCGATCTACACACGTGGGATCGAGCGCTTCGAACAGTGGTTCGAGTCGCTCGGGGACGGTGCCGACTTCTCGATGTGCGAGGTCGAGGAACGCGGCGAACTGCGCATGCCGCCGGATTCGGGCACGGTGGCGTTCGAGTTGCACGATACCTACGGCTTTCCGGTCGACATCACGCGCGCCTTGCTTCTCGATCGCGACTTCGCTCTCGACGAAGAAGGATTCACGGTCGCGATGGAGCAGCAGCGCGATCGGGCTCGGAAGGGATCGGCGCTGTCGGGCGATGTCTTCGCGGACAATTCGGTCACGCGTCTCAAGGAGCGCAAGACGGCGCCGACGGAGTTTCTGGGTTACGACACGCTCGAGGCGTCCTCCGCAATCGTCGCGATCGTGCGAGGTGAGACCGATCAGCGAGAACTCGAAGGTGGAGGCGGTGCTGGCGAAGTCGTCACGTCCGCGACGCCCTTCTACGCGGAGTCCGGTGGGCAAGTCGGAGACCGTGGAACGATCGAGGGGCCACATGGACGCGGCCGCGTGCTCGACTGCAAGAAGCGCGACGACTACTGGTTCCACAGCGTCGAGCTGCTCGAAGGTCGACTCGCGATCGGCGACGCCGTCACGCTGCGTGTCGACGAAGCTGCGCGCCGCGCCACGGAGCGCAATCACACGGCAACGCACCTCCTGCACGCCGCACTCAAGAACATCGTGGGGGAGCACGTGGGGCAAGCAGGTTCGCTCGTCGCGCCCGATCGTTTGCGCTTCGACTTCACGCATGGCGAACGTCTCGGGAGCGAGGTGCTGCGTAAACTCGAAGAGGCCGTGACCGAGCAAATCCTCGAAGCGCATGCGCTGGAGCCGCGCGAGATGAATCTCGACGACGCGAGAGCGAGCGGCTTCGTCGCGATGTTCGGCGAGAAGTACGGCGATGTCGTCCGCACGCTCGCGATCGGCGACTACAGCCGCGAACTCTGCGGCGGTACGCACGTGCGCAACACCGGGAACATCGGCTCGTTCCGCATCCTCAGCGAAGGCTCGGTCGCTGCGGGCGTGCGTCGGATCGAGGCCGTGACCGGTATCGATGCTCTTCACGTCGCACAGGACGAGCGCGATCGCATCGACGAAGTCGCTCGGGACCTCAAGGCACGACCGGAGGACGTTCCGGCTCGCGTGCACGCGCTGCGACAGGACGTGCGTCGACTCGAGAAAGAACTCGAAGAAGCCAAACGCGCACAGTCCAAGGACGCGACCGAAGCTCTCGAGGCTGACGTCGTGACCATTGGCGAGCATGCGTTCTTGACCGCGAGCGTCGCGGACGCGGACAACGCCACGCTCCTCGAAGCACTCGATCGGTTGCGGCGCAAGCACGCGTCGTTCGTCGGCGTCCTCTGCGGGACGAACTCGGGAGGCGTTGCCGTCGTCGTCACCGTGTCCCCCGATCTCATCGCGAAGGGTGTCCACGCCGGCAACCTCGTCAAAGAGCTGACGACCCGCCTCGGCGGCGGCGGCGGAGGCCGGCCCGAGATGGCCCAAGGACGCGGGAAGGATGCCGCCAACGTGGACGTAGCGCTCGGCGAGGTCCGTGCGCGATTGGATGCGCTACTGACCGCGAGTTGACGTTTCGAGACCGTCCCGAGCGATCCGTGGCAACGGCGTTCTGTGGCGATCTGCCCCGGGCGGTGCTCGGCGTTCGTGGCAGGGCGCGGCCGGACCGGATCCTCGGGACAAAGGGCTCGATATTCTGGGTCCGCCCCTTACACTCCTCCGCCTCGTTTTCGAACGAGCGCATGCTCGCGGTGCGCCCCGTGCCGCTGTGAGGATGTGAGTCGAGCCGGCGCAGCGTCGGCACGACACGAACGAAGACCTGCGAGCGGACACCACTGGCGGTATCCGATGGTCCTGGCCATCCTGGTCCGCTCGAGCACACCGGAGACAACCATGGCAGTCCCACGTCGGAAGCACAGTCACGCGCGTCAGGCCAAGCACCGCGCTTCTTGGAAGGCAACGCGGATCCAGCTCGTCGACTGCAGTCATTGCGGTTCGCGGATTCGTCCGCACACCGTGTGCATGTCCTGCGGTCATTACCGCGGGAAGCGCGTGCTGCTCGGAGACCGCTGAGGAACGATCCGATGCGAATCGCGCTCGACGCGATGGGGGGAGATCACGCCCCCGAGTCCGCGGTGCACGGCGCGCTGCGAGCCGTCGACAAGGGCTTCGTCGAGGCGGGACAGGTGGTCCTCGTCGGCCAGCTCGAGCCGATCGAGGCGCTTTTGCGGGATGCAGGCGCCTCGTTCTGCACAGCGAGTGTCCAGGACTTCGCGGCCGACACGGCGAACAGCGCTTCGGACGCCTTCGTCATCGTCCCGGCGACCGAGGTCGTCGGCATGCACGAGACACCGACCGTCGCTCTTCGCCAGAAAAAGGACTCGTCGCTGCTCGTGGCGACCCGTCTCGTCAAGCACGGTCATTGCGATGCTCTCTGCAGCGCGGGCAACACCGGTGCGTGCGTCGCGGCCGCAATGCTGAGCCTCAAGGGACTCGACGGCGTGCATCGCCCCGGAATCGCCGTGACGATCGAAGGGGATCGCGGCCCGTTCACGATCGTCGATGTCGGCGCCAACGTGAATCCCAAGCCTGTCCATTTGCTGCAGTACGGCCTGATGGGGGCCTGCCTGTATCGCAAGCAGTTCGACAAGGAGCGGCCGTCGGTCGGCCTCGTCAACATCGGTGGCGAAGAGGGCAAGGGGAACGATCTCGCGAAGGAGACCCAGGAGCGCTTCCGTTCGTCGGGCCTCAACTACATCGGCAACGTCGAGGGGCAAGACGTTTTCCTCGGCGCCGCGGACGTCCTCGTGACGGAGGGCTTCGTCGGCAACGTCATCCTCAAGCTGAGCGAGGGGTTGGCGACGCACCTGCTGCACGTCGTTCAGGAAGAACTCGTGCGTTCCGGTGTCAACCCCGATCGCATCAAAACCAGCCTCGAGCGGATCTGGAAGCGCTGCGACTATTCGGAGTACGGTGGCGCACTCTTGCTCGGCGTCGAAGGCATCGTCACGATTTGCCACGGTCGCAGTGACGCGACCGCGATCTCCAATGCGATTCGCGTCAGCCGTGACGCGGTTCGCTCGGAGGTCACTCAGAGCATCGTCGAAGTCATCCGCGAGTCGCAGAGCGCGAAGGTCGATTCCTGAGCACTGTGCGGTCGCCGGGTGTTCGAGAGGCATTCATGATCAATCGTATTCCTGTCGGGATCGCCGGACTCGGCGCCTATGCGCCGGAGAAAGTCCTCAGCAATCAGGATCTCGAGAAGCTCGTCGACACGTCCGACGAGTGGATCTACCAACGAACCGGGATTCGCGAGCGACGCATCGCGGCGCCTGATGAGGACTCGGGGGCGATGGGAGCGATCGCGGCGATGCGTGCGCTGGACGATGCGCGCGTGGCCCCTGAGGACGTCGACCTGATCCTGTGTGCGACGACGACGCCGGACTTGCCGTTTCCGACCAACGCGTGCCACATCCAGCATCGGATCGGCGCCAAGCGCGCGGGGGGCTTCGACATCAACTCCGCGTGTTCGGGCTTCGTCTTCGCGTTCAATACCGCGGTGCAGTTCGTGCAGTCCGGCACGTATCGCAACGTTCTCGTCGTCGGCACGGAGAAGCTCTCCACCATCGTCAATTACGAGGATCGCAACACGTGCGTGATCTTCGGTGATGGGGCGGGTGCGATGCTGCTCCGGCCGCTCGACGACGCCGGGCGTGGAGAAGTGCTCTCGACCTCGATTTCGACGAACGGCGGACCGGAACAAGATGCGGTGTTGATGGTCGCGGCCGGCGGCTCGCGCCTCCCTGCATCGCCGGAGACACTCGCTGCCAAGCAACACACCATGATCATGGGCGGAAACAAGGTCTATCGCTTCGCGGTCAGCACCTTCGCGAAGCTGGTCAAGGAGTCGCTCGAGCCGTACGGCTACGAACAACTCGGCCGTATCGTTCCGCACCAGGTCAATCAGCGCATCGTCGAGGCTGCCTGCGAGCGTCTCGACATGCCCGTCGACATGGTGTTCTCCAACATCCACAAATACGGCAACACGGCGGCCGCCTCGGTTCCCGTTGCGTTCACCGAGGCCTATCGCGAAGACATGCTGCCGAAGGGCAAGCTCGTCGTCTCGGCGGCGTTCGGCGCCGGACTGTCCTGGGGTCACTTCCTCGTCCGCTGGTAGTCGCGTCCGGCCCCCCGATCGCGAGTCGCGTCATGAACATTTCCTCGTTGTTGTCGCTCGACGGTAAGACCGCCCTCGTGACCGGTGCGTCGCGCGGAATCGGTCAGACGATCGCGCGCGTGTTGGCCGACGCCGGTGCACGGGTCGCGTGTGTCGCCACGTCCGTCGAAGGCCTTTCGGAGACGCTCGAACTCCTCGGCGATCGAGGACGCGGCTTTGCCGCCAAGCTCGAGGATCCCGCAAGCGTCGATGCGCTCGTGCGAGAACTCGGCGAAGCCGGATTCGACATCGACATCCTCGTCAACAATGCCGGCATCACGCGCGACAACCTCGTGATGCGACTCGGTCAGGACGACTTCGATGCCGTGTACGAGGTCAATCTGCGGGCGCCGTTCTTGCTGGCCAAGGCCTTCGCGCGTTCGATGATGAAGAAGCGCTTCGGCCGTATTCTCAACGTCGGCTCGGTCGTCGGCCTGATCGGCAACGCCGGACAGGCGAACTATGCCGCGAGCAAGGCCGGCATCATCGGTCTCACCAAGAGTCTCGCGCGCGAGCTCGCGGGTCGCGGCGTCACCGCCAACGTGGTCGCACCGGGCTTCATCGAGACCGCAATGACGGAGAAGATCCCCGAGACGAATCGTCGC
>JAGQQW010000311.1 GCA_020426005.1 Planctomycetota bacterium | reverse complement strand
CGGCGCGGACGACTACATGACGAAGCCGTTCGGGCTGCGTGAGTTCTTGGCGCGCGTGCGACTGCGGCTGCGCGCGTCGTCGGCGCACGCCGCGAGCTTTCGCATCGGAGACGTCGATGTCGATCTCGAAGCGTACGAACTCAGTCGTGACGGCGATCGCCAAGCCCTGTCCGAAAAAGAAGCGTCGATGCTCGCGCTACTCTGGCGCGAGCGCGGCAAGGTCGTGAGACGCGAGCGCTTCCTCGCGGCGATCTGGGGGACGCGCTTCGTCACGAGCCGCACGATCGACACGCACGTGTTCAACCTGCGGAAGAAGCTGGAGCTCGACCCGCGCAACCCGCAGCACTTGATGACCGTGCACGGGATCGGGTATCGGCTCGATGTGTGATGGCAACGTGTTCGCGTGCTGGACCGCGTAACAAGCGCTTGACAAAGACTTGACGGACGACGAACGGGTCGCGGTCGCAATCCGCGTCTCATGAGGCGAACCCGAAGGAGACATGACGATGAAGATCCTCGCCCACGCGTCCGCTTGCTTGGCATGGTTGCCGCTCTTCGCGGCGCCGGTGCTCACGCAAACTCCGAGTGACCCGAATACTCCGCGTGCCGAGAAGGCGCAAGACGATGCCTTGCACACGCGCCTCGCACGGGCGCGCTCGCTGCTGCGTGTCGAGGGAGACTACGCGACGGCAGAACGCGAGCTGCGATCGATCGTCAGCGAGGATCCAGGCAAGCGTGTCGTCGCGATGGCGAAGCTGCTGCTCGCCGAGCTGTGCCGCGACCTCGGGCGTGCGGACGAGGCACGAGAACTCGTCGCCGCGTTGCGCGCCGACGAGTCGCTCGAGGAAGCACTGCGAGCGCAAGTGGCGGCCTTGTTGTCGCAGCAAGGAGGATCGTCCGGCATCGAGGTGCGCGTGCGGCAGGAAGTGAGCCGCTTGTTCTCCGAGGACAAGGCCACACGGCTAGCAGCGCACGAGAATTTGCGATTCCTCGGCGCAGAAGCAAAGCCGACACTTTTCGAGCTCCTCAAAGAACGTACGGCCAATCCGACCGAGTTCGAACGCATCCTCGCAATGATCTTGGATGGCGGTGGCGAAGTCGCGCGGCAGGCAATCGAGGTTTACCGCAAGCACGAGGATCCGACGCTGCGCAAGGCGTTGATTGGCGCGATCGCGAGTAGTTGGAACTTCGCGGGTGACGAGCGCGCGTTGTCAGAGAGCGAGAAGCTCTTCGAAGACTCTGACCCACGCGTACGCGAGTTTGCGACGCAGAAGATGCGACACGCCCTCTTCGGGTATCGGCACGTGCTCACGGCGCTGTCCGATCCTGCGAGTTCGGTCCGCGGGGCCGCAGTTCCACATCTCCAGTACGCACTGAAGTTTGATCGCCAGCCAATCGAGGCGACGAAACAAGCCTACTTAGCCCGCCTCAGTGACTTGTGTGCTGCGCCAGACGGTGAGTTCTTGAGCGAGGTCTTGAGTCAGGGAAGCGCGTTGCTCACCGCCATCGTGTCGGATCGCAGCGGCATGCTTTGGTTCCTCGACCACGTCGAGTGGTTTCCAGACCGGAATCCAAACGCGTCGCCTGAGCTGCGGCTTGGCACGTTCGACGACTTCAACGAAGCGATCACCGGGCGTGATCCAGAGGTCAAGAAGAGGATTGGCGATCTCGGGGCGGCGTTCTTCCTCCCGGTGTGCACGAAGGCCAACCTCGAGAGCTACCTCGAACTCGCACGTGCGACGGGATCCACGCGGCTCGTCGCCGCGGCGCAGAGTCACTGTGAGCGAGACAACGTGGACGTTTGGATGCCCTACGGCGACCTGTCTGCGAACCCGAGCTTCGTCCCGGAAGGCATGAGTCGTCCGGTCATCGTGTGGCCACTCTGTCAGGCGGTGGCGGGATTCTCCAACACAGACCGTTGGAATCGCGAGTTGACCGAGATGGTCGTCATGTGGTCGAAGCGCGACGACTTCGAGGACGAGTCGCGCACGAGACTCCTCTATCGACTCGGCATGGCTGGTGATCTCGAAGCCGTGACGCCGGCGTTGGTCGCTTCGTGGGGAGCGCGATTCCATGAGACGTGGTTCGCGGCGCTCGGCACGCGCCGCGTTGAAGAGGTGCCAGTTGGTCTCAGCGAGCAGGCATTGGTAGAGCCCTCGAACATGCATCGAGAGACTCGCAACAATCTCCTCGCGAAGGCGATTCTCAACGGTGCACGTGATGTAGCTGAGCTCTGTGCACGTTCGTATCTTCGAGGCCTGGAGGGTAGCCAGGTCATGTCGCTCGAGCGTGGTCTTACGAGTGTCCATCGCGGCTTGGAATGGGTGTTCTTGGACGTCGATGCTCCGCGGTCGCGCAGGATCGAGCCGGGGGAACAAGCCGCGACGATCCGTGCGTGTCTCGCTGCAGCACGGGAGTCACGGTCGACAGTCTCCGTCGAGTCCATCTACAAAGACCTTCAGCTTTGTGTCCTCAACGCCCAACTGGAGAGTCTCGTGACGGATGCCATCTTGGACGATTTGGAGTCTCACGAAGGTGATTCTGTGGGCTACCCGACGCTCGATACGATCGTCGCTCGGCAACCTGGCAACGAGCGCGCCATCAAGCTCGCCAATCGATTGCTCAGCAAGGATGCGACGAGGCGAGAGTATCTCGATCACTGTGCCGCGCGCCCCGCCTATGTCGACGGCGCGCTGGCAAGCTTCGACTACTTCGCAGAGCGCGGAGGCAACAATCGGTTTGGGGATTGGCTGCTGCCTTGTCTCTCGTCCGGAGGAGCCGACGTCCCCACGCGGATGGTCGAGGCGCTTCGTCACAATACGCCAAATGTGCGCGAGATGGCGGTCGATGTACTCGCTCGCTTTCCGCGCTCTGACGAAGCCCTACGTGTCGTCGACCTCGTCCACGATCAAGACACCCAAGTCCGCCTCGCGGTGGCGCGCGCCTGCCAGAACATCCAACGCATCGAGATCGCACCCAAGCTCCTCGTCCTCCTCGAAGACGTGGACTCAAAGGTCCGAGCGTCCGCGCAAAAAGCCCTCGAAGACCTGCGCTTCCTCGAGAACCAACGCTCGCACTGGAAGGACTGGCTCGAACGTCGCGGTGAACCCACCGCATCGATGGCGCTCTTGAAGCGCGCCGAGGACCCGAAGCGCTCCAAGGAAGCCCGCCTCGCCGCGATCCGCGGACTCGGCCTGATCGGCGATGCGGAGGCGCTGCCCTTCCTCATCGACCTGCTCGAGAACGAGGACGCGGACGTGCGCGCCGCCGCCAAGGAGTCGATCGAGCGACTCGAGCGCAAGGACTGAGCATCGACGCAAGGTCGTGCTCTGGTCCGCACACGCCACGCACGAGTCGACGGCTATTCGACTCACACCACCTTGCCGGTCCAACGCCCCCGCACGAACACGAGCACGCTGACCAACGCGTAGATCGTCTCCGACACCGCGATCGCCCAGAAGACGCCGATCGGCCCATGCCCGAGTCCCTTCGCGAACCAGTACGCGAGCGGGATCTGGAAGCACCAGTAGCACGCGAAGTTGATGAAGTTGGGCGTGCGCGTGTCGCCGGCGCCGTTGAACGCCTGCACCATCACCATCCCCCACGCGAAGAACACGTAGCAATACGACATCGTGCGCAAGCACGTCGCGCCGAACGCGATCACGCGCTCGCGTGCCGCGGCGTCGAAGCCGGCGGCGAGCGCTTCGCTCTCGAGTGCCGAGACGAAGAACTCGACCAGCGGACGCGGGAACGTGACGAACACGACCGACACGATGCCGAGGAAGGCGGCGTTGTAGGCGCCGGTGAGCCAGACCGCGCGTTTGGCCCGGGGAATATCGTCGGCGCCGAGGCTCTGGCCGACGAGCGTAGCTGCCGCGTTGCTCAGCCCCCACGACGGTAAGAACGTGAACATCACGATGCGCACCGCGATCGTGTAGCCGGCTGCGGGTTCGTCTCCGAAGTCGGCCACGAGGCGGATCAAGACCGTCCAACTCGCAGTCGCGATCAAGAACTGCGTGATGCCGCCGAACGACACGCGGACGAGCTTCGTGAGCACCGGCCAGTCGATGCGCAGCGCGTCCCCGCGCAAGGCGAGGCGTCCGCGACCCTTGCGGAGCGCGCGCAGCTGATAGAGCACTCCGCAACCACGCCCGATCGTCGTAGCGACCGCGGCGCCCTCGAGCCCGAGTTCGGGGAACGGACCGACGCCGAAGATCAGGCACGGGTCGAGGACGATGTTGATCGAGTTCGCGAGGATCAGGCTGTGCATCGCGATCTTCGCGTCCCCCGCCCCGCGAAAGATCGCGTTGTTGAGGAAGAGCAAGAAGATGACGATGTTGGTGCCCGTCATGATGCGCGTGAAACCCGAGCCGGTTTCGACGACCGCATCGCTCGCCTTCATGAACCGCAGCAAGTCGGGCGCGAACGCGAGGCCAACCGTCCCGAGGATCGCCGCGAGCAGCACGCCAATGACGATGGACTGCGTCGCGACGAGCGCGGCGTCCTGCGGTTTTCGCTCGCCGATGCGACGCGCGACGGTCGCGGTCGTGCCCATGCTCAGGCCGATCGCGATCGCGTAGACGGTCGTCATGAGGCCCTCGGTCAGACCGACGGCGGCGATCGCGGCGCTACCGAGCTTGGCGACGAAGAAGATGTCGACCACGGCGAACACCGATTCCATCGACATCTCGATGACCATCGGGATCGCGAGCAGCCAGATGGCTCGCCCGAGTGGCCCGCGCGCGAAGTCGTGTTGCGCTTCCCCGTCCTCGTCCGTCGATTGCACGGCGGAATCCTACTGTGACATCGCACGAGTTCGTTGGCACAGTTTCTTGTGTTCCGCGTCAGGAGTTCGTTGTCTTAGTCGCAGCGTAGCGGCGTCTCTCGTAAGGCGCACGGACGCAGGCAGATCGGGTG
>JAGQQW010000310.1 GCA_020426005.1 Planctomycetota bacterium | reverse complement strand
CTTCGCGAAACGCATCGCGATCGCCCAGGGCAACCATGGGCATCATCACGACAGCGAGGATTCCGTAGACAGGATTCATGTCGAACTCCGTTCCGCTCCTGTGATCATCGATCCCCGAATCGAACGACGGCGTCGCGTGCGGTCCTGCAACAACACGCCGACGATCAGCGCGAGGATCCCGGGCAATAGGACGATCTGATAGCGATTCCGCGGCTCTCGTCGATCTTCGGACTCGAAGCGTCGCTTCGCGAGTGGCTGGACGCGCTTCTCGAACACTTCGACGACGGGAAGAGGATACGCATCGGAAGCGACGTAGACGCCCGAGCACGAGGTCGCGAGCGTGCGCAGCCCCTCGGCATCGAGCTTGGTCACGACATCTTGGCCGTTCTCGTCCTTGACGTATCCGCCATCGTCTTCGGGAATCTTCGCTCCGAGCGGCGAGCCATAACCGATGGCGTGCAGTCTCACGCCGCGCGTACGCATGAGTTCGGACTCACTCTGCGCCTTGGCTTCGAGATCTTCACCATCGCTGAGGAGGATGACGGTCTGCGATCCGGCTCCATCCGCGGGCAAGAGCGCGAGCGCTGCTCGAAGCGCACCACCGATGTCGGTCCCACCACTCCGCGTCGCCGTCGTATCGACACCGCCGAGCAGAGCCTCGAACGCACCCAAGTCATGGGTCAACGGACAGACGACGTGCGTCGATCCGGCGAATGCGATCAACGCGATTCGATCCCCACCAAGATGTGGCAGGAGCGCGCCGAGATCGCGCTTGGCACGATCGAGGCGGCTCGGAACGACGTCCTCGGCGAGCATCGAACGACTGGTGTCGAGACAAACGACGATGTCGATGCCACGACGTTGCACTTTCGAGACCGTGTAGCCCGCCGCGGGCTCGAGGGCTGCCAGCGCGATCAGCGTGAGCCCCGCGAACTCGAGCACGAACGATAGCGCCCGTCCTCGCGGTGCAGCATCCTCGAAGAGCACATCATGCGCCGTCAGATCCGCATAGCGCGCACGTGCGTGCTTCTTGCGGGCGAAGACCGAAACACCGAGTGCGGCCAACGCGATCGGAAGCGCCACGAACCACCATCGCTCGGGGTGGATGAAGAAGAAGTCGTTCATGGCACCTCCACGAACACGAGGAAGCGCAGGAGTCCGGCAAGCACGAGCATCGAGAAGCCGGCCAAAAGCAAGACCTGAAACCTCTCGTCGACCGCGAAGACCGGATCCTCGAGTTCGGTGCGTTCGAGCTGATCGATGCGATCGAAGATCTCGTCGAGCGCCGTCTCGCTATTCGCTTCGAAGAACTCGCCCCCGGTCTTGTCCGCGATCTGACGCAGCGTCGTGAAATCGATCTTGTCCGACAACCTACCGAACGGATCTCGCTGGTAGCGACCGGCGCCGATCGCATAGATGCGTACGTCCGCGTCCGATGCGAGCTTCGCTGCCTCGATCGGATCGATCGAGTTGACGGTTTCGTTCCCGTCCGAAAGCAGGATCGCGACACGACTCTTGACCTTCTCGTCACGCAAGCGCTCGGCGGTCAACGCGAGCGCTGCGCCGATCGCCGTGCCATCCTCGGGGTCGCCCCGATCACCGAACGCGGTAGGAACACGCTTGTGTTGCAACGGTTCGAGGAAGCGCAACAGTGCCTGATGGTCGAGCGTGCGCGGACACACGAGGTCCGGGTAACGCGCGAAGGCAATGAGGCCGATTCGATCGCCCGTACGTTTCTCGATGAACTGTTTCGCGACGCGCTTGACGACGTCGAGCCTCGTCGGCCCTTGGCCTGGCGGCGACGCATCACCGAGATCACGAGCCGCCATCGAAGAGCTCAGATCGAGCGTCAGCATGATGTCGATGCCCTGGGACTCGATCGGAACACGCTCCAACACCTGCGGTCGTGCACACGCGAGAATCAACGGCACGAGGGCGAGGATTACGAGCGTGCGTGGCAACCAGCGGAGTTGCGACCTCACGGTCCGCGGCATGCCATCGATCAACGAGGCGGACGCGATCCCGAGAGCAGGCTTGCGGCCACGCGCACGCCATACGAGCAATGGCAGAACGAGCAGGAGCAACAAGAACCAAGGGTCCGCGAACGCGAAACCGAAGACCGACTCTTGCCATTCCGCGAACGTGCGCGACGGACCCGAAACGATGTCGGACGCCTGCACGACCGCCGGCAAGACGAGGACCGGCACCTTGGCGACCCGGTTTTCGATCGGCTCTGCGTGACGCTGCGCGGTCTCTTCGACGAACGCACGGACCGAACCCAGCAAATCCTTGCATTCGACTTGCGTCGGCTCCTGCCCAGCGAACTTGATCAGGTCGCAGCGCCGGAGGAAGTCCTGCAATCGATTCTGCTGCACGACCGAGAAGCGAGTCGTCCGCCGCAAGTCGTCCAAGAACTCGTCCGTCGTGCGCGCGAGCGACGCTTGTCCGAGTCCGTCTTCGAGCCACTTGCGCAGCGTCGCCGACGCTTCGACGACGAGCCGCTCGCCACCGATCTCGCCGCGTTCGAGCATGCGTTCGAGTTCTCGAATCCGCGCGAACGCTTGCTGATCCGGCGGAATACGCGGGGCAACGACCGCGGGGAGATCGCGGCGGCGCCGCCGCATCCAGAACCGGAAGAGGATTCCGAGTGCGAGCGCGCCGAACGCACCGACGATCCACGGCCAGAGCGGTGGACTCGGAGCATCGACGACGAACTCGTCGCTGACCTCGGCAGCTGTCCGGCTTCCCCCCTCTTCGAGAACCGTGCCGACTTCCAGCGTCAGCACCGCGGACTCGGCAGTGACGGGACCTCCACTCGCGCCGCTATCCGTCGACACGGGTTTCGCGCGCGCGACGAGGGACGGGAGCTCGATCGAACCGAGCCGCAGCGCTCTCACAGTCGGCTCGGCATAGAAATGCAGAGCGCCGGAGTCATCGGTCTCGGTGCGCGATTCCCCGAGATCGACCTCGATCCCGATCGCGTCCTTGCTCGCGGTCCACGTCCCGAAGAGTCGCTTCGACGCGTTCCCCTCGGACAGGCCAGAGAGTTCGAATCCCTTCGCCACGCGAACGTGGACCTTCACGGCGACCTTCGCTCCCAAGGTCGTGTCTGCACGCGTGGGCGCAACCGCGATCGTGATCTCGCCCGCACCCGGTTCGGGGAAGGCGTCGTCTTGGGCGACGCATGCGCAGCCGAGCGCGAGCACCGCGATCCACGTCGATACGGCGCGCTTCACCCGTGCCTCCGTTGCAGCTCGCGCTTGCGGAAGAACGCGACGACTCGACTGCTGACCGGTTCTTTGGTGTCGATCGGCAGGAGTCCGGCACCGAGGCGGCGAGCGCGTTCGGCGAGTTGTTCACGCCGCTCCCGCGCACGCTCGGCGTAGGCAGCGCGAACACGAGCCGATCCGGCGTCGATCACCTGCGACGCCCCACTCTCGAGATCTTGCAGGTGGAGGAGACCGGCGCCCTTCGGGAGTTCCTCGAGCCGCGGATCCGAACAGGGCACGAGACTCAGGTCGTGACGACGCGATAACAGCCGCAGTTCACGCTCGGGGAATGCACCGAGGAAGTCACTGAGCACAAAGACGATGGCGCGCTTGCGCTGCACGCGTGCGGCGTAGCCGATCGCTTCGGCGAGCCGATCCGAATTCGGGTCCACAGGGTCGGCGAGGCAATCGCGGAGGATGCGCAGGACATGCGCACGCCCCTTCGCCGCCGGCACGAACAGCGGCCGATCACCGTCGGTCGCGACGAAGCCGACCTTGTCGTTGTTCCGGTTCGCCGACAGCGCGAGACACGCGACGAACTCGGTCGCGGCCCAGGACATCGAACGAGGTCGACCGTCGCGCACGACGCTGCCGAAGCGCATCGACCGCGACCGATCGAGAACGAACAGCACCGTGAGTTCGCGCTCTTCGACGAACTTCTTGATGAACGGACGTCCAGCGCGAGCGGTGACGTTCCAATCGACCGATCTGTAGTCATCGCCTTCCACCCACTCACGCACTTCGTCGAACTCGATACCCGAGCCACGAAACACGGAGCTGTAGCCGCCCGAAACGACATCGGTCACGAGGCGGTCGGTACGGATCTGGATCCGCCGAACTTCTCGCAGGAGTTCGGGATCGACGGCTGGGCGCTCTTTGCGGTCTCCGGCGGGAGCCATGGATACGACGCTCGACGATCAGGGAACCGGGACGTGATCGAACAGGCGACGCAGGATCTCGGCACTGTCGATGTTCTCCGCTTCGGCCTCGTAGCTCACGAGCACGCGATGACGCAGCACCGGATTGCCGACCGACTTGACGTCTTGTGGCGTCACGTAGCCACGCCCGTCGAGGAACGCACGCGCCTTCGCGCATCGTGTCAGCGCGATCGACGCGCGCGGCGAAGCTCCGTAGAGGATGAGCGGCGCGAGCTCTCCGAGACCGACGCGACCCGGCTCACGAGTCGCGAACACGAGATCGACGATGTAGCCAAGGATCTTGTCGTCGAGGTAGACCTGGTCGACGGCCTTACGAGCCCGGAGGATCTGGTCGGGATTGGCGACGACCGGGAGTTCGGGAAGCGGATCGAGTCGTGCCATGCGTCGGACGATTTCGATCTCGTCGTCACGCCCCGGATAGCCGATCACGATCTTGAGCAAGAAGCGATCGACCTGCGCCTCGGGCAGTGGATACGTTCCTTCTTGTTCGACGGGGTTCTGCGTCGCGAGCACGAGGAAGGGTCGCGGTAGCTTCCGAGTCTCGCCAGCGAGCGTGACCTGTCGCTCCTGCATCGCTTCGAGCAGCGCGGACTGAACCTTGGCAGGAGCTCGATTGATCTCGTCCGCGAGCACGAAGTTCGCGAAGAGCGGCCCTTCCTTGACCGACCATTCGCCGTCCTTGGGGTTGTAGACCTGGGTGCCGACGAGGTCGGCAGGAAGCAGGTCCGGGGTGAACTGGAGACGCCGGAACTCGCC
>JAGQQW010000309.1 GCA_020426005.1 Planctomycetota bacterium | reverse complement strand
ATCAAGATCGCGATTCGAAGCTCGCGTCGATCCGGAGTCGACAAACGCTGTCGTCTGTTCCGCTGCGCGCTCCACGTTGCAGCACGGACCAGAGCCTGCGCACAGCCGCACACCATTAGGACGGCTCCTCCCACCTGCCCCGCGCTTCTCGGAGCCCGAGCAGAGGGAAGGGGCAGGACGGCCCCGCAGGACGAGCGATGTGGAAGATCAGTCCCGAGAGTGGCGCGAGAACCTGACAAAGTAGCGTTAAGGTAACGGCGCACATCGAGGCCTCTGCTGCGAGACGAGTCCGAATGAACCTATCACCCCCGAGACTCTGCGTGCGGCGATGCGTCCTGCGATGCGTGTGGCTTGCCGTGGTTCACGGTTTCGCTCTTCATCCTGCAGCGACGGGACAGACTGGAGCGTCCCCCTCGGAGCCGCAGACGCTCGAGCCGAGACACGATCTCGACGAAGCGAGGCGCCTCGGCGCAGAACGCTCGAGCTATCGACAGCAGGGAGCGGACTCTCTGCCAGCACGCAAGCTCGAGCCGCAACTCGAAACGTACCGAGCAAAGATCCGTCCGGTGCTGGAGAAGAAGTGCGTTTCGTGTCACGGCGAGGACGAGCAGGAAGCGGACTTGCGGATCGATCGCCTGGATCCGAACCTCGTACAAGGCGATGATGTCGCGCACTGGCTCGAAGTGCTCGATGTCGTGACGAACGACGAGATGCCGCCGTCTGGGGAAACGGATCTCACCGATGATGAGCGCAGTGCGATCCTCGATTGGCTCTCGAATGAAGTGCACATTGCATCGCGCGTACGGCGCGCGGAGGCGGGGCACACGTCGTTCCGGCGTATGACGCGCTATGAGTTTCGCTACGCGTTGCAGGACTTGCTCGGCGTGCAACTCGACTTCGCGCGCGATCTCCCGCCCGAAGCGATCTCCAAGGATGGGTTCGAGAACAGTTCCGAGCACCTGCACGTCTCGCCGACGCAGCTCGAGACGTATCGCGACGTTGCACGGAAGGCCCTCGATCTCGTGACGGTGCGTGGCGCGGCGGCGCCTGAGCCCCTCCGTTGGTCGGTGTCGATAGCGGATGCGGCAGCACGAGAGTTCGCCAAGCAGGATCGAGGACTCGCGTCGCTCGAGAAGAAGCTACGTGGCGATTACGCGAAGCAGCAAGCGGAGCGCGAGGCGAAGCAGAGTGCGCAGCCTCCACAGGCAGACGACAACGCGAAGCGCGACGAGACGCCTGCTCAGTTCGAAGAACGCCTCGCGAAGGAACTCGCGAAGCGTCGGACGAGTTTCGCGGCAGGTCGCAACGCAGCACGGTATGTCGATCGCAGTAGCGGCCGCGAAGCGCGCGTTGCTTGGGCGTACAACGAAGCGCGCTTCGCCTGGGAGCCCGTGCGTCAGGATCCGTCGGGGAACGCTGCATCGCAGGATGCGACCGAGACCAAAGCCCCATGCGTCGCGATTCTCCCTCCGGGCCGCAAGCTCATCGTCGAACTCGGCGATCGACTGCCGAGCCGAGGCACGATGCGCGTACGCGTGCACGCTTCGCCGGCTCGCGATGGCGGAACGCCGAGCCTCGAGCTCGAATTCGGATGGCAAGCCAGCAACGACTCGCGCGCGTCGGTCGTCGTCAGCGACGTCGAGCACGAAGTGCACGGTCCTTCGGTCTACGAGTGGGACGTTCACCTGAGCGATGTGTATCCGCGCAACATGGTGCGCGGTACGGCGAAGATGGGGGAGACGCCGAGTCCGTCCGAGTTCCTCCAAATCATCAACGGGGCGATTGCTCGAGGCTCGGTCGAGATCGATCGCGTCGAAGTGATCGCTCCGGTCCACGACACGTGGCCGCCCGAGTCGCATGAGCGAATCTTCTTCGATCGTGGCTTCGATGCAGCGACTGCAGACGCTTCCGAGCAGGCGCGATACGTGCGGGGCATTCTCGGGCGCTTCTTGCCTCGCGCATGGCGCCGGCCGGTCACGGATCGTGAAGTCGAACAGAAGCTGTCACTCTACGATCGGCTTCGCCAGCAAGGTGCCGACTTCCAGGATGCCGTGCTCGAGGTGCTCGCAACCGCGATCGCCTCGCCCAAGTTCCTGTATCTCGCTCGTGGTGACGCTGGCGACTACGAACTCGCGTCGCGCCTCGCGATCTTCTTGTGGTGCAGTATTCCGGACGAAGAGCTCTTAGCTCTCGCAGCGCGCGGTGCGCTGCAGGACGAAGCTGTCTCGAGGGCTCAGGTCGACCGCATGCTGCGTGATGCGCGCCATCGTCGATTCTCGCGTCACTTCGTGCGGCAGTGGCTCGGGATGCGATTGCTCGACTACTACGAGCCCGACAAGAAGGCGCATCCTGGCTTTCCGCGTGACCTCAAGAAGGCGATGGAGCGCGAGCCGATCGCGTTCTTCGACGAAATGCTGCGTGTCGATGCGAGTGTGCTGGACTTCTTGCACGCCGATTACGCGATGCTCAACGAGCGGCTGGCGCGCCACTACGGGATCGATGGTGTGCTCGGCAATCGTCTGCGAAAGGTCCGGCTGCAGCCCGAGCATCGTCGTGGCGGCTTGCTCGCTCAGGCGGGTCTCCTCGCCATGAACTCGGACGGCCGCGATTCGCATCCGCTCAAGCGTGGGATCTGGTTGCTCGAACGTCTGCTCGCGGATCCTCCTGCGCCGCCACCGCCCAACGTGCCCAAGATCGATCTCGCGGATCCCGAGATCGCGAGGTTGACCCTCAAGCAGCGTATCGAGCGGCACCGCGATCAGCCTGCATGCATGTCGTGTCACGCCAAGATCGACCCGTGGGGGATCGCCTTCGAGAACTACGACGCGGTTGGCCGTTGGCGCGACGAGATTCAGGGAAAGGCCGTCGATGCCAGCTCGGTGCTCTTCAACAAGCAGCGGCTCGATGGCATGGAAGGGCTCAAGCGCTTCTTGCTGCTCGCGCGGCAAGATCAGTTCGTGCATGCGATGGTCGAGAAACTCGCGAGCTATGCACTCGGAAGGCCGCTTCGCCTGCAAGATCGCGCACGGATCGACGAGATCGCGGGCGAAGTGCGCAAGAAGGGGGATGGCCTTGCTACGATGCTGCGCATACTCGTGTGTAGCGATTCGTTCCGCGAGCGGTGAGGTTTTTGAATTGACGAAAGAACCGGACGTGACATTCGTGCGTGGTGGTGTGAGCAAGAGCGAAACCATCGATCGTCGTGGCTTCTTGCGCGGCTCGGGAATCGCGCTCGCCCTTCCCGCATTCGCTTCGCTCGGTCTCCGTCCGGCCCGCCGTGCCGCGCGCAAACGATTCGCCGCGATCTACATCCCTGATGGTGTTCCGATGCCGCTCGCCGCGGATCCGGCGCACGAAGATTGGGCTTGGTTTCCGCACGGGGCCGGGCGCGACTTTCGTTGGACCAAGTGTCTCGAACCGCTCGATCCACTGCGCGAGCAGTTGACGATTGTCTCTGGGCTTTCCCATCCCGCTGCGCGCAACCTGCACGGCCACTCCAACGCGGACCAGTTCTTGACCGGAGCTGCGACGGGGGCGTCGGGGCCGTATCACAACAGCATTTCGCTCGATCAGGTCGTTGCGGCGCACGTGGGTGACGAGACGCGATTTTCCTCGCTCGTGATGTCGACGGATGGAGGTACCGGAACGCCGCGCGGTGCACACACCGTGTCGTTCGATCGTCGCGGTCGCGCCATTCCAGCCGAGCATCGGCCGAAGCGCGTCTTCGATGCGCTCTTCGTCAAGAGCGATGCCCACGCCGAACGCCGCCTCGCGCTCGCCGAGAGTGCGCTCGACGATCTGCTCGAAGATGCACGCTCGTTGCAGCGAAAACTGTCGAGCGAGGATCGACAGAGCTTCGAAGAGTACCTGCACGCCGTGCGCGAAGCCGAAGTCCGCGTGCAGAAAGCCAAGCGATGGAGTTCGATTCCGCGTCCAAACGTCGATGCGTCCTCGGTGGATCTCGAGGTGACTCCCGAGGACTCGCGTGCCTATCTGCGCGCCATGTTCGAGCTCATCTACTTGACGTTCCGCACGGACACGACGCGCGTCGCGACCTACATGATCGGGCGCGAGAACGGCGTCGGCATCAGCGACTACCTCGCGCGCGCGGTCGGTTTCAAGCTCACGCATCAACTCTCGCACGACACGACGAAGCCGGGCGGTTGGAAGAATTTCGGCACGTATCATCGCTACCTGAGTAGCGAGTACGGGCGCTTCTTGCAGAAGCTCCAAGACACGCCCGAGCCGGACGGTGAAGGTTCGATGCTCGACAATACGCTACTGCTGTACGGTTCGGCATCGAGCGCGTTCCATTTGTCTCGCAACTACCCGCTCATCCTCGCGGGCGGCAAGCGCATGGGGCTCGAGCACGGGCGCTATCTCAACTTCATCGGCGACAAGGCTGCGGGAGGACCGTGGTCAGGCGGCCCGGAGCCGTGGATGAAGGAAGCCGAGCACGAAGACATTCCGCTCGGCAAGCTCTACGTGTCTATGCTGCGCCGGTTGGGTCTTCGGGTCGATCGCTTTGCCGGGATCGATGGCGGGTTGCCGGGGGTCTGAACGGCGACGGACTGTCCCGGGCTACGCGTCGTCGATGATCCGTTGTGGCGGGCCAAGCGTGCTGTCGCCGTCGTTGCCCGTTTGCAGGATGCGTTCGACGGCTGCGAGCGCGTGTTGCAGTTCGTCCTGATTGCAGCGGTAGTCGTCGAGCACACCGAGGTGCGTCCATCGCGAACGATTGAAGCCGTCCTCGATCTCGTTGAACCAGAGTGCCTGCCGTCCGAAGAGAGCGACGACCCAGAAGCCACCGCAAGTGTCACCCCACGGATGGAGCTGCCAGCGCTCAGGTGCGATGCGAAGCGCGTCGAAGAGACGGCGTCGCGCAGGCGAGAGATGGGCGTATCCCTCGTTCACTCGTGCGTCGATCTCAGCTGCGGACATTGGTCGGTGAGCCATATGTCCGCCAGCTTG
>JAGQQW010000030.1 GCA_020426005.1 Planctomycetota bacterium | reverse complement strand
TTCATGATGGCAGGAGAGACGGGCGGCGCGGAGCATACCACGCCCGGGCGAACGCCTCAGGGGGTGCGGAAACTCTGACGCACGGTCGACCGTGCCCCGATCCCGCGATGGCCACCACGGAACGTGAAGAGATTCCCCGCGACCCGCTGGTAGAGGTCGCTGCGACCGAAGGCTGGACCGCGGTCGAGCCGACACGCACGCAGCGTCAGGCGATACTCGAGACCCGGGCCGAGGATCACCGGCCCCGTATCGACGAGCGGGCGGAAACGAAACTCGGTCACGTCCCCCCGCAGCGTGACGCGCCAAATTCGGTCTTCGGCGCGCGCACCGATCAAAACGAGCTCGAGTTCGAACCAATCGACACCCGTCATCGGGCTCCATTGGACCGTCACCTCGCTCGAACTCTCCGTCGTGGCACCGGGCAACGGAGCCGTGATCTCAGGCGGCGGGAGAAGTCCTGCGAACGGTACGACAGCATCGGGCACGAAGGCCTCTTGTTCGCGCCACACCCCTGCACTCTCGGCGCTCGCTCGCAGTGCAACCAACATGCGCCGGTTCGCGAGGAGTGCATTGCCGTCGGGAGCGTAGACGCGAACCCTGTCCCCATCGATCTCGACACCGGACGACCACGGACACACGTCGAGCGCCTCGTCGTCCGCGATCATGGCGCCGAGCTTGTACTCGAACGCCGACTGCGGAATGCGCCCGTCGAGCCCCGACGCGACGTGGTCGACGACGACGGCACGGTCGAAGCCAGCGTCCAACGTGATGTCCGCGAGGATCGGGGTGCCAGAGCGCACATCCCCGAACGTCCGAGAACCGAGGCGTTCGGGAACGAACTTCCCGCTGACCAGTCGACCTTCGACGGCGATCGCCGCGGCACGCCCGGTCGGGACACCGAGCCGATACGTGTCGCCGCCCGTCGTGTTCGGATCGATGTTCCTCGGTAGGCGATCGCCATCACCGACGGATTCGCCGAGCGCGAGCGTGAACCAGTCGTTCTCGGTCAATCGCGTTCGCACGAGCATGCGACGCTCGCTCGACGGACGCGTTCCGACGATCATGCCCTCGAGCGAACCGTGTGCTCTCGATACGGGACCGTCGATCCTCGTGAAACGCTCGAGCGGAAACTCGATCCGCACGTTGTCGATCTTCGTCACGCTCTGCGCCGCACGATATGCACGACCGTCGTTGCGCGTCGTTTCCGCCGAGGCCGTCAAGACGCCGAATCGCTCGCCGTTGAGGGACAACTCGCCAAAGAAGTTCGTCCGCCCCTTGCTCTGCGTAGTCGGGTCGTCGTTGCCCTGGACGGTCGCATCGCGCATGGGCGCACCCGTCCTCGCATCGAGGACACGTGCGAAGAACTGGCCGCGCAGCTCGCCTTGCCGCAGCTCTTCTTGACGCACGAGGATCTGCATGTCGACACCCGCGCGACCGGGAATGATCTCGCCGATCGCATCACCGCGGAAGTACTTGGTGCCTTCCGACCACGCCGTCATCGCGTTGGTCCAACCGGCGCTGAGGCCCCGAACCGTGCCGAAGCCATCCGGACCGGAGACGTCGACGCTACCTCCACCTGCAGAGCCGCCGACACGAACTTCGCGCGATCCGTGCGCTTCGCCACGCAGAGCCACGAAGTAGCGCGTGGTGCCCCCGGGTTCGAACGCGAGGTCGAGCGTGCCCGCTGCCGTTGCGCCGAGCGCCGCGACGACGGATCGCTCGTAGACAACCGGCGCCCAAGGCACACCTCCGTGGATCCGCGGCGTGAGCGCGAGCGGCGTCCCCGCAGCGTCGACGGCCGGTAGGGGCCCGACGGAGTAGCGACCGTCCCGATCGGACCTGGCAGCGCGGCCGTTTAGGTCGACGAAGACGTCCGCCACGTTGCGCTTCGAGAGGTCGCGCAACACGCCTTCGAGAGTCGTTGCGGCAACCACAGTCGCGAACACGTACCTGCCTCCGCGAGTGACGAACGACGACTCGGGTAAGAGTGTGGTTCCGTTCGAGATCGCGCTCCCCACGTTTTGCCACGACATCGTGCTTTCGTCGAATCGCAACGCGAACACACGCTCGTTGACGGGCACCGCGAGTTCATTGGTGAACTCGAGGCTCGCCGCCGTCGAGACGAACGTCATGTCTTCGGGAAAAACATGCAGGACGCGGGTCGAAAGAAGCACGCCGTTCGACACTTCGGGTAGAGGAGCCGGCAGATCCCGTGAGGACACGGTCGCGACTTCGATTCGGAAATCCCCGCTCGCTTGCGTGCTCCGCTCGACGAAGGTCCCCGCTGCGACCCGAAGGGTCGGGCCCACCCCACTCGTCCGCGCATCGAGCACGATCGCCGGCGTCGCGGTGCCGATCGTGACGTCGGCACTCGGCGCGTTCGTCAAGTCCGGGAGCACGAACGGGATCGGAAACTCGTTCCAGTTGGCGCCCGCAGGGACGTCTCTCGTGAACGTCGTCAGGCCGTAGCGCTCGGCGCCGGTCGCGGTGGCGTGCACGGCGTCGATCGTGAGGCGGCGGATGCCCGACGGCGGATCCCCGAACTCGAAACGCCCGTACGCATCGGTCGTGGTGCTCCACGCATCGTCGAGTCGCACCGTCGCGGAGACGATACGACGCGAAGAACCGTCGACGACCGTGCCGGCGAGCACCGTTCGTGGACGATCGGTGAAGTAGGGCGCAACCCGGGAACCCGTCCCCCGGTTGCACGCGGCGAGGGTGCTGGCAGCGACGAGGAAAAGCAGCGCGATCGCGAGTCGCGCGTATCCCGACTCGCGCTTCGTTGCGTGATGCATGGGGTCACGATCGAGCGCGAGGCCGTGATTTGCAACCGTCGACGCCGTCGCGTGGCGCGTGATTCGGCAACCCTCGATGCGCATCAACGACGACCGAGAGCGCCGGGCTCGGGCGCAGAGACCATGCGACTTCGGGCACCGTCACGCCCCACCGCACGAAGTGCGACGACGATGTCGTCCACGAGCACCTTGTCGAGCAGGAGCTCTCCGCCGCGCTCGCGCACCGCATCGAGCGGGACGAAGCGACGGTCCGTCCAATCGGCTTCGGTCGTCGCGCGCCACAGGATCTCGAAACCAGCGAGGGGCTCCGCGCGGTCCGACACACGCCAGGTGACCCGCGTGTCGAGCGTCTGTGTCCCTGCGACTCGCGGCGCAACCGGTGCCGGCGGTGCATCAGCGAGTTCGACGGCGAGAACGGCCGCGAGGCGTGTCACACGCGCGAGGTAGTCGAAGTCCATGTAGTCGGCGTAGTCGCCGTACGGCTTCCCGTCCTTCTCCGTCTTGTCCTTGTGCTGCCTCGAAAAATCCTCGTAGGGTTCCGTCATGCGGACCGCGGGGAAGCCCGCTTCGGCGAACGGACGATGGTCGCCACCACGTCCGTACCGATCGCCGCGCAGGATGAGTTTGACACGGAAGTCCTCGAAGTAACGGTGCGCGAGATCACTGAGCGTGCGCGCGAGATTGCGCCCCGTCGAGTCGCGACTCCCTTCCTGGTAGCTGAAGACCCGGACGTAACTTCGCTCCCTCCTGCCGTCGGCGGCTCGCGTGTTCCCGACGATGTCGAGCGTCGCCATGCCGTCGATGTTCGCGTCTTGCTGCTCGAGGACCTTGGCGTCGGCACGAGAACCGATGAGACCGAGCTCTTCTCCGTCGTAGCAGACGAGTCGCACCGTCGCGCGCAACGGGATGCGCGCCAGCACGCGCGCGAGTTCCACGATCGCAGCCGTTCCGGATCCGTCATCGTTGGCACCAGGAGCGTCACTGCTCGCGTCGTTGCGCGCAGTCGCGCGACTGTCGTAGTGGCCCGAGAGCACGTAGATCCGTTCTGGGTCCGTCGTACCCCGAATGGTCGCGACGAGGTTGACGAACTTCGTCGGGACGCCGTCCCGCTCACCGATCTCGTGCGATTCGCTCGTCACGATCATGCGTCCATCGCTGGTCTCTGCTGCCGCGCGTAGCTGATCGAGCAACCACGAACGAGCCGCGCCGATGCCGCGGTCGCGATCCTCCGTTGTCGAGAAGCTGTGCCGCGTACCGAATCCCTCGAGCTTGCGCACGGTCGCTTCGAGAGCACCCGCATCGACTGCGGCCGCGGCGCGCGCAGCGCCTTCGTGACGCACCGGAATCGGCCGCTCGCGCGTGGTCGCGCCTTGTGGGCAGAGAGCCAGGACCGAGACGAGAAAGAAGAACGACAGCATCGGAACCTCGGGGACGAATCCGGGCGAACGCGCGAAACCAAACACCATCGCGAGTCATGAAGAAGGGCAACCGGGCGAGCAGGAGGCCAGACAGTTCGGCCACGCATCGCGCGTGTGTTCAGAGCCGAGCAAAGCGACTGCGTCGATTCGTCTCAAGGACAGATCGTCGCCGTGCCGACGAATCTCGATAACCGACCCGGCGACGGGTTCGGTCACTGACTTTCGCGAACCTCGGAGCCGGACCCACCCCTGCTCGGCCGTGACCTGCCAATGACGGCAGGTGCTCGATCACACCACAGAGGGAGGGGAATGATGCGAAAGTCGACGATCTGCGTCGTGCTGTGCTCCACGCGACTTCTCGCCCAAGGAGTTCCGTTCGAAACTCCGCGGGCCATCACGGGAGGCTTCTACTTCCCCTCTGTGGCTGCGGCGGTGGACGTCGACCTCGACGGACACCGCGACGTGATCGCCGCCAACGGGATCTCGATCGATCCGCGCGGACCGTTCGAGACGATCCTCCTCGACAAGAACCTCGCCGTACGTGGCCACGTGGCTGCACCACCGACCGGAGAGCTGGGTCTACACGGCCACGTCGCGGTCCTGACCGGGAATACGGACGGCGATTCGCTCGAGGACTTCGTCGTCGTCAGCGATGGCGGCACCGTGTCGACCTACCGCAACCTCGGACCGGGTCCACGCCCGGCGCGCTTGCCCGCGTTCGACAAACCGGTGGCAACAGCACGCGTCGACACGATGACCGGACGATTCAATTCTCTGCTGTTCTGCCGCTTCTGGCGGGTCGAAGCCGTCGACATCGACGGCGATGGACGGATCGAGATCGTGCAGAGTCATCGCTTGATCACCATCTTCGAGATCGTCGACCGAAGCGGACTGACGGCGTTCCACCACGTCGGAGATCCTACGAAGATCCACGAGGCAACGTTGCTGACCGGCGATGTCCGAGATTTCGCGTCGGGGGACTACGACGGGGACGGCGACGTCGACTTCGTGGCGCTTCGCGGTGAGAAATCCGTCGTCCATGCATGGAACGACGGTGGACGTTTCCACTCGACCGAATACCAATCGCTCGAGCCCCCACACCCGGCTCGCGTCGCTCGCTGCGATGTCGACGACGACGGCATCGACGAAGCCGTGTTGGCAGACGCCACGCACGCGACCATCTGGGTCCATTCCCGAGACCCCAAGAGCGCGAGCGTGACGCGGCGAGCGTACGATCTCGATCGCCCATTCGGAACCCGAGTGGAGGAGATCATCGCTGTCGACTACGACGCGGACGGCGACGAAGACGTCGTCGTCCAGGTGCTCGACGTCTCGGGTGGATCCTGCTTGGTGTTCTTCGAGAACGACCAGGGCGACCTGAAACGTCTCCCTACCGTCATGACGACGCATTGGGAAGTCGGGCAGAACGAGTATCCGATCCACGCCGCTCGCACGCAGACGTGCGACATCGACCAGGACGGTCGGACGGACCTGTTGTTCGGTGGTATGCGTGATCGCGTCCAATCCAACTTCGCAACTTGGATCGTCGAGGGATCCCATTCCGCCACTCGCGGGGCGAAGTTCCTCGTCGAGGGGAGTCACGGTTCCCACGGGCATCGGGCGACGCTGAGTTTCGCCAACGCTCCGCGCCTCGGGAATCGGCACTTCGGAGTCCGTGTCGCCGGACTTCCTGCGAACAGGCTAGCTGCGCTCTTGCTCGATTGGCGTGCCATGCACTACCGAACGGCAGGAGTCGACCTGATTGCAGGCGCGTGGAACAGCTTCGGAACGACGACTCGCGGCGCGGGCGACAACGGTTGGAGTGAAGTCGTCTTCGACATCCCTCACGATCCGTCGCTGCTCAAACTCGACTTCCGGTTCCAATGGGTCTACGCGGACCCGGCGGCGCCCAATCCGCTCGGGATCAGCACGAGTGCCGGATGGTCGCTCGCGCTACGTCGTTGAGGCTCCCCCCTTCGAAGCGATCGCGGCGTAGTCTCGACGAAACTGCTCGTATTGCTCCTCGATCGACGGGATCGTCGTATCGGAGTCGAGCCGTGGCCCGTGCTGACGAACCTCTCCGATCAGCACCTCGAGAGCCTTCGTGAGCGAGTTCGGATCTCCGGCACGGAACGCGCGACCGCGCCCTTCGGGCACGGCTTCCGTCATGCCCGGCAAGTCCGCAACCAGCAAACGAATGCCGGCGATGCGCGCTTCGAGGCAAACGAACGGCGTGTTCTCGCGCCATCGCGAAGGCACGACCACGATATCGAGCCCCTGCAACACCGTTCCGAGTTCTTCGCGTCCGAACGGCCCCGCGAATTCGATCCTCTCGTCGTCGCCAGCGAGGTGGCGTAGTCGTTCGTCGAATTCCCGATAGTCCCCGAATCGACCATGCACCGCGAGCCTCACGTCCGGGTCGTCGAGCCGCCGAAATCCCTCCACGAGCACGTCCACGCCCTTGTGCGGGGCGAACGTCCCGAGAAAGCCGACCGTGATCGGACCCGGCCTCCGCTCGAATGCCTCGCCGAAGCGACTGCGGTCGACGCCATAAGGAGCATGGACGATGGAAGAACCATCATGGCCATTGGCGACGAGTCGATCGGCAACGGTGTGCGACGGAGCATAGACGCGACGCGCGAGCTCGAGCCCCTTTCGCATCGCATCGGCACGCTGCAACGTTCCGAGAGCGCGTTGGCGATCTCCGCTCTCGTGCTTGGCGACGTCCCCTTCGATCGCGCGCAGACCATCGAAGGTCCCGGCGGCACGGAGCCGCTGCGCGAGCGCGGGTGTCGTGCACTCGATGCACCCCAACCCGCCATCCGGCGGTCCGTCGCAGAGGTTTCCGGCCCTGTCGAGCAGCAAGTAGTTCGGACAGACGAACCAGAAGTCCATCACGTGGACCGCGATGGGAATCGAGCGCGCATCGAGATCGTAGAGCCGGTCGAGTCCGAAGAGCCGGAGATGGAAGACGTGTGCGACCTCGGGGTCGAAATCGTCGAGGATCGCCGCGAACGGCCCCTCGAGGTCCGGTGCGTCGTATTCCCTGAGGGTCCAGTTGGCGATGTCCTTGTCGAACGACAGAATCGTCACCGGAACCCCGGCCCACGTGAGCTCGGTCGCACCGACCGGTGCTCGATCCTCGAAGTCGGGATCGAGCGCAACGACGCGAACATCGTCTCCACGCGCCCTCCCGGCACGTGCGAGCGCGAGCACGAACTGCTCGGTACCCGAATGGAACTTCGGGAAGAACTGATGCAGGACGTAGAGCACGCGCATGGCAGGCATTACAAACGGGAAATCCGACCGGATCCAAAGTCGTTCCCGAAACCGGGCCCGAGGCGCGCTTCTTCTTGACCGCCCCACGTTGCCCGAGCAGACTCGCATGCCGTGAAGATCCTGCATGCCGTCCACGGTTTTCTGCCCGAGCACGACGGCGGAACCGAACGCTACGTCGACGCGATCGCGCGTCACCAGATCGCACGCGGGTACCGAGTCGTCCTCGCGGTCGGCAGCTACAGCGATCGGTACGACGGATTCGTGGCGACCGATCGCTCCGAAGGGCGCCCCACCGTCTACCGCATCTCACAACTCGGTAGCTACGCCGAGCGTTGGGATCATGGGGACCAACCCGAAATCGAAGTCGCGCTCGCACGCCTCGTCGCCGACGAAGCACCCGATGTCGTGCACCTGCATCATTGGCTGCGCCTCTCACGCGGCATCGTGCGCGCTGTGGGCTCGTGCGGCGTTCCCGTCGTCTTGACGGCGCACGACCTCACCGCGACATGCCCGCGGTTGTTCCGCGTACGCCCCGGCGAACCGTTCTGCCAGCGTCCGCTGGCCGTCTCGAGCTGTCTGCACTGCGTGCAACGGGACGCGTGGCAGGACGATGGCGTCGTGGCGCTCAACATCGAAGCCTACGCGACCGACATGCTCGCCGAGACGCGAGCGTGCACGCGCGTGATCGCTCCGAGCCACGCCCATCGCGACGTGCTCTCGCGCTTCTCGAACCTGCCACCCGAAGCGATCACGGTCCTGCCACACCCGCGCCTCGCTCCGCCAACGCCAACGACCGAAACCACGCCGGGCGAGAACACCTTGCGCGTCGCGCACTGGGGACACCTCTTGGACTACAAGGGCCCGCACGTGCTGCTCGACGCGCTCGAGAAACTACCCTCGGCCGTTTCGCTGAGCCTTTGGGGGCGCGCCGACGATGCCACGTATCGCGCGCGCATCGAAGCTTCGATCGAGCGGCTGCGTGAGCGCGGCGTGAAGGTCGATCGGCGCGAGTCCTTCACGAGCGACGAACTCCGCAGCATGGCCGCGGACGTCGCGGTGTTCCCGAGTCTCGCGCACGAGTCGTGGTCCTTCGTCGTCGACGAAGCGCTCGCACTCGGGATTCCGGTCGTCGCGAGCGCGCGTGGCGCTCCTCCCGAGCGTCTCGGCGAAGCCGGCGCGACGTTCGCGGCCGGAGATGCGAACGACCTCGCACGAACACTCGAGGCACTTGCCGCAGATCGTTCGCGACTCGAAGCGATGCGACGGGCCTGCGCGTCCGCCGGCATGTCGCTCGACGATCATGTGGAGCGACTCGAGGCGATCTACGAGGCGAGTCGTACTCCGCCCAAGTCCCGAATACCTGTCGACTACGGGGCGAAGATCGCCGCGGCTCGCATTCGTCGCGGCTTCGAAGATCGCGCACGCTGGCTCGACGCGATGAAACGCAGCGCGGAGGCAGAGCTGAAGGGCACGCGGAAGGACGCCGAGGACGCGTTTCGGAAGGCCGCGCAGGAAGAAGCACGGCTGCAGGAACTTCGGCAAGCCTACGAACGCCTCCTCCGTTCGATCGGACAGTCATGACCGACGCGCTCCGAATCCTGTACGTCGTCCATCAGTTCGTCCCACGACACGTCGCCGGCACGGAGCTCTACACGGAGCACCTGGCCCGCGGCATGAAGGCACGCGGCCACCACGTCGCCGTCTTCGCGACCGAGGCGTATCACGGCGAGCCCCAGTCGACTCTGCGTGAGAAGGACCTCGATGGTCTTCGCGTCTTCGAGGCTGTCCACAACAACGCCTTCACGGACTTCGAGAACAGCTATCTGGATCCCGAGAAGGAGGCGCAGTTCGAGCGCGTGCTCGAGGAGTTCGCACCGGACGTCGTCCACGTTCAGCACTTGTGCCAGCACTCCCTGAACGACCTCGCGATCGCGAAGCGACACGGATTGCCGATCGTGTACACGTTGCACGAGTTCTGGCTGCTCTGCGTGCACAACGGCTGGCTGGTCCGGCCTGGTTACGAACTGTGCGCCGGCCCCGAAGCCGCCGCGTGCGCCGCATGTGCGAAGACGTGCTGCCCGGCCCCCAAGGCCGGCACGGGGGAACGCGAGTGGATCGATGCATGGCTGGCGCGCGACGCCACGGTGCGGGCGGCACTGGAGAACGTCGACCTCTTCGTGAGCCCTTCGCACTTCTTGCGCGAGCGCTTCGTCGAAGCCGGCCTGATCGCCGCCGAGAAGATCATCGCATCGGACAACGGAAGCCCTCCACACACGCTTCGGCGCGGCCCTCACGACGATGCGGACCATCTGCGCATCGGGTTTCTCGGCACACTCGCCGAGTGGAAGGGCATCCACGTCTTGATCGAAGCGATGAACCGCCTCGGTGACGACGAAGCCAGCCTCGAGTTGCACGGCGTCCTCGAGTATTTCCCTCAGTATGTCGAGCGCTTGCGCGACCTCGCGCGTCATCCTCGCATTTCGTTCGAAGGCCGTTACGACAACACACGCGTCGCCGACATCCTCGCAGGGATCGACGTCCTCGTCGTTCCGTCCCTCTGGTACGAGAACTCTCCGATCACGATTCACGAAGCCTTCTCGTCCGGAGTGCCGGTCGTCGCGAGTGGCGTTGGCGGAATGGCCGAGTTCGTCGAGCACGAGAAGAACGGGCTCCACTTCGAGATCGGTTGCTCGGACTCGTTGTTCGCCGCGCTGCGTCGCCTGATCGACGAGGAAGGGCTCCTGCAACGGCTACGCTCCAGCATGCCGGTGTTCAAGACCATCGAGCGCGACTGCGCAGACCAAGAAGCGCGCTATCGCGCACTCCTGAGTCCACGATGAGGATCGCCCACGTCATCAGCGACTACTTGCCCGCAAGCCGCGGCGGAACCCAGCTCCACGTGCGCGACCTTGCGCGTGCCTCGAGACGGCTCGGTCACGACAATGTGGTCTTTGCAGGGGAACGCGGCACCGGTCGCGCGGACTTCTCGATCGCGGACGACGTCCACGACGGCGTCGCGGTCCGGCGCGTGACGTACGGATTCGGCGACTTCGATCGGTTCGATCGCCTCTACGTCCACCCCAAGATCGATGCGCGTTTCGGTGATTGGCTCGACGACGTGCACCCCGACATCGTGCACGTGCACCACTTGTCGGCGCTTTCGACGCGTTGCGTCGAACTCGCGAAGGGACGTGGCCTGCCCGTCGTCTTGACGCTGCACGACCACTGGCTCGTCTGTCCGCGCGGCCAACGAATCCATCCCGAAACTCTCGAGATCTGCGCGGACCTCGATCGCTCGCGCTGCTTGCCGTGCCTCTCGAAGCTCTGGCCACACTTGCTACCGATCGGCAACGCGGCTTCGCGTGCCCTTTCCGCGGCCCATCTCGCGCGCTGGGAAGCCGAGATCCGGCGCGTGCTCGCATCCTGCGACTTGTTGATCAGCCCGTCGGATTTCCATCGCGCTACGTTCGCGACACTCGGGCTCGACCCGCATCGACACGTGACGATCGAGCACGGACTCGATCGCTCGCTCCTCGTGGCACCTCCCCGCACGAGGGCCGTGCGAAGGATCGGCTTCGTCGGCACGGTGCTGCCATCGAAGGGCGTTCACATTCTGGCCAATGCGATGGCGATCCTCGCACGCGACGAACTCGAGCTCGTCGTGCACGGTGAGGTCGCGAACTTCCACGGGGATACTTCGTACGGCGATCGATTGCGCGAGGCAGCCGGAAGCGTTCGCTGCACGTTCGCTGGCTCGTACGCCCACGAGGATTTGCCGCGCATCCTCGCGGATCTCGATGTCTTGGTCGTTCCATCGATCTGGTGGGAGAGCTTCTGTCTCACGATTCGGGAAGGTGCGCTCGCGGGCTTGCCGGTCGTCGCGAGCGATCACGGCGCGATGAGCGAGGCCGTCGCGCAGGGCTTCGCGCTCGGTTTCCGTCCCGGTGATGCGCAGGATCTGGCGCGCGCAATCGAACGCGTCACCGACGAACCGGAGTTGCGCGCGAACCTCGTCGCGAATGCGACGCGCATTCGCTGTATCGACGATTGCGCGCGCGAAACCCTCGACCACTACCTGCGGCTGCATCGCGAAGTGCGGACATGAGCGACCTCCCGGTCAGCATCTTCGTGCCGACGTGGAACGGCGGAGAGGAGTTTCGGACGAACCTCGGCTTGCTGCTGGCACAGCAGCTCGATCGCCCATTCGAGATCGTCGTCATCGATTCCGGATCGACGGACGGCACGCGTGAGTTTCTCGAGACACAACCCGTCAGGCTGGTGACGATCGCCAATCGAGAATTCAATCACGGACTGACGCGCAATCGTGGCATCGAACTCTGCAAGGGAGACATCGTCGCTCTGACCGTCCAGGACGCACGGCCGGAGAACACGGATTGGCTGCAAAGACTCGTCGATTGTTTCGACGACCCGCGTGTCGTCGGCGCATTCGGCAGGCAAGTCGCCCGCGAGGATGCGAACCCGTTCATTCGGCACCGCCTCTCCGGTTGGGTCGCCGCGGGAAGCGAACCTCGAATCCAGGAGATCACGAACCCCGAAGAATTCTGGAAGCTGCCCCCTCTCGAACGGCTGCAACGCATCGCATTCGACAACGTCAACTCGGCCGTTCGGCGTAGCGCGATGAAGGAGATTCCGTTCCGTGAACGCAAGTTCGGAGAGGACATCGACTGGTCCATGCGAGCGATCCTCGCCGGACATCGCATCGTGTTCGAGCCGAGGTCCGCGGTCGTGCACAGCCACGACAACTCGGCTTGGTACGAGTTCAAGCGTACGTACGCGGATCACTCCAATCTCCACGAGACGCTCGGCGTACACACGATCCAGTCCAAGAAGGCACTCCTCCGCTGCATTCGCTACCAAGCGCGCGTCTATCGCGAAGTGATCGAGAACGACGCGCGCATCCCGGGCTTCTGGAAGAAGCTGCCATGGCGCTTCCGCTCGTGGACCTTCTCGATCGCGGAGAACTCCGGTCAGTACTTCGGAGCCAAGTCGGCACGCAAGCTGCGCGAGGGCAGCCGCTTCTACCGCCGCCTCGATCGACTACTGCGCCGCGGCGTGTAGCTACTCGCTCGCGTAGTCGTCCGCGACGCGGCTCGTCGGTTGCGAATGGGGCTCGAACCAGAGTTCTGCCACCGCACCGAGCCAGACTGCGGACGCCGTCGCATGGTGACGACAGACGCCGATCCTCGATCCGTCCGTGCCGTCGACGATCTCGGGCATCGCACCGTCCGGTGCCATCACGGTCGCGAGGCGCTCGAGACGCGCCTTTGCGCGATCCTCGAGTCCGATGCTGGACTCGGCGAGAGCGAGCAACGCACCGAGCAATGGCCAGCACGCGCCATACTGATATCCATCGCGCACGTAGTCGACGTCGTCCGTCGGCAGGAACCTCAGCCCCTCGGGTCGCGCGAAGCGTTCTTCCGCGAACTCATCGAGGATCGCCGTGGCACTGGCGAGATCGAGACCTTCGACGTCGGCGTTGTCGGTCGCGAGCCCGAAGACGTAAGGCAGAATGCCGAGGGCCGTGGTTCGTCGCACGAAGCTGCCGTCACTCCGCATGAACGAAGCGAAGCCGCCACTGTCGAGATCGAGGAAGTTCTCGTGGACGATTTCGGCGATCCGACTGCTCGCGGATTGCCACTCGCCAGCGCGTACGTCCTTGCCGAGACGCTGCGCGAGGCGCGCACCCGCTGCGAGGCCCGCGTACTGCGCGCACACGACTCCGAGTTCGACGTGGATCGACGCAGCAAGGGGTCCGTCTTCGACGAAGCCGTGACCACGTCCGTTCTCCAAGAGGCAATCGCCGTCACGATCCGACTCGAGCACCCACGCGAGTGCGCGCTCGACGTGCGGCCAGAAACCGATCGCAGCCCCCTCGTCCTCGTGATGTTCGACGAATCGCACCACCGCGTCGACGAAGAGCGGTGTCGCGTCCGTCGCATCGTAGTGCGCAACACCGGCAGTCGTGATTTCGTGAGGGATCCCGCCACGTGCGTCCTGGAACGCCGCCATCGTCTGCAAGGTCGCCATCGCGCGATCGGGACCGGTCCACGGCAACATCGACCGGATCGTCCAGTATGCATCGCGGGCGAACAGCCACGATGGTCCCGGGCGCCCATCGCACCATCCCGGACGACTCGTGTCGAGGCCCGCGACGTAACCGCGAAACCCGCGACTCCTCGCCAAACCACCGAACGCTTGCGCGTGTCCGCGTGAGAGCGGCGCGACATCGACGAATGCGCGATCGACCGCGATGTTCGCACGCTCGATCTGCGTACGCAGCTGAGGATCCAGGTCGACTCGGGGACGCGGTTCGGTTGGCGAAACGACGATTCTCGACGTTCGCGGCGCATCGAACGTGAGACGCGCCGAGACGCGGTCCTGCGGCGCGAGCACGAACTCGACCTCGCAAGAAACGCCGTTGCCGCGGCCGGCACGCTGCAAGCGCACGCGCTCAGGCGTGCGCGAAAACGCGAGCCGCGCGCCGCGCCGTCCTTCATCGTCCTGCAGACTCAACACCCGCTCGCCGTTGGACGTCGCAACATGGGGACGTGTCACGCCTGCCGGGTAGGGCCATTGCAATCGCATGTCGGATCGGAACTCGACACGTACGAGGCGATCTTCGACATCGCCCTCGGTTTCGTCCCCGACGGACTCGCCGTCTTGTCCCTCGTCGAGCCCTCGTGCCCCGCGTGCTTCGAGTTGCCAAACGAATCCATCGTCGGCTTCGCCCCACGTCTCACACAACCCGTCGAAGCAGCGCTCCACCGCGCTGCTCGCGATACGCACGGTTGCGCCATTCGCTCCGAGCACGTTGCCGCGATCGTCACTGAGCCGGAACTCGCCGAACATGCGCGATGGCAGATCCCAAACCTCGCGAACGCCGCGACTGTCCGCGAGCAAGAGCCCACCGCTTCGATCGGAGAGTTCGAACCCACCGAGTTCGCTGACGCCCTGCCATTCGTTCTCGTCGACGTGGACGGCGAAGGCCTCGGCATCGATGGAGTCGGCGTCTGGCTCGAAGCTTCGCGGCTCGAGTATCGGGTCGCGTCCGAGTTCGGGCCACGTGGAGTCGGCGTTCTCTTCACCGAACACCAAGAACTCACACAGGTCCGCAGCGAAACGCACACGACTCTCGGCGAACGGGTCTTCACTCGGACGTGCGTCTTCGAAGACGAGGTGTGCGCCGAGCGCCAGAATCCGCCCCGTCCCGGGTGTGTATTCGACGAGTAGCCCGGTCTCGGCCTGCACGGCCAGGAACACCTTCTCCACACCGATCAACCGACCGCCGCGAGGGCGCGTCCCACGCGACCAGAACGCACCGCCGACTTGGCACGCGCCAGCAGGCCGACGCAAGTAGACGCCTCCGGGAAAGCGTTCGAACAGCGGATGATCGACGTAAGGAGCGATCCCGAGACGATCGTGAGTCCGGAGTGGACCCTGCCACGTGCGACTGCGGACCTCGGGTGGTGATGCTTCGAATCCGAGCGGACCGACCCACGCCGCGGGCGCACCGGTGAGAAGCAGGCGGCCGCCGCCGAGAACCCATGCGCGCAACAACTGGGCTGCGGTCTTCCCGAGCGCGGGACCGCTCTCACCAGGACCCGCATGCACCCAGAGCAGCTCGACCTCTTCGAGTGCTTCGGGAAGTGTCTCCGCCCAAGCGAGTTCGAGACGCGTCGACAGAGCGGCGCGCAAGGCGTCGGTCTCGGCACCCGCCTCAGAAACGAGCTGTATCGTAAATCCGGTCATCGCGCGTCGGTTCGACTGCAGTGCACGTATCCTCGCACCTCGCGCGCGAAATGCGAGACGTTGCCGCGCACAACGTTCGCCGAGAACAACACCGTCGGATCGAGGTGCGGTTCAGGCGATCTCGCGCGCACGCACCTGACTGAAGAAACCGTCGATCTCACTCATCGCGAGTCGGCCACCGAGTTGCTTGCGCGTTTGTGCAACCGCGGCCGCAGCAGCGAAGCACGACGCCATGCGCTCGGGCCACCCCTGTGTGCGGCGTAGGTGATACGCGATCGCCGCCGCTTCGAGGGGCGCTTCGCCTCCCCGATCTCCTGGCTTGGGAACATCGAGATCGAGCTCGACGTGGGGAAGTTCGACGTGGAAATCGTCGTGCGCGTCCCGCAACAGCAGCGCCGTATTCCCGCCACGAGAGTCGCCAGGATCCGGGATGGCGTCTCCTTCGCCGAGCTTGCGGTCCTCGAACACCATCGCGGGCCCGAGAGCGCGAAGCGCGCTCGCTCGCAGGGACGTCACGAGCATCCACGGCAGACCGCGATCCCGCACTCGATGAACCAGTTCTTCGAACACGATCGCGAGACTGCCCTGCATGGCATTCGTTTCGCAAACGAGGACGCCATCGACGGCCGGCATGGCGCCTGGTTCGTCCCTCCCGCCGAGTTCGCTGCCGAGTTCGCTGTCGAGTTCGCTGTCGAGTTCGCGCTCGAACCGCGAGAGGTAGGAGCGCAGTTCGGTGTCCGAGAGTCGAGGCGGGTGTTCCCGGTAGACGTGACGCGACATCGCTCCGCTCGCGTCGCATCCGTGGTAGATCGCCCGCATCGGCGTCGGCGCCGCCATCGATAGCCACGCGACATCGATCGATTCGGAGCTGCACGAAGTCGCGATCAGGTCGCCGAGACTTCCGGGCCCCCGGAACGCGACGAGGCGCGCACGCAATCCGAGTGCACGCGCAGCCCGCAGCGCGACCAAGCCGGCACCGCCAGGCTCGAAGTGTGCGGCGTGCACCTCGTGAACAGGGCCGGCGTGATCGAGCCGCTCGACGAACTGCACGCGATCGAGGTGCGGCAGTGGAGCGAGGACCAAGAGCATGGTCCTACTCTTCGACTCCTTCGCAGGGCTGCCTGGAGTCCGGCCCGGCGGACGGAACGGTCAGCGCGAGGTCGTTTCGCCGGTCGCCACGTCGACCGTCGTCTCTTCCTCGGCATCGAGGAAGCCGCGATAGATCATCAGCGGCTGGATCTTGGTGTCCGGGTGACCACCGAGCTCCGCGAGGCCGTAGATCGGGCTCACGAGGAAGTCGCCCGCGTGCAGCAAGCACGACACGCCGTGATCGACCGCGCGATAGAGGAAGGTGAACGGGAACGCCAGGACCGAGACCGCATCTCCGGCTTCGAGGCCCGTCTGGATGTTGCGCGCATCGATCGCGCCGTCCGTTCCCGCGCCGTAGAGGATGATCGCGGGCGACGCGAGCGTGACTGCAAGGTCCTTGCCCGCTCGGCGGACGGTACCGCAGCTCGTGGCGGCGAGGAGGAGCGTGCCGAAGAGAGCGGCGACGAGGATCTTCTTCATCGTGTCTTGCATCCGGGAGGACGTGTTGTGGAACGGGTCTTCGGCAAGCATGGCGGGGGCCGGCGTCGCCGGAAGTCGCGTTATCAAAGATGCCTAGGCGCGTTCGGACAAGAGCTTTCCGGCCGGAAACGGGGCTCACGTGCGTCGAGTCTCGCGCCGCACGACGCGGGCGCAGCCGCCAGCAACGAGAAGGCAACGACCGAGTGAGCTGCTACAATCCCCGGCCCACAAGGAACCATTGCCGTTCGGCTTCGTTTGGCCCGCTCATGCTCGGATCGCTCCACGTACATCGCTCCTGCCCTCGCTCGGCCGCAAGGCTGCTCGCGGCCGCGCTTCTCGCGCTCGGCCTGCCCGCAATCGCGGGTTCCGGTGCTCTCGCGGCACAGGACGGACTCAAGAAGGGCCCCTGGCGCCCCCGACACGCCCCCACGGGCTGGATCATCTACACGACCCGTAACTATCAGATCCAGAGCCAGGTGGACAAGGACAAGGCCAAGCGCCTCGCGGACCACATGGAGGGCATGCTCAAGGTCTACAAGAAGTATTTCCCGCCTGGCAAGCCCTCGTCCGGCAAGCAATACGCGGTGAAGCTCTTCAAGAACCGAGAGGCCTTCCTCGACTACTCGGGGGCGGCAGGCGCCGCTGGCTATTACAGCTCGACCGACCGCGAGATGGTGCTCTACGACACCGGTCGATGGATGGACGAGCCGCAGACCCCCATCACGGGTGACGAAGACGGGATCGACTTCGAGGCCGTCAAACGCCGCATGGAGATGGACATCCTCGGCGTCGCTGCCCATGAAGGATGGCACCAATACTTCCACTGGTACGTGGTCTCCTGGATCGACCTCCCTTCGTGGGTCAACGAAGGCATGGGCGACTACTTCTATACGGCGACGCCGAAGAACGTCGGTGGCCGCAAGATGCCGGCCGAGCTGGGACGCCTCAACGATGCGCGCCTGCCGACGATCAAGGCCGCGGTCAAGGCGGGGAAGCACGTGCCGGTCGAGAAGATCCTGCAATACACGCAGCGCGAGTATTACTCGAATCCGGGAGTCTGCTACGCGGAGGGCTGGGCGCTCTGTCACTTCCTCCTGCACAGCGACAACAAGGCGTACAACGACCTCGTGCCGCGCTTCGTCAAGCGATTCAAGAACGACGGAAATCGCGAGAAGAATACCGAGTACGTCTTCAAGCGGATCGATCTCGCGAAGCTCGAAGAGGAGTGGAAAGCCTGGGTTCTCGCGCAGAAGTACGATGACCCGCTGAAGGAAGCCGTCGACGCCGCCAACGAAGCGATGCGCAAGAAGATGGAACGGGGCGGCAAGGCGGATCCTGGTTCTGACGGCGAGAAGCCCGACGGAGGAACCGCCGAGCCCAAAGACGGCGACAAGGGTACGGACGGAAAGACCGACGACGGGAAGAACGAAGACGGCGCGAAGAAGGGCGCGGCGGCACGCTGACCCATGGCTCGGGTCTGCGTCACGGGTAGCAATCGCGGAATCGGGCTCGCGCTTTGCGAGTTCTATGCGCAACGCGGCGACACCGTGCACGCGGTGTGTCGCTCGACGAGTCCCCGACTGGACGAGCTCGCGAGCCAAGCCCCCTCCTCCAGCCAATCCAACGTCGAGGTGCACGAAGGTGTCGACGTGCGGGACACGAGTTCGATGCTCCGCCTCGCCGATAGCCTCCAGGAACCGATCGACCTGTTGATCTGCAATGCGGGCATCAGCGAGCCCGACTCGCTCGAGGAATTGCTCGAGACGCCGGAGGGCGACGCGATCCTCCGCCAGTTCGAAGTCAATGCTCTCGGCGCGCTACGTTCCGTCTTCGCGCTCCTGCGCCGCATGGGCCCCGGAGGCAAGATCGGTCTCGTCTCGAGCCTGATGGGCTCGATGGCGGACAACTCGAGCGGTGGCTACTACGGGTATCGCATGTCCAAGGCGGCGCTCAATGCGGCCGGAGTCTCCCTCGCCAACGACCTACGCCCCGCTGGAATCGCGGTCGCCATCTTGCATCCTGGCTATGTCGCCACCGACATGACCCAGGGCCGCGGAACGATGAGCCCCGAAGAATCGGCCACGGGGATCGCACGTCGTCTTACGCAGCTCGGCATCGAGGACACGGGCACGTTCTGGCACGCGAGCGGCAAGGCGCTTCCGTGGTAGACGCGGTCCGCGTCCCGAGACGACTCACCAAGATGGCGATGAGGACGCGAGCAGCATGAAGAGGCACGGGACTCAACTCCTCAAGACGGTCGTCCGCACGTCGATGCGTCCTTTCTTGACGAGTGCCGGCCAGTAGTCGATCACCTCTTGTGCCCGCGGACGTCCGCCCGCGAATCCCGTCACGCCCGGCGGGCCGGACGTCACGAGCGGTACGATTTCTCGACCGAAACGCTCGAGCGGCGCGGCGTCGGGCCCACGCACACCGACGCGGAGCACCACTTCGGGAGGATCGACGGGCATCTGGGTGATGCCGGCGTGACAGACTCCCGTACCGAGGAGTTCGACGGTGATCTGTTCGGGTGCGAACTGCACGCCGTCCAGTGCGAGCCGTTCGAACACGACGTTGGCGCACAGGCGTGCCTTCTCGATCGCATCGGGTCCGGCGACGGTCAGCTGACCGATGGCTTTGTAGCCGTTCTCCCAAGAGATCGAAATCTTGAACGTGTCGGTCGCCGGCTCACCCCGCACACCGGACACGCGAACGCGATCCTTGCCGACCTGCTCGAGCTGGATCGTCGTGAAGTCGGCAACGACGTCGGGGCCGATGTAGCGCTTCGGATCCCCCATCTCGTAGACGAGCTGGCTGGTGACGGTTTCGAGATCGACTGCACCACCGGTGCCGTCGTGCTTCGTGATCACGAAACTACCATCGGGGTGCGCCTCGACCACCGGATAGCCGATGCGCGCGAGGTCGGGAATCCGACGCCAGTCAGCGAAGTTACCGCCGGTGCACTGCGCGCCGCACTCGAGGATGTGTCCCGCAACGGTCGCGGATGCGAGACGATCCCAGTCGTCCATCGACCAGCCGAACTCGTGGATCAACGGCGCCATGACGAGACTCGGATCGGAAATGCGTCCACCGACGACGATCTGCGCGCCTTGTGCGAGCGCATCGACGATCGGTCCTGCACCGAGATAGACGTTGGCACTCGAGATCCGATCGCGAATCGTGGAGAGCGGCTCGCCGCTGTCCATGTTGCGTAGCTCTTCGCCCTCCGCCATCAAACCATCGAGACGCTCGAGCACGTCGTCGCCTTCGATACACGCGATCGCGAGGTCCGAGATGCCGTGCTTTTTCGCGATGTCGATGCACGCCTTTGCGCACGCCATCGGATTGACGCCGCCTGCGTTGGCGATGACCTTCACGCCCTTCTCGACGATCTCGGGGAGAAGACGATCGAGCATGACCACGAAGTCGGTCGCGTAGCCTGTCTCGGGTCGGCGCAACTTCTGCTTTTGCAGAATGCTCATCGTGACTTCGGCCAGATAGTCGAGCGTCAGATAGTCGAGCGGGCCTTCACGCACGAGTCGAACGGGCCCGAGGATCGAGTCTCCCCAGAAGCCTTGGCCGTTGGCGACGAGAACAGTGTCCTTCTTGTCGGATTGCGGAGTCACGAAAGGAGCATGGCCCTCCCGCCGCGCCCAGGCAAGCAAGTGGCTGGCTCGCGGAGTCCCGAAACGACCCGCCTTTCATCACGGACTCTTCAACTGGCGTCCACATCCGGCTCACCAAAGGGCCCGATCGTCATCGGCACTTATCTCGAGCCCTTTCGTGCCCCCCTTCGAGGATGACGAAACCGATGAACCGACTGACTCTCGCCGCGACGATCCTGCCTCTCACGGCCATCGCCGGAACCACCTACGCCCAAACGACCGTTCGCAACGTCGAACGACACCTGCGCACGATGCAGACCGTCGACGACACGAAAGCCAAGGACAACACCTACTATTCCCAGAAGGTTTGCTCCCCGACATCGCTCCTGCCCCGCGATGCAGCCAAGCAGTTCGCCCCCACCGCCAATGTCGTCCACCTGGTCCACAGTGACATGGACGCTACCGGCTTCATTCCGCGCCTCGAGTACGCGCGTTCGGAAGACGGTGGTCGCACCTTCATCGACCGCAAGGAGATCTACAAGCTCGGCTCCTCCACCGAACTGTGGGAAGGCAACGGAACCGAGTTCGCGTGCGAAGGCCGCACGGTATGGATCGCGGTCCTGTCCGACAAGCTGACTCCAGGAAGCATTGCCCCCCTCGTCTACGTGTCCGTCGACCAGGGCAAGACGTTCCAAGGCCCGCTCCTCGCGAGCACGGGTCACGCCGGCACGACGCCGACCCTGAAGCACGATGGATCGAGCCCGTCGTCGTGCGAGATGGTCGCGGTCGCCGCAGGCGGCAAGTTCCACCTGGCCTTCGAAGCGCTCTACACGGACGCCAACCTGCCGACGAACGAAGAGCTCTTCTACTCGCGCGTCAGCGTCGATAGCTCCGGCAACATGACGCTGGAGAAGGATGGCGTGCGCGTCACGACGCACTTCGCGTCGAAGAACGTCGCGGACGTCGACGGTCCCAAGATCGCCGCCGACAACAACGTCGTCGCGATCATCTGGGCCGATGACACCGTCGGTCTCGGCAACGCCGGGAACAACACCTACGCGAGCATCACGTCGAACGGCGGTGACTCTTGGACCGCGCCGCACGACTGCACGAACATCACCGTCGCTTCGGGCGTCGACGCCAACCAGCGGGTCGCCGTCAGCGGCAACAACGTCTACGTGACGACGCAGAACTCTCGCGACGGCAGCGGCGACGACGTCTACCTCTGCTACACGAACGACGCAGGCGCGACGTGGGTCGGCGACGGCAGCAGCGCGACCAACCCGGTCATCCGCGTCAACACGCAGTCAACCATCGACGTCGACGACAGTGACGTCATCGCGCAGGGCGACTCGGTCGCAATCGTCTACTTCGACGATCGCAACGGCACGGGCAACGTCCTCAACCAGGCCTTCTTCCGCATGGACAAGGGAGGCAAGGGTGCTGGCTTCAAGAACAACACCGCGACCGAAGTCCAGGCGTCGATCAAGGACGTCAACCTCATCGAGCGCTGTGATTGGCGCGGCGATCGGATCTCGATCTCGGGTGAGTTCGGTCAGCCATCGCAGAGCGAGTCGGCGATGGTCCTCTTCAGCACGGACGCGGGTGCGACGTGGAACGAAGCGCAGCTCACGGACGGCACGGCCGACGTGGACGAGCCGTATCACACGCAGACCGCAGCCGGCGACATCGTCGTCACGTGGGTCGACTCCAGCACGGGAAACACCAACAACCGCAACCGCGTCAGCGGCATCAAGGTTCCGACCATCGGTGACGAGACGGATGCGAACAACGGCGTGCAGCTGATCTGCGCCGACGACTACAACGGTTCTCTTGCGCTCGCTCTGATCTCGGGCACCGGAACGTCGCCGAAGATCGTTCTCGATGACATGGGCGTGCAACTCTGCCTCGCGTTCGACGCCTTCACGGTCGTCGGCTTGGACCTGAGCCCGGTCTTCTTGACCGCGATCGTGGGCGGCGAAGCCAAGCTGCCAGTCGTCCCGAATCTGTCGACCCTCGCAGGTCAGGACGTCTGGTCCGCGTTCGTCGTGATCGATCTCACGAAGAAGCAGCCGTTCGTAGCTGCCAGCGATCCGAACAAGATCGACGGCAAGCCCGAACAAGACTGAGCGACTCAGGACACGAGCTCAGCGCTGCTGCCGCGGATCGCGTCCACGCGGTTGCGGTGGCGGCACGGCCAGCGAGCCGTTCTCGGGCTCGCGGGCCTCGGGGCCCGCTTCGTGTAGCTGCGACGGGTAGACGCCCGAACGAGGTGCAGGCGACGGCATCGCGCTGCGACCGAAGCGGCGCGAAGGCTGTGCCGGATCCGTTCCGATCTCGCGAGCGACCGGTCGGGCCATCGGCTTCTGCACCGGGCGCGCCATCGGACGTCGAGAAGGCATGCCGCTCGCTGCGTGCGCGACTGGCGGCACCGGCGCTCCTGCGTGCGCGACAGGTGCAGCGTGCTGCGCGTGCGCATGGACCATCGCGGCTTCCTCCGCTCGTTGCGCAGCGACACTCGGTGCGAACTGTTCGATGCCGAGCGGACGCTTGTTCTGAAGGCGTGGATTCGGCGAGTTCGCCTCGATCTCCCGCGATTCGGTCACCGTGCGCACGGTCGGCTCTACTTGGCGGCGGGTGCGCGGCGCCGGGGCGCGGCGCTGCTCCGGACCGCGAGCGATGCGCTGTCGTGCGAGTGCGCGCGCCCGCGCTCTCGGGTCGTGCGCGATGGTCTCGCTGGCGACTCCGAAGGCCGCGAGCAACAACTCTCGATGTTCGTAGCCGTGGCGACCGATGCATCTCGCGAGCATGAAGCCCGGGATGACGATCAGCGGACCCGCCAATGCGGATTGGAGCAACAACGCGGAACCGGCGCCAAGCATCACCGCGATCGCCGGCATCACGATCAGGACTCCGCACATCGCGGTCAATCGCAAGTAGTCACCGCGTGCCGCGAGGATTGCGCGCACCACGGGGATCGGCATCGCCGCATCCGACGATCGCGCCATGACGAGGCCCAAGAACGCGAGAGGCACGTACGCGACACCGAACACCCCGAGGAGCATCGCTTCGGTGGCCGGCATACCCGCAACGCGTGCGAGCATCGACGGACCGAAGCCGATGAGTGCGAGCGTGACGAACGCGAAGAGGCTACGCGGCGCACCGCGCGCGACTCCGGCGAAGAGCTCGCCCGCGGGCGCCGGCTCTTCGTCGCCTTCGCTCGCGCCATCGAGAATCTGACCCGCGACGTGCAAGAAAACCGCCAGGACACACAGAGGCGGTAGCGTCCGGAGCACGAACGTAAGCCCGTCGCCGAGACTCGCGGGAACGAGGAACCCGAGACTCGCAGCGAGTGGAAAGGCGAGCGTCAGCAGCAGCGTCAAGATCGGCATGTGATCTTGGAGCAAGAACAACGCAGCGTCGCGGAGTTCTCCCGTGACGGTGCCTTCGTCGTAGGTCTCGACGGAATCGCTGTCCGTCTCCGTCTCGCTGACGGGAACGTGCATCGGCACTTCTTGGCCGCGCGGAGATGCGTCGAAGCTCGCTTCTTCGATCGACACAGGAGCACGACCCGTCGCGTTCGCGTCGAGTTGCTCGGGCGCGAAGGCGACGACCGTGGCGTCATAAGGTCCACGTGCCGGCGATGCCGCCATTTCGTGTGCTGCTGGCGCAGCCACTGCGTTGGAACGTCGAGTAGACGGGCGCTGCGCAGCGGATGGACGCGTCGACGCGTCGGCGACGGCCTGTCGGACAGGAGTCCCCGCCGCGGGATTCATCGCCGCTTTCGCGCGAGCCTGGGCAGCTCGAGGATCCTGCGACGGAGCGACGTCGTTTCGCACCGTGCCGAGCGCCGCTGCACCGGGATGACGCGGCGAAACACGTGGAGCTGGCTGACCTCGCCTGTCAGAACGAGGATCAGGCCCCGACGCGGCAGGCCGTGGCTGTTGTGCACGATGTTCGGTACCAGAACCCGCAGCACGCTCGTGCGCGCGCCCCATTCCCGCAGCAGAAGCGCCGCCGATTCCATGAGCAATAACGCCTTGGGTCGCGAGCAGCTTCGTGATCTCGAGAGTCAGCTCTGGAGAACGCACGTTCCGGAGAGTCTTGGCCGCTTCTCCGATCTTTCCGAGCTCGATGCAGACGCGCGCGAGATCGGCATAGGCGCGCTCGGATTCCATCCCGCGTTCCAGATCTCGATGAAGCTGCGCGTAGCGCAATTCGGGACTCGTATCTTGAGGATTCCCGACTTGCTGCACCTTGAGATGATGATCTTGACTCAACACGCCCCCTCGGCTGTATCGACCATGCGCCCCTGATGGATCGGTCGCGACACAGTGCGACCCCGTGAGTCTGTCGGGATTTCGAACAGCCCACTTGAGGCTTGTCTTCCGCTCAGGTCGCGCTTCCTGACCCGTCGATGAACAGGAAGTCCCAGATCCAACGCCAGGAGTACGCCATGCGATCGCCCCATCCCCGCCATCGGGCAGTGACTACGACACTCGCGCTCGTGGCCCTCGTTGCGGCCAGCGATATTCGCGCACAGACCAAGACGGTCTTTCCGAGTTCGCTCGCGAACCGTGAGGGTGAGTCATCGACTTCCCTGCCGTTTGGTTACAACGGGCCTGCTCGTATGCAACTCGTGTATCAGGTCGCACCTCCGGGCTCTGCCCGAAGCGCCTTGCTCAAAGAGTTCGCCTTCCGCGCTGATGGGCGCAAGGACGTCGAGTTCCCTGCCAAGAAGTTCGTCGACTGCTTCGTGGTCATCGGCTACACGAACAACGAGTACTCCGGACTGTCGACCAAGTTCGTCGACAATCGCCTGGGGATCGGCGAGCAAGTCTTCAGCGGCAAGCTCGAGTTGCCGCTACAAGCGAAGCAAGCGACGACGGCACCGCGCTCGTTCGACTTACGATTCAAGCTGCCGAGGCCGTGGCTCCATCGCGACTTCGACAACGGCTACTTGATGATCGAAATCGGAATCGTCAACCAGCCCGCAGGAAACTGGGACATGGACATTCCGTTCGTGTGCTACAGCCAGGGCGAAGACTTCGGGAAGATCGGTCCGAGGTGTCAGTTTTCCGACACGACGCTCAAGGCTCCGCGTCAGCCGATCTTGGTCAACGACACGGCCGTGGAGATCGGTGGCAACGCGACGTTCACGGCAACCAACCTGCCGGACAATGCGCCGACGCTGTTCGTGTTCGGTCTGTCCGACAAGGGGACCTTCGCGGGCGGCTTCCTTCCACGGGCGATGGATGACAAGATCTTTCCGTATCCAGCGACGGACTGCTTCGCAAACACCGATTGGATCGAGCTAAGATTCGCACTCGCGAAGAACGGAACGGCGAGCGCCTCCTTGCCGATCCCCCCCAACGACGTATGGCGACTCGTCACGTTCCATTGCCAAACTCTGACCCTCGACCTGGCGGCCAATCCGATGGGCGTCGTCTGGAGCCTCGGCAGACGGGTCCAGGCCTGCGGACCCGTTCAGTGCGCTCGAGTGTTCTCGCTCGGGTCGTACACGGTCACGTCTGGTATCGTCCAGACCGGAAGCGCGCCGGTTCTCGAGCTGACCTACTGACGGTAGCACCCGGTTCGTTCGATCGGGGTTGCGGCGAGCGTCCCGAAACTTCGACAAGGACCGGATGAGGCGAGCGCACAGCAGAGTACGGATTCGAGCCGAGTTGGCGGCGATCTCCGCGTTGCGACATCGCTTCGTGGAGTTCTGCGAACGAGCCGGCGCGATCGACGGACGTCTGCGTTCCGAGTTGATGCTCGCCCTCGACGAGGCGGCGACCAACATCGTGCGACACGGCTATTCGGGGAACCCTGGCGTCATCGACGTCGAGTTCGAAGCCAACGAAGCCCGCATTCGTATCTGCCTGTGGGACGACGGAATCGAGCGGGCCGAGGACGATTGCATCGGTCTACCACCGGGCACGCCTGGTGAAGGCGGCATGGGCCTCAACCTGATGCGCGCGATGCTGACGTCGATCGAATACTCGCGCGAGAACGGAAGGAACCTGCTCGTGCTCGTCCGCGACGTCCACAAGCGATGACTCGATCTCCGCACGGAGAAGGACGTCATGGAATCGTCGCACTGACGATCCTGCTCTTTGCCGCCCTCGCCACCGTCGCCGCGATCGCGACCCTCCGAGACGGGCAACCGAGCGCCATCGTCGACGAGCGCGACGAGCAACGTGCCGCCCCCGATTACGAGTTTCCGCTGCGCTTCGAAGTCGACTGCCCCGGCGTCCAAGAGATCAGTGGCCTCGCGACGTCGGTCCGGTCCGCGGGATTCGTCTTCGCACACGAGGATTCGGGCAACGCAAAGCGTCTTCTCGTCCTCGACCGCAAGGGCACGCCGGTTTGTTTCTATGACGTTGTCGGCGCCCGCAACTTCGATTGGGAGGACATGACCATCGCGATGCACGAGTCGCGGAGTTACGTCGTCCTCGGCGACGTCGGACGCAATCTCGCGCGCTTCGGTGCAATCACGCCGAGACTGTGGGTGTGCGAAGAACCCGACATCGCGAACGACCTCACGACGATCCGCGCCTCGCATGCAAAAGGCGCTGCGCTTCCACGCTTGCGGACGAAGAGCGCCGCCGAGTGGCAGCTCTCGTATTCGGGCCTCGAGCCGAAGGACTATCCGGACGTCGAGGCCCTCTGGTTCGATCCGCGCAGCGGCAACTTCGGTATGGCGACGAAGACGACGGGCGACGTCGCGGATCTGTGGTCGATCGAGTCACCGAAGGCCTGGCTCGCGGACACGAAACGCGAAGCGCGCCGTGTCGGTGTGCTGCGACTTCGCGGCAACAAGCGAGAGCGCATGATCACGGCCGCGAGTTACGAACCACAGACCAACCGCGTCATCCTCGCGACCTACGACGAGCTGTGGACGTTCGCGGCACCCGACCTCACTGCACGTACGAGCGAAGACACGGGAGCGGTCAGGACGATCGAGTTCACCAGGGACAATCTCCCGCTCAAAGGCCAGGTCGAAGCGCTGACCGTGCTCGACCCAACGCGAGCGCTGATCGCGTCCGAGGGAAAACCGGCCAAGTTCGCGGTGACGTCGATCCGACCGATCGGGCGATAGCAGCACATGTTCTGGAAAAGCAGTCACGAGCGTCGCCGAAATACGGTTGCGGAGTAGGAAGTGAATCCTGGGATTCGAAACCACGATCCACCCACGTGACCCCGCCACTTCACTCGGTCTTGCGCTGATACTCGTGACAGAACCGACGGACCACGACGAATGGCTTCGAAGAATCCGTACCGCCGAACCGGGTGCGATCGACGGGTTTCTCGAGCAGAACTATGCCAACCTGCTCCACCTCGTCAGAGCGCGCGCTGGCAATATCCTCGACAAGGAAAGCCCTGACGACATCGTTCAATCCGCGCTTCGGGAAGTTCTGCGTGCCCTCCCCGGAGCTGCGATCGAAGACGGAAAGGACGGGCTCGAAGCATGGCTCGTTCGCGCGACGTTGCGCAAGATCATCGATCGACATCGGTATTACGAGCAGGGCAAACGATCTCGAGCACGCGAGGCGCTGAGCCTCGATGAAGCGCGACACGAGGCCTTGATCGAAGCACTTGGCCCTTCCCCGAGTGGAATCGCGGCTCGCCGCGAAGATATCGAGCGCGTACTCCAAGCGCTGCATTCGCTCCGAGAGGATCAGCGCGAGCTTCTCGCGCTGGCTTATCTCGACGGTTTGCCGCGAGCTGAAATCGCGCAGCGCATCGGGAAGAGTGAATCAGCGACGCGCAAGATGCTCAGTCGCACGCTAGCGCGTCTCGCGCACATCGTGACGCGACAAGATCCGTAACGCCCCTGTTGTCCACTGCCGTGCAGAGTCAGCGATGCCATGCGCAAGGCGACTCGTGTACATCACCGCGAGCTCCGCAGCGGCGATCGCTCGTACGGCGTGCGTGGTACGCGAGGAACCATCGAGCGAAATCTGTTCCTCGCTGAAAACGAGTGACTCGAAGAGAGACTCGGCTTCGCACACGTCACCTTGCAAGCTCAAGGCTAGGGCGAGCCGACAACGGGACGTATGGGAGTCAGGGCGATAGTAGAGCGCTTTGCGGTAGTGTTGGATCGACGCCGCAGGATCTTCTCGGCTCAGAATCAAACCCAGACGTTCGTAGAGCAAGTAGTGGTGGCTACCTCGTGCCACTGCATGCAACAAGACCCTTTTCGCCTCTGTAAAACGTCCTGCACAAACGAGCGCTGCGGAGATCTCGTCGGCCGAGACGTCGCGATTCGGTTCGAGAGCGGCTGCAAGAGCGAAGACCGACAGTGCTTCGTCGAACCGTTCCGCGGTCGTGAGAGCTCGTCCCAGGAGGATGTGCCAAGGCGCCACGTCAGGCGCGAGAGCGGTCGCTCGTCGCGCCGCGTCGATAGCGTCCTCGACGCGACCCAGCGCGAGAAGGCTCGTCGACAATTGGCCGACGAGGCAAGGGATCTCAGGATATGCCTGCACGCAGGATCGCACGAACGCGATCTCTTCGTCTGGCTTCACATCGTACTGCCGGATCGCACGGCAAAGCGAATACAACGCATTGTACGAAAGTTCGTCGACGGAACCCTGCGCCAGAACTGCATCGAACCAAGCCTGGGACTGCGAGAGTTCGCCGCATTGCGCAGCTGCTTCGGCAGCGCGAGCCAGTGACTCCACAGATGGATCGTCGTCCGCCAGTAGTTGGCGGTACACGGCCAGCGCCGCGGTGTTTCCTCCACTTCGTAGAAGTGCCTTGGCGTACAGCTCACGGTCGTGACGCTGTTCGGGCAGATGCCCCCACGCACTCAGTGCAGCAGCGTAGTCGAACCGTTCGCAGTGATATCGTGCGAGTTCGGACCGACACTCATCACTTCCGAGGTCCACTCCTCTTTGGAGGCTGGTCAGGCCTTCATGGTCCTGACCGTCTTCGAGTTGCTGAAGTCCCAGCTCGAGACACGCCACGGCTCGGGCTGCCTCCGACGAAGTAGCGCGATGCGTCGTGGCATCGCCCGAATAGCCGGCTAGTGCGAGCGGAAGCAAGGCGGCGCAGAGGACTGCAAACACACTGACGCGTTTGGCAGGACGACGCGAGTTCTGCACAACGGCTGGCTGAGTAAACGCTTTGGTCCGCGTGTCGGCACCAGCCCATTGTTCGAGGTCGTCTGCCATGGAACCCGCACTCGGATAGCGGCAAGCCACATCCGACTGCATGGCGCGAAAGACGATTTCATCGAGACGCGACGGCAGCGTCGGGTCGACATCGCGTATCCGAGGCACGCTTCCGAGTCGAATTTCAGCAACGACCTCGCCCGGTAAATCCCCACAATACGCGCGGCGTCGCGTCAACAGTTCGAAGAGCGTGACTCCAAGGCCACGAACATCCGTCGCCGGTCCGATGAGGTCCCGTTTGCAGTCGAGTTGCTCAGGTGCCATGTACGCAAGCGACCCGACTTGCAATCCCGTTCGCGAGAGCGCCAGGCCATCATCCGTCCGCGCGAGTCCGAAATCCACGAGGACGAAGCGCCCCCTCCGATCGACCATGATGTTCGAAGGCTTGACATCTCGGTGTACGACGTTCGCGACATGGGCGTGTTGCAGCGCACGACCCACTCGTACGGCTGCCTCCACACAGAACTCCGTCCATGATTGTCGAAAAGTTTCGGGTGCGAGGTCCGGTTCTATCCCCAGGACTCGAGCCAAGATCAGATCGTCCTGCCCGGTCCCGTTCGGTCTTGTTTGCGATCGTGCATCGGAAGCCGCGAAGTCCCGAGTCGTGTTCGCCGTATCGCTCAAAATTCGCGCTAGATCCAACCCATCGACGAGCTCCATGGACAGGAAGGACATCGTGTCGATCACGCCGAATTCGTACACCTCGGCGATGGAGGGATGCCGCAGGTTGCCAATGATCCGCGCCTCGCGGTGGAATCTCGCTTGCACGTCAGCCGAAGCATCGACCAACAACTTGAGGGCGACGCGTCGCCCGATCGATTCTTGATGAGCCGCGTAGACGACGCCCATGCCGCCTGCGCCGATTCGTTGCAGGATGCGGTAGTCGCCGACCCGCGAGGGCAATGCAGCGGAATCGAGTCCAGCTCGATGGAGAAAGCCCAAACACGCGGCAAGGGACGGTGCCAACTCTGGATGCTCAGCCTCGATCCTCGCTCGAACAGCGTCTCGTTCTCCTCCGGACTTCTCGAGGATGTGGGCGAGCAGACTTTCGACCTCGGAGTCAATGGCGACATGGCTGGTCGATCCGAACGGGTGCGTCGTGGGCTGTGGCTCGAAAGGTCGCGGAGCAGGCGTGCGCGAGTCCGGCTTCTTCATGGGTGATCAGTCCGGGGGTTGGGACGCATTCCAACCAACGAAGCGCGTCGTGCAAAGCGCCCCACGCGAAACGGGAGTATTTCCGCACTCTCACACAGGCCGATCGGGCGATCGAATGAAAGCGCTTCATCGCGGCGTGAGGCTTGCCCCCCTGCCTGGAGACTCCTTCGCATCGACATGACAGCTGTGCCTCATCGTGCGCACGGCATCACGGGCATGGAATTGTTGACGGAAAACAAGTCACAACGCTCATTCGTTCACGGTTTCACGGGTGCTTGGTACGATAGGAGAACGTCCCCACATGCCCGTGACCTCTGCACGAATCCCATTGCTCTTGGCAATCACCGTGTCAATCAACGTCTCGACTGCCCGCTCGCAGACGACTTACGACATCACACACCGCTATCGACAGGCCAAATCGGTACTCGCAGTCGGTGACTGGAACGGCGACACCCATCCAGACTTTCTCGTCGGTGACCCGGATGGGAACGTGGCCGAACTCGTGTCCGGACACTCGTTCACACCGATCAAAACGTGGAGCGGACCGACACCGGGGTCTGAATTCGGGACGCGCCTCGCAGCACGTGACGTGAATTCGGACGGCATCCCCGACTTCGTCGTGACGGCTCCCAAGGACCAAGCCGGCAAGGGGGCGTTTTATCTGATCGATGGTAAGACGCTCGCGATCGTCGGTCAGGGAGTCGGTGACGGCGGCGACTTCGGCTGGTCCGTGTGTTTCGCTGACGTGTACCCGTTTACGCCAGACGGTGTGCCGGAGGTCGTCGTAGGAGCCCCGAGCTGGTCGTCAGCATCGAAGAACCAAACGGGCGAGGTTCGAATCTTCGAAGTGAAAAACTTCGTCGTAAAGCACGTCGGTGCATCGAATGGCACTCGCAGCTTGGACAGGTACGGTGAGGACGTCGCATCCAATGGCGACCTCGACGGCCGACCTGGTGACGAAATCGTGATCTCGGCCAAAGGTCACTACACGTCAATCGGGGGCTGTAGCGGTGGTTACTTCGTCATCAAGAGCAACATCACCGCGGCCCACATCCCAGGACCGCTGAACGTGTGTTTCGGTAGCTCGATCCTGATCGACGATGTCGATGAGGACAACGAAAAGGAACTGGTCTTCGGTAGCGGCTTCAACAATCGCACAGCACAAGTCGACGTCTACGACTTCGACACGACCACGTCCGCGTGGAAACGCACTAGGACATTCACTCCGAATCCACCGATTCTCAACTTCGGCATCGACATCGTGCGCGTTCCGGACATCAACAACGACGGCGTGCGCGACCTCGCGATCGCAGGAACGGACGACGTGCAGCTCTGGTCGGGGCGCAGCTTCTTGCCGCTCGGAGGATTCAGCCTGAATGTGAACAACGGCGGGATTCGACCCCAGCTCGGATACCTTGGCGACGTCGATCAAGACGGTGTCTTCGACCTTGCCTGTACGGCTCCCTGGGACAACTATCCGAACTGGCTCAGCTCACTCCAGATCCACTCACCCAAGAAGTGGTCGTTCACACCGGCAGACAATTACGTGAACGCGACGCGTGGCGGCACGGTCACGATGAACATCGATGTCGGTCCAGCCTTCGGCGGTCAGTTCTTCATGATCCTCGGTAGCTTGTCGGGGCTCGGTCCCCCCAAACAGTTCGGGAATGCCACCGGAAAGTTCACCCTCGTTCCGGACGTCTTCACGGCGCTACTTCCGAACCTCGTCAACCACGGGCCGTTCGTCAACTGGATCGGCTTCCTCGACGGCAGTGGGAAGGCTTCCCCCCAACCTCGCTGGTCGAGCGGGAACGTTGCTGCCTACGCACCGCTATCCATGCACCTCCAGGCACTCGTGATCGATCTGACGAAGCTGGAGTTCAGTCACTTGACCAACGCGCGGCACTTCATGATTCGGTGACGCTGACGAGGCGTACGCTGCCGTGATTCTCGCGGCTGCGGGCCCTCGGTGGATCCGCCGCAATCCATCGAATCACCGTCACGTTTTCCGGCGCATTGCGGTTCGGAAGACGGTGCATTCCATGGAGGCCCACGTGTCCGCGACCGAATCTCTGTTCTTGCGCGCTCTCTGGATTCTGCTTCTCGCGTCGAACGCGCTGGCACAGCAAGCGTACGAGATCTCGCGGCGTTACCGAAATGCAGAAGCGGTACTCGCAGTCGGTGATCAGAACGGAGACGGACACCCCGACTTCCTCGTTGGCGATCCGCAGGCGGGGCTCGTCGAACTGGTCTCCGGGAGATCGTTCACTCCCCTCGCGTCTTGGCGCGAGCCGACTCCCAACTCACGATTCGGTACGCGCTTGGCTGCACGAGACGTCAACGGGGACGGTGTTCTCGATATCGCAGTGACTGCCCCAGCGGACCAAGGAGGTCTCGGCGCGTTCTACCTCATCAATGGAACGACTCGCGCGATCGTCGGCCGCGGCGTGGGTAACGGGGGGACGTTCGGGTGGTCCGTTTGCTTCGCGGACCTCTATCCCTTCCCCCCCGATGGAGTTCCCGAGGTCCTCATCGGAGCACCGACACGGTCCTCCGGTACGAGCCTGCAAGTGGGCGAAGTCACCGTCTACGAGGTCAAGAACTTCATCGTGCGCACGGTCGGCACGAGCACGGGACGTGCTGCGTTCGATCGATACGGCGAGAGCATCGCGTCGAACGGAAACCTGGGGCCAAATCCGGGAGAAGATGTCGTGATCACGGCAAGGGGCGGTCCATCCTCGCTCACGCCATGCTCCGGTGGGTACTTCGTCGTCAGGGACTCGATCTCCACGACCAGAGTCAACGGACCGCCTCGAGTTTGCTTCGGCAGCTCGATTCTCATCGACGATGTCGACGGCGACAACGCGAAGGAGATCGTGATCGGGTGCGGGTTCAC
>JAGQQW010000308.1 GCA_020426005.1 Planctomycetota bacterium | reverse complement strand
GGCGCCCGCGCCGTCGCCTCGAGCGTCGCGAGCCCTCGCCGTCGTCCCGCCGATCCTCGTTGCGGGCGTCGTCTCGTACTTCGTCCGATTCGTCGTCCGCGTCTTCGTCTCCTCGGTCACGGCGCGCGCTGCGGCGCTCGTCGTGCTCGACGGCTTCTTCGTCCGAATCCTCTTCGTACGACGCGTCGTCGAGCGCGTCCTCGAGATCCGGGCTCTCCCCTTCGTCTTTGGAGCCCAATCGGCCTCCGACGCGACGCGCACGGCGCCGTCGCGTGCCGGATTCGCTTTGTTGTGCGGACGTCTCGTCCGGTGCCGTTTCGTCCGACGCTTCGTTGGCGTCCTTCGAAGTCGGGGCGCTCGTGTCCGCCGAGGTGTGTTCCGCGCTCGGTTCGACCGAACTCTCACCCTCGTCGGCAGAACTCGTCTTGGCGGATTTCTTCTTCTTTGCGGCGGACTTCTTCTTCGAACCCGATGCGGCTTTCGACTTGGCTGCGCCGGCTTTCGACTTGGCCGACTTGCTCGCTGCTTTCATCGAAGCGCCGGATTCCTCCTCAGAGGCAGCGCCTTCGCCATCGGCCTTCGTACTCGCGTCCGAAGAAGCTCGAGCCTTCTTGGACTTCTTCGTCTTCTTGGCCTTCTTCGATCCGGGCCCGGGCGCATCCGAATCGGGCGTGTCCGAGTCGGGCTTGGCCGCGGCGGCAGTTTGGGGCTCTTCGGCCTTGGATCGAGACGTGTCGTCCGATTCGCTGTTCTTGGCGTCGCCCTGGCGGTTGCCGCCTTTCGCTTTGTTCTCGGAGAAGATTCCGGAGCCGAAATCCGAGTCGGTCACAGGTGCTCCCGTGGTTCGTGCATTGAGTTGGACGTGGATCGACTGCGTCGACACGCCTTACTTTGTCAGGTTCGCACCGATCCGGAAGCGGAAAAGTCCCCGGACGGACGAGTAGGATGCCGAGAATGGCCTCCAGCGTCCGCTTCTTCATTCCGTGCTATGTCGACGAACTGTGGCCGCAGGCCGGTCGTGCCGCGGTCGAATTGGCCGAAGCCGTCGGTTTTCGCGTGCGGGTCGTCGACGCCGTCTGTTGTGGCCAGTCGCTCTCCAATGCGGGCGCGGCGAGTGGTCGCCTCGAGGCTCGATTCGAAGCCGCGGTGGGAGGCGATGACTCCGAGATCGTCGTTTTGTCGGCGAGTTGCGCCGGCCATCTCGACAGCGTTCGACCTCCTCAGGCGCGCCCCGCGGTCGTCGAGTGGTGCGAGTGGTTCGCCCGGCATGCGCCGGATCGCTTTCCGAAGCGAGTCGATCGCTGCATCGCCTTGCACGGGTCGTGCTCGGCACTGCGCCCATCTCGAGGGCAACCGTCACGAGGCGTCGCCGCGATGCGCGATCTCCTGTCGAGGGTCGATGGGCTGGTCGTCGCGGATCCCGAGTTTGCTTCCGAGTGCTGTGGCTTCGGTGGGAGCTTCGCGACGACGTTCCCCGAGCTGTCGGTGCGTATGGGAAAGGACAAGCTCGCGAGTCTGCGCGACGCGGGGCGGGATCAAGGGCCCGTCGACGGCATCGTGTCGAGTGACTGCTCGTGCCTGCTCCACCTGCGCGCGATCGAAGGTGTCGGTCTGCCCTTCTACCATGTCGCGGAGATCCTCAGGAGCGCAGCATGACGACGTTCGCGCAGCGGATCGCGGCCGTGCTCCGGCGTGAGGACTTCGTCGAGAGGCACGTTGCTGCCCTGCGCTACAAGGCCGGACATCGCAACACGACGATCGAGTCCATCGCGGACTGGGAACAGCGTCGTGAGACGGCCCGCGCGCTCAAGCAAGAAGTCCGCGACGACCACGAGCGCTTCGTGGATTCGTGGACCCGAGCCGCGCGTGAAGCCGGGACCATCGTGCACGAGGCATCGACGGCAGCCGACGCGTGTGGGATCGTGCTCGAGATCGCGAAGCGTCACGGAGCCGAGAGCATCGCCAAGTCCAAGTCCATGACGACCGAGGAGTGCGAGCTCAACCAGTTCCTCGCACGACACGGGATCACCGTGACGGACACGGACCTCGGTGAGCGCATCGTGCAGCTCTTCGGCGAACCGCCCAGTCACCTCGTGATGCCAGCGATCCATCGGAGCCGCAAGGAGATCGGAGATCTGTTCGCGCGCGAAGGCATGTGCGATCCGGGCGAAGAGGACCCGACACGCCTGACCATGGCCGCGCGACGAGCGCTACGAACGCTCTTCTTGACCGCCGATCTCGGCATGACAGGAGGGAACTTCCTCGTCGCGGAGACTGGCACGCTCGTCGTGATCGAGAACGAGGCGAACTCACTGCTCGGGACGAGCTTGCCCGACGTGCACATCGCGGTCGTCGGTATCGAGAAGATCATCCCGCGGCTCGCCGACCTCGCGACGTTCTTGACCGTGCTCGCACCGAGTAGCACGGGCCAGCGCCTCACGACCTACGCGACGCACTACACCGGTCCGCAACCGCGTACGCAGGCCGAGATTGCTCGTGGGTTGGGGCCGCGGGAGTTGCACGTCGTTCTGCTCGACAACGGTCGTCGTCAACTGCGTGGAACTCCCGCCGAGGAAGGGCTCGCGTGCATCCGCTGCGGCGCATGCCTCAACGTCTGTCCCGTGTATCGGCGAGCAGGTGGCCACGCCTACGACTGGACCTACATGGGGCCGATCGGTGCGGTTCTCGCGCCGGCGCTGGGCGGTGGAACGCGCGACGATCTCCCAAAAGCGAGTTCGCTTTGTGGCGCGTGCAACGACGTCTGCCCCGTGAAGATAGACATCTCGGGTCACTTGCACGAATGGCGTCGAGAGCTCGTGGCGCGAGGACGAGTGCGACACGGGTTGCCACCGATGCTCCCGAGTCTGTTGGCACACAAGCGCCTCTGGCGAGTCGGTATCGGAACTGCGAAGGCCCTCGGACCGGTCTCGGGTTTCTTCGCGAAGCACAGCGCGGCTCTGCAGCGCTGGCAAGTCGGCGGAGAGCGGCAACTTCCCGAGTTGCCGAGCCAGAGCTTCACGCGCTGGTTCCGCTCGCGCGCGGGCGGTGAATCGACGCTCCGGCTCGAACGCGGCTCCGGTCCGCGCACGGTGACGCGCGACGACCCGACCACCGAGCGCGCACCCGGTTATTCGGCCGAGCTTCTAGAACAACTCTTCGAGCAACGGCTCATCGAGGCCGGGGGCGAAACCGGGAGTTCGGATCGTCTGGTCGAGGCCGTTCCGGATCGTGCGGTCGCGACGGAGCCCGCAGCGCGTCTTCTGGCAGCTCGCGACATCCATCGTTCGATGGCTCCGATCGACAAACACGAACTCGATGGGATCGATGTCCTCGTCGCGACGGCGCGCATGCGGATCGGGCAGAAAGGCGCCTGCTGGGTCGATTTTTCGGACCTCGGTTCCCGTGCGCAGCTTCTCTTGGCCGAAACGCTCGTCCTACTCGTACCACGCGAGGCGATCGTTGCGGATCTCGACGAGGCGTATGCACGCATCGCCGGCGAGAGTCTCCCATCGTGTGGGGCGTTCGTCACGGGGCCATCCAAGACGGCCGATATCGAGCAGACGCTCGTGTTCGGAGCGCACGGACCCCGCCGTCTCGTCGTTGTCCCGGTCTGAGTGTGCGAGTTTCGGAAGCCGTCGCCACGCGCGCCAATCGTCGCGCGCCTGCGGTGTGAGCGCGTGATAAGCTCCTCGTAGCCCTCGAATCCCGCTGCATTGAGCCCGCCCCGCCTTCCGTCCGTATTGCTCCCCGAGCGCATCGCGCTCGACAAGATCTGGGGTGGCGTCGTACTCGCGAACCGGCTCGGGATCGACCGATCTCGTCTGGGTGAAACGTGGGATTGCTTCGACCGCGGCCCCGAGGCGTCGGCCCGTATCCTCAACCACGGTGGCGAAACCTTGCATGCGATCGTGGAGACGTCGCGCGAGGCGCTGCTCGGCATGGCGCTGCCTGACGAGTTCGGTCGGTTTCCGCTCATGCTCAAGCTGCTCGACGCGACGCAGCGCTTGAGCCTCCAAGTTCATCCTGACGATGAGCTCGCGCGCAGCCTCGACGTGGGCGATACCGGGAAGACCGAGGCCTGGGTCGTCCTGGAAGCGCGCAAAGGGGCCGAACTCGTGCGTGGGTTCCATGGAAGCGCCGAGCGCCTGGTCGATGCTGCTCGGCATGGGCGTGTCGAGGAGCGCATGCTGGATCATGTGTTCGCGCACCGAGGCGACGTGATCGAGATCCCGCCCGGAACCGTCCATGCGGTCGGAGCGGGCTACGTGCTCTACGAGATCCAGCAGAACTCGGACATCACGCTGCGTCTGTACGATTGGGGACGCGTCGGCGACGACGGTCGGCCTCGCGAAGTCCATCTCGATGCGGGGCTTCGAGCGATCTCGCGTCGTTCGAGCGCAGCGGACACGCTCACTTCGGGTGAGCGCCGAGAATCCGAAGGTGTCGAGCTCCTCGTCCGCAACGCGTGCTTCGAACTGAGGCGCATCACGCTCGATCGGGTGCGGCAGCTCGATCTCGGCGGCAGTTGCGCGCTCGTGACGCCGATCGCTGGCGCGATCCGAGTCGGGGAGGTCGAACTCGGAGCGTTGACGACCGGCATCGTCTGTGCCTTTGCCGAGCGTGTTTCGATTCGGCCGGCTGGCCCGATGGACACCGCTACGGTGCTCGTCGCGACTCCGAGAGTCGCGGTGCCGTCGGTCGAGTAGTCCGAGGGGTGACGAAGCTGCCGGCGGGTTTGTTTCGGCGTTGCCGGGCGGCCTGCTACTCTCGTCCGCCTGATGGCTGCAAAGAAGTCCAAGAGGCCCGCGACGCGATCTGCCAAGAAACCCGCGACACGGCCGGCCAAGAACACACGACCTGCCAAGGAAACACGGCCGGCTAAAAAAGGTGCGGTTCGGAAACCCGGCGGCGCGAAGCGCACGAGCGGACCCGGGCGGCCGCGCGCGCGTGTGCAGAAGCCGCGCGGCGAAGAGAAGAGTGGTTCG
>JAGQQW010000307.1 GCA_020426005.1 Planctomycetota bacterium | reverse complement strand
AAGAAGGCCACGAAGAAGAAGGCCACCAAGAAGAAGGCTGCCAAGCGCGCTCGTCGTAAGAAGTGAGCGTGAGCGCGCTTCGAGCGCGGCACAATGCTCCGGCACTCGTGTCGTGAGCACCCACGAGAAGGGCACGGTGTTCCGTGCCCTTCTCGCGTTTCCAGGGGATGTTCCCCGAGCCTCAGACCTCGTTGCTTCCGGGCGCGACTCTCGTGCCACGTTTGTCGAGGCGCAACCAGAGCTCCGCGGAGCCAACCGCGCCGGCAGGGGCCACGAGACACGGGTTGAAGAACGGGATCAGCAGTCCGATCAAGAAGGCCGTTCCGTAACCGACGAGGAGTGCCCAGTGTCGACGGGCGAGGAGGAACTTCTCCGAGAAGTCGAGCTGGTGGCGACTCGCCGGGTAGTCGATCCAGCCGAAGCCCGCGAAGAACGCCGCGACCACGAAGGCGATCGGGGCACCGACGATCGTGCCGGCGAGCGGGATGAGAACGAGTGCCGCGACGAGCTGCATGCCGAAGATGCGTGCGGCGGTGTCCATCGAGTCCCAGAAGTCAGCGATGACTCCGCGAGGATGCTCTTCGGCACGGTATCCCAATCGTCCGCGCTCGGCGATGCGCGCCAGTGGATCGAGTACCGGGAACAGGAAGGCGGTCACCGCGGTCGGTACCAAGAAGAACGCGGCGAGAATCGTGACCGCCGCAGGAAGCAGCGTCGTGAGGAGCGCGGGTACGTGCCACGAGGTCAGGCGTTCGAACCACGCCGCGATCATCGGGTGCACCCAAGCGATCATCGCCCAAAGCAGGCCGGCGAACACGATGAGAGCGAGAAGGATCGCGGCCAGAATGCGCCCGAGATACTCCTTCTCGTTGATGACCGCGAATGCGCCTCGCCAGTAGTACCGAAACCCCCGCGCGAAGTCGAAGGGCGCGAAGGAGGGGCCGACGCGTGGTGGCTTGCCATCGCAATGCCGGCATGCGTCGACGGGTCGCACGTGCGTGCACGCCGGGCATCGCATCGTGGACGGTTGCGAGTCTTCGCCGTCGTTCGTGGAGATCTCGATGGTTCCTCCTCCGGAACTCGCCTCGGAATTCGGATCGTTCGGGTTGGAATGCGGCATCACGGGCAGCAGATTACGTGCTTCTCGTCAGGATTCTTCGGTGAGACCGCAAACGGTCGATGCAGGAGGCTGGGCCGATGGCTCGCTACAAGGGTGTGGATTTCTACGGCATGGACGCCTTGCTCTCCGACGAAGAGCGCATGGTGCGCGATTCGGTCCGGGACTTCGTCTCGGATCGCTTCATGCCTCTCGTCACGAAGCACTACCGCGAGGGCTCGTTCCCGATGGAGATCGTGCCCGAGCTCGGCGAACTCGGTCTCCTCGGTCCGACGATCCCCGACTACGGTTCCGGCTTGAGCAGCGTTGCCTACGGCCTCGTGCTCCAAGAGCTCGAGCGCGGCGACAGTGGGCTGCGATCCTTCGTGTCGGTGCAGGGGGCGCTCTGCATGTGGCCGATCTCTGCGTACGGTTCGAAGGAGCAGAAGGAGCGTTGGCTTCCCGGCATGGCGCGCGGTGAGCTGATCGGGTGCTTCGGGCTCACCGAGCCGGACTTCGGTTCGAATCCCGGTGGTATGACGACGCGCGCGGTCGACGATGGCGACAGCTACGTGCTCAACGGCACGAAGCGCTGGATCACCAATGGCTCCGTTGCCGACATCGCGGTCGTGTGGGCCAAACTCGGCGACGACGTTCGCGGCTTCCTCGTCGAGAAGGGAACGCCGGGGTACTCGACTCGGGACATCGAGAACAAGTTCTCGCTGCGCGTCTCGACGACGAGCGAACTCATCTTCGAGGACTGTCGGATTCCCAAATCGGCGCTGCTCGGCACCGTCACGGGACTCAAGGGCCCGTTGTCGTGTCTGACCCAGGCGCGGTACGGCATCGCGTGGGGTGGGGTCGGTGCAGCACAGGCGGTCTACGATGAAGCGCTCGAGTACGCGAAGACGCGAGTGCAGTTCAGTCGTCCGATCGGGGGCTATCAGCTCGTGCAGCAGAAGCTGGTGTGGATGCTCAACGAGATCACCAAGGGGCAGCTCCTCGTGCTGCGACTCGGTCGGCTGAAGGACGAAGGCGCGATGCACTTCGCCCAGGTCAGTCTCGCCAAGCGCAACAACATCTGGATGGCTCTCGAGTGTGCGCGTCTCGGGCGTGACATCCTCGGTGCCAGTGGGATCACGGACGAGTACCACGTCGGGCGGCACATGACCAATCTCGAGTCGGTTTCGACCTACGAGGGGACGCACGACATCCACACCCTGATCCTCGGTGGCCATATCACCGGGCTGCAGGCCTTCGAATAGTCCGATCGTATGGCGATTTGACCTCAGGCCCGGTGGTGGGACCCGGGTGCGACCGATCGCCCCGCGGCACCTTGCACTTCCTGGGGGATTGGGGCGATACTACGCTTGGTCCGCGGTTCCACCGTGTGAATCGCTTCCTCCGAACCGGTGGTCGTCCTCCTCATTCTCGTGGACGTCGATGCACTGGCTCTCTCCATCGTCCCAAGCAATCCAGGAAGACAAGAATGCGTAAATCCACGCTCTCGCTTCTCGGCGTCGGCATCATGGCCGGCGCTCTGTCCGCGCAAGCAGCTCCAGGTGAAGTCTCGGCTCACGCCGACAGCAAGACCTTTGCGCGTACCAACTTCGAAAACTTGAACATTTACCTCTCGACGGCAACGACGAAGTATCTCGCGCAGATCATGATGTCGTCGCGCGCGGGACTCGGCGCCGGCAAGGCCATGGTCGGCATGACCGTCTACGGCCTGGATCAGGCCTACGGCAACACGGGTCAGTCGACGACTGGCGACTTCGTCCTCGCGGGCGAGTACGACTATCCGACGGACAAGTTCACGCCGAACACCCACGGCAATGCGATGAACGACGTCGCCGCCGGCAACTTCGGCCTCATGATCAGCGGCCCGCTCGGTCAGTACGCGGTCGTCGACCACTCGGACGGCGTCTACTTCTCGAAGCGCGCGAACTTCACGCAAGCGTTCCCGGCGCCCGTGAAGGTCGGCGGCATCACGTCCACGTACGTCGACCCCGCGGTCACGATCTACCAGGGTCAGCTGAAGCTCCTGTGGGTCGAGTCCTACACGGATCCGGTCACGCAACTCGGTCGTAGCCGCATCGCGATGAACGATCTCGACGACTCGAACTGGCCGACCTCGGTCACGATCAAGGGCAACGCTCAGATCATCGCCGACGTCACGCTCTCGAGTTCGACGGACGTCGTCAACGTGCACTCGCCGACGCCCGTCGTCGATCAGGCCGGAAACCTCTGCGGCCTCATGTGCTCCGAGCGCGTTGGTTCCGACTCGGACCAGTTCTTCAAGGGCGACATCCAGATGGGTAAGGGCCACGAGCAGCAGCGCTACTACGATGGCTCGGCCTGGACCAACAACGGTGGATGCTACTTCGGCACGCTGTACTACGCTGACTCGGAAGCGACCGTCACGCCGTTCTACGACACGATCAAGGAACACGGCCTCGCATGGCTCGCCATCGCGGACGTGCCCGTCAACGGCAGTGGCAACATGATCATGGCGAACAAGGACACGAACGCTGGCCCGAACGTCACCGTCGTCTACCTGAGCGACACGGTCATCCCGGCCGTCGCGATTCCTGGTATCGGCGGCAAGCTCGGCATCAACCCGGGCGTCGTCATTCCGTTCGGCGCCGCTGCGCACACGGACGCGAGCGAGCGCGCCCAGATCGGCATCTCGATCCCGAACGATCCGACGCTCAAGGGCAAGTCGTTCCCGATGCAGGGCCTCGTGATCGATCCGGCCGCCGGCACGAACCCGACGATCCTGACCTTCACGAACACGGCGTTCCTCAACGTTCTGTGATCTCGAGTTGACGATCGCGGGACCCGACCTCGTGTCGGGATCCTGTGCTGCGGGCCCGCGGCGGAGTGCTCCGTCGCGGGCCCGTCTGTACCTACCGAGGTCTCACAGCCGCTTCAGTGGGTTGCATCCGCTGTGTCGCCATCGACGTCGCCGGCGTCGTCGCCATCGTCGGCACTCGTCGATCCGCGTTGCATGTCGACGAAGTTGAGCCGAAGCATCGACAGGGTGCTGTCGAGTGCCGATTGCTCCTCGGTCGTCAGGTTGCCCGCCGTCTTCGTCTCGAGCATCCCGAGGAGGTCGATGAAGTAGCGAGCCCAGGGCAGGTCGACGCGAACCTCGCCCGATACGGGATGGGGGACTTTGCCGAGCGCGGCGAGCGCCTGATGCGAGAAGCTCGCCATCAAGAGTCGGAAGTCGACGGGAGGGGGGGCGTCGGTCATGCGGGATCTCCTCGGGAAGCGTCGCGCCGGTCTTCCTGCGTGCCGCGCCGCTGACGTCGCTCGAGGGCCGCACCGATGAAATCGCGGAAGAGCGGATGCGGTTCGAGGGGGCGAGACTTGAACTCTGGATGGTACTGGACGCCGACGAAGAACGGATGGTCGTCGAGCTCGACGACCTCCACGAGATCCAGCTCGGGATGGACGCCGACGGAACGTAGGCCCGCAGTCTCGAGTCGTTCTCGATACGCGTTGTTGTACTCGTAGCGATGTCGATGGCGTTCGCTGATCTCGGTGGCTCCGTAGGCGCGCGCACTGCGAGAGTCGGGATCGAGGCGGCAGGCGAACGCGCCGAGCCGCATCGTTCCGCCGAGGTCCTTGATGCGCTTCTGCTCTTCCATCAAGGAGATGACGGGTTCGGTGACGTCGGCGCCGAACTCCGTCGTCGTGGCGTTCGGGAGGTGCGCGACATGTCGAGCGTAGTCGACGACTGCAGCCTGCATGCCGTAGCAGACACCGAGATAGGGGACGCGTCCTTCGCGCGCCCACTGCACGGCGCGGATCTTCCCCTCGAACCCGCGCTCGCCGAAGCCGCCTGGCACGAGGACGCCGTCGACTCCGCGGAGTTCGTCACTCGCGACTTCGAGCG
>JAGQQW010000306.1 GCA_020426005.1 Planctomycetota bacterium | reverse complement strand
CACGAGCTCTACCAGAAGGCGAAGGTCGCGCAGGAATTCAGCCGCCTGCAGATCTCCGTCACGGGAACGATCCTGCTGCCCGAGTTCTTGTCGACAGCGATCATCAACGGGAAGACGTACACCGAAGGCGATGCCATCGGAGACGAGCTCTTCCTCAAGGAAGTCGGCGAGGACTTCGTCGAGTTCCTCTATCGCGGCGTCGTGCTACGCCGCAAGCAGTGACGGACTTTTTGACCTGACCGCGCCGCCGTTCTCGGCGGCATTCGTGAATCCCCCGGCACGAGTCGCTTGCTTTCGCCCGTCGGCATCAAGTTGCCCCGTGCCATCGACCGATAACTCCAAACGATCGCCCCCCGGTGATCGCGACCACAACTCCCCGACCGAGGAATCGAGGATGCCTTCGATCATGACTCGTTTCGCACCCCCCAGCATTCTCTTCGCAGGCCTCATGGCCGGCGTTGCGATCGCCCAAGGTGACCGTAGCAGCCCGAGAGATCTCGGTGATCCCCGGGCGATCATCAAGAACCTCGACCTTCGCGATCGCCCGCTGAAGGACGTGGTCGACTTCCTTCGCGCCAAGTCCGGCACGAACATCATTCTCGACGAAGGCATCGATACGCCCGTCACGTTGCGAGAGCTCAAGGACATGCACTGGCGCACCGTCCTCGACCTCGCAGTCGAGCGCGCGGGTTGTGTCGTCGTCGAAGCGGGCCCGAACGTGCTGCGTGTCGAGAAGCCACCGCGTGTGCGCTTCGCGTTCGACAAGGCAGAGATCTCGCAGGTGATCGACGCGATCGCCAAGATCTCCGCGGCCAACATCATCACGGCACCCGAAGTGCAGGGCACGATCACGCTTCGTCTCAAGGACGTGCCGTGGCGTGACGCGCTCGATCAAGTCGTGAAGACGCTCGGCTTCACGGTCGTCGAAGAAGATCGCGGCATCTTGCGCGTGGTCTCGCCGGCGACGCTCGTGGACCAACTCTCGAGCCGCGAGTTCCAGCTGCGCTACGTGCGTCCGGCGAGCTCGTTCGTGCCGAAGATCAAGTCGGAATACGTCGACGGTCAGATCTTCCGCGCGGGCGATGATCCGGCGAAGAACTTCGGTCTGGTCCAGGCGCTCCAGCGCATGCTGTCGCCGGCCGGCAAGATCGAATACCTCGCGGGCAAGAACGTCCTGTTCGTCAAGGACACCAAGCCCGTGCTCGACGAAGTCGAACGCATGATCTCGAAGATCGACGTGGAGCCGAAGCAAGTCTTCGTCGACGTCAAGTTCGTCACGACGCGGAACACCAACCTGCTCGAGTACGGCGTCAACGTCGGCGACACCGGGTGGAGTGTCTCCGCGAGTGGTGGCGCGATCCCGATCAAGTTCCCGTTCAACCTCGGTGGTGGCGGGTTCGAAGACAGCCTCATCGCCAATGACTCGGGTCGTGGCCCGTTCGCGGATGCCGCGCTCAACGCGAGCAACCAGACGATCGTGCCCAACACGATCTTTGGCGCTCTCGACTTCACGCAGGTCTCCGCGACGCTGCGCCTCCTCAAGAAGGACGAGTCGAGCGAAATCGTGCAAGCTCCCAAGATCATCGCGCTCGACCACGAGCCGGCGACGATCTTCGTGGGGGACACCGTTCGGTATGCCCAAGCACGCGCCGAGTCCTCGCAGTCGGGCGGTCTGCAACTCGTCGTGGAAGAAGCTCCGAACTCGCCGGTCCAGACCGGCTTCCAGCTCCTGTTGACGCCCCACATCATTCCGGGCACCGACAAGGTCATCATGGAAGTCATCCCCGAGAGCGAGCAGCTCTCCGGTTCGGGTGGTCCGCCGCTCGCGCCTCCGGGCTTCGACGTCTTCACCGTCGGTTCGGGCACCGGGCAGGGCTCGATCGCGTTGCCGCGCGTCAGCGCCAGCACGATCGCGACGAAGATGCTCCTCAAGAGCGGTCAGACCGCCGTTCTCGGTGGACTCACGACGGACTCCAACACGCGGACCACGACGAGCATCCCGTTGCTCGGCGACATCCCGATCCTCGGTTGGGCCTTCAAGAGCCGCGCGAAGTCGAATCAGCGCACGAGCCTGATCGTCTTCATCACGCCCGAGATCGTGATGAGCCCCGAGGAGACCGAAGCGAACATCCGCGACATCCTCGAGATTCGTCGGAACGCCATGGCGAGCGAATATCGCCGGATCTTCGGCGAGCCGTCGCAGCCCTCCACGGACACGAGCGACGTCGCCGCCCCGGGCGCCGACCGCTGAGTCCGAGGCGCGAGGACGCCCCGGGAGTTCTTCCTCGGAATCCCGGCGCGAGGTGGGGGAGACCCCACCTCTCGAAGAGCCGGTGAGACGCACGCTTCCATCCGCGACGCCGACGAACTAATGTCGTCGATCGCGGAACGTCGGCCATGCCTCTTCGGCTTCGTCGACCGCGACACTCGGGCGGCCCGTGGTCGTTCCGATTGGAAGATCGAGCGCATTGAAACATTCGACACACAAGTCGGGTATCGGCGAAACCTCGCCACCGTCACGCGCCCAGGGTCCATTCCGCTCGCACCTCCGGCTCGACCGAGAACACGATGGTCGGCCTCGCAGTCCGTCGTCGGCCATCAGGTCGTCGACCCATGCAAGGAGCCGTGCGGGCCTTGTCGTATCGGTAGCTTCTGCGTCCATTCGAGGTTCCGCGTGTCGGGCCCAGCCGTTGGACGTCGGCCGTTCTGCAGCCTCCATGTGGGCTGTTCGGGCGGAATGCAGCACGACGACCAGGACGACCCGGTGCCGCGTGCGTGAAGGTGTGGCCGCTGCTCCCCGCAAGGGAACCTGCCATGAAGCGCATGTTGGTCAACGTGAACGATCCGGAAGAACGCCGGATCGCGATCGTCGAGGACGGAAAACTCCAGGAGCTGTACGTCGAGCTCGCTGACCGCGAGAGTTATCTCGGCAACATCTACAAGGGCAAAGTCGTCAACATCGAGCCGAGTATCGGCGCGGCCTTCGTCAGCTTTGGCGGAACGCGCAACGGCTTCTTGCATGCTTCGGACGTCGTGCCGGGATACGGCGATGCGGCGGTCGAGCTCCTCGACATCCTCGAGGGACGCGCGCGCATGAGCGACGAGGACGACGGGCCGGATGCGGTCCGTTCGATTCTCGACGACGCCGACGACGGAGAGGACGGCGACGAGAAGAGCGAAGGTCGGACGAAGCGCCGCGGACGCAAGCGCCGGCGCGGTGGCGACGAGTCTGCGGACGACGAAGCGCGGGCCGAGAACGCGGAGCAGGAGGGCGAGCGCGCCGAATCGGAAGATTGGGCGGACGACTCGGACTCGAATGCCCTCGACGACGACCTGAGTGACGACGAGCGCGACGCAGATGAAGACGTCGATGTCGACCAGGACGAGGACGCGGACGACGACAGCGACACGCAGGACGAGGACGACGACTCGTGGTCGGACGACTCCGAAGACTCAGACGACTCCGAAGACTCAGACGACTCCGACGATTCGGACGACGCCGACTACGCCGAAGACGATGACGATTCCGACGACGACACGGACGACGATTCCGATGACGACTCGGACGATGACGGCCCGCGCTGGCGCGCCGGACGGGGGCCCTACGCGTCGATGGAAGCGGGGGACGAGGACGCGGACGATACGGCCGCGACCGTCGAGCGCGCGTCGGATGAGGATGGCGCTGGAGAAACCAAGCGCCGTCGCCGTCGTCGGCGGCGGCGTCGTCGCGACGGCGAGAATGGTGATGGCGCGGGCGAGGACGCGATGGCCGCAACGTCCGACGTTCCCGATGACGTGTCGTCGAGCGAGGCGGACGAAGATCGCGGCACGGCTTCGGGTCGCGACTACGAGGGTTCGGACGAGGAGGACGCGTTCGACGACTCTGGTGACGACGATCGCGATGCGGACGACGGGGATTCGGACGAAGGCGGTGAGACGCGGTCACCCGGTGTCGCTCGGGCCACGCGTACGCGTCGTCGCTCGCAGCGTGGGCGCGATGGCGCTTCGCCCCAGGCGGGCGAGTCCGCAGGACGCAACGCGAAGGGCAACAAGAAGGACAGTGGTCGCTTGCGACGCACGAAGGTGCCGATCCAGGACCTCCTGAAAAAGGGCCAAGAAGTCGTCGTCCAGATCACGAAGGAGGGCATCGGCGCCAAGGGGCCGACGTTGACGACCTACCTGTCGTTGCCGGGTCGTAGCCTCGTCCTGATGCCGTCCCTGCCGAAGTGCGGCGTCAGCCGCAAGATCGAAGACGAACGGGAACGTCGTCGCCTCAAGCGCATCGTGCGTGATCTCGATTCGACCGGTTCGGGCGGGATCGGGTTCATCGTGCGCACGGCCGGCATCGGCAAGAGCGCTCAGGACCTCGAGCGCGATCTCGAGTACCTGCAGAAGCTCTGGGGGGTCGTCGTGCAGCGCGCGAAGGTGACGCGGCCACCCGCGCCGCTCTACGTCGAATCCGATCTCGTGCTTCGCACGATGCGCGATCTGTTCAGTCCGGACATCGACGAGGTCGTGATCGACCACGAGGGCGTCTACGAGCGCGTCCGTGATTTCGCGTCGAAGCTGATGCCGCGCTTCATCGATCGCATCAAGCACCACGCCGGGATCGCACCGCTGTTCCACAGCTACGGACTCGAAGCGGCTGTCGAGAGCCTCTACCAGGCCCAGGTCGACCTCAAACACGGCAGCTCGATCGTGATCGAGCAGACCGAAGCGCTCGTCGCGATCGACGTCAACTCGGGACGCTACAAGCCGGGTGCGAACCTCGAAGAGACCGCCTACCGGACCAATCTCGAAGCGATCCCCGAGATCGTGCGTCAACTCAAACTGCGCGACCTCGGCGGGGTGATCATCGTCGACTTCATCGACATGCAGCAGGAGAAGCATCGTCGCGCTGTCGAGCGGCGCTTCCGCGAAGCGCTCAAGGGCGATCGCGCGCGGATCAACGTCGGTCGCATCTCGATCTTCGGGACGCTCGAGCTGACGCGTCAGCGTGTGGGGCCAGGCCTCAAGCGAACGGTGTTCAAGACC
>JAGQQW010000305.1 GCA_020426005.1 Planctomycetota bacterium | reverse complement strand
CAGGGCCCGGGGCCGACGCGTTCGATCGTGAACTTGCCCGCGCGATCGAGGACTGCGGTGCCGCGGTGGAGCCCGGTCTCGGAGATGCTGATGCGAGCGAACGACTTGGGAAGGTCCAAGCGGCTACGCACGATGCCGTGCATCGTGCGCGGCAACGGCAGGATCACGTCGTGCTCCGCGTCTTTCTTCGCCTCTTTCGTCTCCGGCAATTCGACGTCGACGGCGACCGCGAGGTGCGAGCCGTGCTCCTCTGCTGGCAGCGCGCGCAGGCGATATTGTCCCGGGAGCAACCCGTCCCATGCGTACGTGCCGTTCTCGGTCGTCCGCGTGCTGAGCAGGGCCTGACTCGTGTGTCGCCCATCTCCGAGCGGCACGAGTTCGAGGCCGACGTGGACGATTGCATCGGTTCCGCTCACGGATTCGCCGAGGACGCGGCCATGCAAGGTCCAAGGGCCGCGGAGCGCGGGGGGCTGGATGTTGGCGAGTGGCGTGTCGTTGGCGCTCCCGCGCGCGACGATGCGGGGGCCGTCGTCCGCACTGACACTCGGCTTCCCGAGGAAGACCGGTTTGGTCGGTGTCAGATCGTCACCGAGCGTCGCGAAGGTCGTGCCTGCGACGGCGACGAAGACCAACATGAATTGCGAGGGGCGTTTCATCGGGGTCGCGACTTCACTGCGCTTGGAGAATCTCGATGTCGTAGCCGTCCGGGTCCTTCACGAAGATGTAGCGACTCGGATTCCCTGGTTTCGACTCGCGGAACCACTGACCTTTTGCCTTCACGTCCTCGATCACGGAATCGAGGTCGAGCGTGAGGAACGCGAGGTGTCCGAACTGTGTGCCGAGTTCGTAGTCGCGCCCGTCTTTGTTGTAGGTCAGCTCGATGAAATAGTTGCGATCCTCGTCGCTCAGGAACACGAGCGTTGCCTCATCACCAAGGTCGTGGCGCCGCACTTCCTGCAGCCCGAGAAAGCCCGAGTAGAACTCCAGGCTCTTCTCGAGGTCGCGAACCCGAATCATCGAGTGGTAGAGCTTCATGACGATGCCGATCATACGCGCCCCGCAGCTCCAAGGGCCGGGGTTTCGGCAAGGCTTTTGCAAGGAGCCAATCAGGAGCCTCCGCGCTGCCACCCGGAAAGCGCACGAAACGTGCCAGGGACAAAGCACGCAGGAAAGTACGGCGAAACGTGCCAGGGTCAAAACTCCGTACTTTCGCGCGTGTTTTGTCCCTGGCACGTTTCGCCGTACTTTCGCGCGTGATTTGTCCCTGGCACCTTTCGCGCGGTTGGGCGGCTAGGTGCTAGGCTCGGTGGGTTGTGCAGGAGCTGCGTCCGTTTTCCGTCGATGTCTGCGTGCCGATCTATCGAGAACGGGACGCTTTGCCGGCTTTGTTCGAGGCGATCGACGGGCTCGACGACGCGCCGTGGCGCGTGGGGCGAACCGTGGAATACTTCCTCGTCGACGACGGTTCGGACGATGACAGCGCGGGTCTGGCCGAGGCGCTCGTGGCGAAGCGCGCTCTCTCGTGCGTTCACGTGCTCCGGCACTCGAAGAACCTCGGCCTCTCCGCAGCACTCCGTACCGGCTTTTCTGCCGGTCGCGGCGAGGTCGTGTGCTGGCTCGATGCGGATCTCTCCTACCCCGCTTCGGTGCTGGGCGGTCTCGTCGAACTCGTGGCTTCGGGGGCCGATGTCGCGACCGTGTCCCCTTGGCATCCACGAGGTGAGGTCGTCGGCGTCCCGCGCCGGCGCGTCCTGCTTTCGCGTGGGCTCAGCCGCGCCTGCCGTCTCGCGACGCGCAACGGCGAGATCCACACTTGGTCCGCAATGGTGCGAGCGTGGCGCCGCCCGTGGCTCGCACGGTGCCTGCCCGAGCGCGAGGGACATCTCGGTGTGACCGAGAGCCTCCTTCGGGCCCACGCGCTCGGCGCTCGCATCGACGAGCTGCCGGCGACCCTCCACGCACGCGTTGCGGGGCGAAGCTCGCTGCGCGTGCTTCCTGGCATCGCTGGCCAGATCGCCGTCCTCGGGGCCGCCGCGACGGGGCGCCTCGCGCGCGCATCTCGACTGGCGGCGCATGGCTGACGCACACGATCGCGAGCCGCGACGGGCAGAACGGCCGCTCCCACTGCCGCCGGTGCCGACGGACCGCGACCTCAGTGGCCGCAGTTTTGGCGAACGCGAACTCAACCTCCTGCGCGAAGTCCTCGCGTCCGGCGCTCTCAACTCCAATGGCGGTTCCTTCGTGCCGCGATTCGAGCGTGAGTTCGCGCACGTGCTCGGGTCACCGCACGCGATTGCTTGCAGTTCGGGGTCGCTCGCCGTCCAGGGTTGCCTGGCTGCGCTCGATTTGCCGAGCGGAAGCGAGATCGTCACGTCGCCGATCACCGATTTCGGGGCGATTGCGGCGATCCTCTTTGCGGGGCTACGTCCGCGCTTCTGCGACGTCGACCCCGAAACGCTGATGCCGACCGAAGCGTCGATCCTCGCCGCCGTGACCCCGGCGACGACCGCGGTCGTCGTGACGTACCTCTTCGGCCGCGCGTTCGATATTCGGGCGCTCGTCGACACGCTCGCGAAGCGCGGTATCGACGTCGTCGAGGACGCGGCGCAGGCCCTGGGTGCACGCATCGAAGGGCACGTGCCGGGTACGGTCGGCGCCCTTGGCGCTTTCTCGTTCCAGCAGTCCAAGCACATTACGAGCGGCGAAGGCGGGGCCATCGTCGCGAGCACCGACACGCTTGCACGAAGGGCGCGCCTCTTCGTCAACAAGGCCTGGCCGTACGGCGAGCCCGACCCGGACCACGAGTTCATCGCGCCGAACGGTCGACTGACCGAGCTTCAGGCTGCCGTGCTCGTCGCCCAGCTCGAGCGACTCGAGAGTTTCATCGAGCAGCGGCGCGCGACTGCGCGCTGCTTCGCGCATGCGCTCGCAGGGCGCACCGATCGGCTGCGTATCCCCGCGGAGCCTCCCGGGCATCGATACTCGCACTGGCGATTGCACCTCGTCGCGTCGCCAGAACTCGATCTCGACACTCTCGCCGAGCGCGCACGCCACGCTGGCTTGCCGTGTCAGGCGCACTACGTGGGACGACCCGCGTTCGACCTTCGTGCAATGCGCGAAGCGGGCTTTCGCGAGCGGGTCGAGGATTTCCCGGGGGTAAAGCAAGGGCTTGCCAACAGTCTCGTGGTTCCTTGGAACGAGCGCATCGACGAAGAGCTCGCGACCTTGCTCGGTGCGACACTCGGGGACCTCGCGGGGGAGTGCGGCGCGTGACTCCGCTTCGCCTCGCGCTCGTCGGAACCGGTCGTATCGCCGGAGATTGGTTACGCGTCGTGCGCGACGTCCCGGCGCTCCGACTCGTTGCGGTTGCCGATGCGCAGATCGAACTCGCTCGTGCCGTTGCCGAGAGTCATGCGGTTCCCGCGTTCGGTTCGATCGACGAGCTCGCCGCCGCAGTGGAGATCGATGCCGCGATCGTCGCGGTTCCACCGAGCAGTCACGAAGAGGTTTCGATCCGTGCGCTCGATGCCGGCGCGCACGTGCTGTGCGAGAAGCCGTTCGCACTCGATCTCGCGAGTGCAGAACGGATGTTCGCTGCTGCCGATGTCCGCGAACGTCACTTGACGATGTCCGCCAAGTTCCGGCACGTTCCCGACGTCATCGCGGCCAAAGCGCGTCTCGACGCCGGCGCGGTCGGGCGCCCGCTGTTCGTCCGACAGACCTTCGGGGGCGTCGTTCCGATGGAGGGGCGTTGGAATGCCGATCGCGCGGTCAGTGGCGGTGGAGTCTGGATCGACAACGGGACGCATTCGGTCGACCTGCTGCGCTACTTGTTCGGTCCGTTGGCCTGGGTCCAGGCTTCGTCACCTCAAAACGTGCAACCGGTCCACGTCGAAGACTCGATCCGCGTCGTCTGCGGATTCGACGCGACCCGAAACGGCGACGCAGGGGTGACCGCGGTGATCGACACGAGTTGGTCGGTGCCGGCGACGGACCCTTTCTATCTCGAGTGCTTCGGAACCGCAGGGAGCTTGCACCTCGGCTGGTCGGAGTCGGTCATCCGCAACGATGCCCGCCGTGAGCACCGCATCGGGGATGGCTACGAAAAGCTCGTCGCGTTGCGCGGTGCGCTCGCGCACTTCGTCGCTGCGGCAACGGGTGTCGAGACTCCCGTGCTCTCGCGGGACGACATCCGTGCCAGCGTCGTCGCGGTCGAGGCCGCGTACCGCTCGTGTTCGCGGAACGGTTCCAGGGTCGACATCCGGGGCGGGCTCGCAGCGCCTTGAACCACGCGGACACGCGCCGGTTGTGTGGATGCCCCGCCCCCGTTGGATTTCAAAAACGCGGGCGAATCGTCGATTCGGCGAGTCTTGTGGAAGCTGCTGGAGCGGTGAGGACACCCGATCGGTGCACGCTCGAGTCGTCCATCACGCGGACAGGCCGCTTGCAACGGGGCATCGGACGCTGGATCATTTCGGCATGCCCCGAATCCATCCGACAGCAATTCTCGAAGAAGATGTCGAAGTCGGTGATGGCACGACCATCTGGAGCGAGGTGCACGTCCGACACGGCGTCAAGATCGGATCGAGCTGCATCATCGGCGAGAAGACGTACATCGCCTACGACGTCATCATCGGGGACCTCTGCAAGCTCAACGCGTTCGTCTACGTCTGCAACGGCGTGACCCTCGAAGACGGCGTGATGATCGGTGCGCATTCGACGTTCACCAATGATCGCTTTCCGCGCGCCGCCAACTGGGACGTGACCGAGTTGTTGCCGAGCGCGCCGACCGAGCACACGCTCCAGACGCTCGTGAAGCGTGGTGCTTCGCTCGGCGCCGGAGTCTGCGTTGCACCGGGGATCACGATCGGCGAGTTCGCGACGGTCGGCATGGCGAGCGTCGTGATCCACGACGTCGGGCCACACCTGCTCGTCGCGGGCAACCCCGCTCGCCGGCTCGGCTACGTCTGTCGCTGCGGTTGGCGCGTCGCGATGTTCGTGCACGGCCCCGAACAGGATCTCAAAGAGCAGGGTGTCCCGTGCGGGAA
>JAGQQW010000304.1 GCA_020426005.1 Planctomycetota bacterium | reverse complement strand
GGGCTCGCCGAAGAGCCGCCGATGTCGTCGGTGCCGACCGAGGTCTTCCCGGGTCTGCGTGCACGCATCGGATCCGAGCGTGCGCAAGAGCCGCTCGCCGTCGTGCTGAGCGGGAAGTTCACGTCTGCTTGGAAGGGCCAGGACCTTCCCAAGCGCCCGCTGCCCGAGAAGAACCCCGACGACAAGGGCGGAGGGCTCCTCGTGCAGGACGGCGCTGGGCAAGAGCCGAGCCAGGACGATCCTGCGAAGAAGGTCGACGGTGGCCAGGGTGAAGCGAAGCCCGACGCTCCGAAGATCGAAGTCCCGCTCACCGATCCGGAGACCGGCGAAGTGCTGCCGAAGCAGGACGAGACGCCGATCGGTCCGCCGATTCCGACGGACGAGCCGAAGAAGGACGAAGCCGAGCCGATGCCCGAGCGCATCGATGCCGCGAAGGAAGCCGGTCGCATCGTCGTGATCGGAGACGCGACGTTCGTGCGCGACGACTTCTTGCAAGGCCTGCCGCCGTTCGGACTGACTCGAAGCATCGGTGGGATCCAGTTCCTCGAGAACTCGATCGACTGGCTCGCGCTCGACGCCGACCTCGTCGAACTCCGCAACAAGCGTGAAAGCGACCGGACGCTCGAGTTCGTGCCACCATCGGCGGACGGAACCGAGACGCAGCAGCAGCTCGAAGCGCGAGTCGCCTCTGCGAAGAAGTTCTACCGCTGGATCAACGTGCTCGTGCCGGTTCTCGTGCTGCTCGGCATCGGCGTTCTGCTCTATGCCGTGCGCTCGTCCGAGAAGAGGCGCTTCCTCGCGGCGACGCCGCGCTGATCGAAAGGTCTTCGACCGAGTCTTCCACACAGAGTCTTCCACACTGGAATCGAAGCGATGCGACTCAATCAAATCCTGACGATCATCTTCCTCGTGCTCCTCGTGCCGAGCGTGATCAAGTTCGCGACGAGTGGTCTCGACATCACCACTGCCGAAGAGCTTCCGAAGCTCTTCCCCGGCTACAACAAGGACGTCGTCGCGGTCGTCGAAATCAGCAAACCCGCGCTCGACGAGAACGGCGAGATCAAGAAGGACCAGAACGGCGAAACCGTCCTCGACGTCATTTCGCTCGCGAAGGCCGACAACAAGTGGAAGGTCATGAGCGGCGCCTACCCTGGCAAGCTCGATGCACGCACTTCCGATGTCGAGAGCAAGGTGCTCGAGCCGCTCGGCAAGATCGAGACGAGCGAGACCGCGATCATCGTCAAGGAAGCCGATGACGCGACCCTCGCTGGCTTCGAACTCGACGACAAGCACGCCGTGACCGTGACGGTCGGCAACGCGAATCGCGAACCGATCGCGACGCTGCTCGTCGGACGTGCCGCAGGTGGTGCGGATGTCGGCGCCAACGCGACGTCGGGCACGTACGTTCGACGACCCAAGGAAAAGGTCGTCGTGCTGACCGACGAACTCCTCAACTACGACACGAAGCTCGACACGTGGGTCAACAAGACCTTGCTCGACATCGCGGAGCCGAAGGACGTCGTGAAGCTCACGCTCAAGAACGCGAAGGGCGAGGCCGCATTCGAGCGCGAGGATGGCGACAAGCCTTGGAAGGCGTCGAAGCAGCCCGAGGGTACGGGTGAGATTCGCGAAGGCGAACTCACGAGCATCTTGGGGCGCGCGCGCTACGTCACGGCGATCAGTTTCGTCGACATGCAGGCGGGTCAGGTCGACCATGGCCTCAACACGCCGAAGATCGAGCTGACGATCCAGACGAAGGACAACAAGACGTACCAGTTGCGGATCGGCAACGAGGTCGAAGGCAAGCAGGAGAACTACGCGCACATCAGCAACTACGATCAGGTGCTGTTCACGATCGCGCGGTACGATGTCGATGCGCTTCAGAAGGATCCGAAGGATCTCTTCGATCCGAAGAAAGACGATCCGAAGAAAGAGGAGCCCAAGAAAGAGGACGGCAAGGGCGATGCGCCCACCGAGGGCAACGGCACCGGCAATACCAAGAAGGACGAAGCGCCGCAGGACGACCCCAAGAAGGACGGCGAGTGACCGCGCTTCGCGCGTGAGTTGGCGCATCGTGCGGACTCTCGCGTTGCACCCGCCGAGTCCGCGACCGAACCTCGGGTCCCATCCTCGTGAACGAGGGGGACCCGATTCGCATTTTGTCCGATTCGTTCCGCCTTGCGCGCAGGGCCTGGTTCCCCGAGACTCCAATCATGAGTCTCACCGGACCGTCGAAGACCGGCGTCTTCTCCGTCGTATTCCTCGCGATCTGCGCCGTCTTGCTCGGCGCGATCCTTTGGACGCTCGAGTTCGTGCAGGACGATTCGAAAGGCGTGCAGCACGCCATTCGCGATCTGATCGAACAGCAGGACAAGAGTTCGGCTGCGCTGCGGAGTGAGCTCGCGGCACTGCGCACGAGTCTCGAGCAGGGGAACGCGGGGTTCGTCGTGCGCGATGGTGCGGGGACGGGTGTGAGCAACGGGGCGGGAGCGGCGCGGACGCACACCGTGCCGCCGAAGCCGACCGGGACGAAGCGTCCGATCGGGGGGATGCTTGTCAACAGCCGTAACGAGCCCTCGACGCTCAACCGGTGGACGAGCAACGAGGGGATCATACGCACGGTGCTCAACTACGTGCACGACGGGCTGTTCGACCTCGACCCCAAGACTCTCGAACCGCGGCCGACGCTCGCGCTGCGCTGGGAGGTTTCCGACGACAAGCTGCAGTACCGCTTCTTCCTTCGACAAGGTGTGCGCTTCTCCGATGGGTCGCCATTCACCGCCAAGGACGTCGCGTACACGCTCGCTCTGATTCAGGACAAGGCCGTCCAATCGGACATGCACAAGCCCGAGTTCGAGGACGTGACGAAGTGCGAGGTCGTGAACGACCACGAAGTCGTGTTCCACTACAAGCAGCCATACTGGCGCGGGATCTACGCGCTCGGGTTGTCGCTGCGCGTCTATTCGGCGGCGTGGGTGCGCGCAGAGATCGAGAAGATGGCCGCGAAGGATCGGGCCAGCTATCCGGAGGGTAGCTACAGCACCGAGCCCGGCGGCGACAAGTTCGGCGAGCTGTACAACAAGATCGACATGCCGAGCGTCGGGACGGGGCCATACCGCTTCGATCCCGAGACGTCGTGGGTGCGTGGTAGCCACCTGACGATCTTCCGCAGCCCGAACTCGTGGTGGTTCCGTGATCACGTCGGCAAGTGGAACCTCGCGGCGCAGCGCTGGCGTTGGATCGTCGAGGACTCCGTGCTCTGGGAGGAGGTCAAGAAGCGCAATGTCGACGTACGCGTCGTCGATTCGGACAAGTGGTTCGACTCGTTCTCGAAGGACGAGACGTTGCTGGCGAACTTCGGCAAGTATCAGTACGACCACACGGGCATCGGCTACAGCTTCGTCTGTTGGAATCATCGGCGACCGCTCTTCCAGGACGCTCGCGTGCGCAATGCGCTGATGCATCTGATCGATCGGAAGACGATGCTCGAGGATTTCGATCACGGCATCGGCACATACGCGACCTGTGTCTTCAAGCGGTGGTATCCCGAGTACTCGTTCGACATCGAGCCGAAGCTGCTCGACATCGAAAGAGCACGGCAGCTTCTCGACGAAGCTGGATGGAAAGACACCAACGGTGACGGGATCCGGGACAAGGACGGGAAGGACTTCCGCTTCGAGGTCTTGGTGCCGTCGGGGCGCAAAGAGTTCATCCAGTGGGGACAACTCTGGCAGGGTCACATGAAGCGTGCCGGCATCGACATGCAGATCAAGCCGATGGAATGGTCGAGTTTCATCACCTCGTATTACGAGCGCGAGTTCGATGCAGCCTGCCTCTACAACAGCCACACCGATCCTTGGATCGAGCCGTACGAAGAGTATCTGCCATCGCAAACCGGCAAGAAGGGCGCGAACAACTCCGGCTGGGTCAATGACGAAGTCGTGGAGCTGTTGACGAAGGCGCGCTCGGAATTCGATGCGGAGAAGCGGCGCGAGATGTTCCATCGCTTCAATCACATTCGGGACCGTGAACAGCCCCGTGCGCTCCTCCTACACGGCGAAGTCATCGTTGTGCTCGACAAGCGCTTCAAGAACGTCATCGTGGAGCGCCGCGGGTTGTCTCCAGAAGATTGGTACGTCGACGAAGCGGATCGTCTCTACGACGACCAGGGCTTCCGCATTCACTGAGACTCGGACGACTGCGTGGCGACCTATCTCCTACGGCGCATGCTGTTGATGATCCCGACGCTGCTCGGGATCACGTTCATCGTCGTTGCCCTGATGCTCTGGGCGCCGGGCGAGCCTACCTTCGGCATGGAGTCCGTCTCCGCAGAAGGTGGAGGGGCAAAACTCACGTCCTCGCAGTCGCTCAACAAAGCGAAGGAGGCGATGGGGTTCTTCGATGCCGACGGCAACAAGAAGAACGTCTTCGCCGCATGGATCACGTGGCTCGGGAAGTTCGCGACGCTCGATCTCGGCGAGTCGTGGAAGTTCAAGAAGCCGGTGACGCAGCTTCTGTGGGAGCGAGTGCCGGTCACGATGCTGCTGAGCGGGCTCAGTATCCTTCTCACGTATTTGATCTCGATACCACTCGGCGTGCGCAGCGCGACGCGCATCGGCACGATCGAGGACGGGGCGACGACGACGGCGCTGTTCGCCCTCTACTCGATGCCCAACTGGTGGGTCGCGATTCTGCTCATCTTGTGCTTCTCCAGTGCGTCGGGGTGCAACTGGATCCCGGTCGACGGGTTGCATGATGTGGACGCATCGACGTTCACATCGATGCAGTTTCTCGGCGACTTGATCGTTCGCCTGATCTTGCCGGTCTTCTGTCTCACCTACGCGAGCTTCGCGAGCCTGTCGCGCTACATGCGTTCGGGCCTGCTCGAAGTCGTGCGTCAGGACTACGTGCGCACGGCGCGAGCCAAAGGGCTCGACGAGCGCAGGGTCGTGTGGACGCACGCGTTCCAAAACGCGCTGATTCCGATCATCACGCTGCTCGCCGGCTTGCTGCCATCTCTCGTTGGTGGATCGATCATCATCGAACTCATCTTCTCGATCGACGGCATGGGG
>JAGQQW010000303.1 GCA_020426005.1 Planctomycetota bacterium | reverse complement strand
CGGAAGTGAACGGACGACTCAGGGTCTCGCAGCTCGCCAGAAGCGTGAGCGCAAGAACGGCACCGGTCGACGGAAGTCGGGATCGCAACATGGTTTCCTCCTCGGGCCCCGCGGCCTGAGCGAGGCAGCCCGGCGGATGACAACGGCCGCTCGTGGCCTAGTCAAGGGAGCTTCCGTCGCAGGGAGTCCTTCCCGGTTCTTGCCCATGCCGATCCGAGCATCGCCCGCCGCTTCCCCCGACGGACTCTCCCCGATCGGGCGCCCAGCATGTTCGGTATAAGTTCGGCTATCGTGCTCGCATGGTGGACTCGAAACCCGGCGGCCCCCGCCGCAAGCTCCGCGCGCGCGCCCGGATCCTGCATCTCGACATCGACGCCTTCCTCGCTTCGGTCGTCCAACTCACCGAACCCGCCACGTTCGGCCAGCCGCTCGCGGTCGGCACCGGCGTCGTCGCTTCGCGCTCCTACGAGGCCAAGGTGCGCGGTGTCGAAACCGCGATGCCGCTCTCGGAGGCACGGCGCCGCTGCCCCGAGCTGATCGTGCACGAAGGCGACGCGGCGCTCGCGATGCGCTTCCGCAAACGCGTCGGCGAGATCGTCGGGCGCTTCGCAGCGCGCGTCGAGCTGACCTCGCTCGACGACATGTATGCCGAACTCCAAGGGCACGCCACCGACCCGATCGACCTCGCGTCACGGATTCGTGCGCAGGTACGCACCGAGACCGGCCTTTCGGTCGCGCAGGGTATCGGCGCGACGAAGACGCTCGCACGCCTCGCGACGACCAAGGCCAAACCCGGTGGGATCCACTGGGTGCGCCCGGGCGCGGAACGGCGCTTCCTCGACCCGATGCCGGTCGAGATGCTGCCGGGCGTCGGCCACAAGACGGCCGAGACGCTCGCGACCTATCGCATCCGCACGGTCGCCGAACTCCGCCTCGTCGATCGCACGCTGCTCGCCGAGACGTTCGGTGTGCGAGGAGAAGAGCTCTACCTCAAGGCGCGCGGCCTGCCGTGCGGTGCCGGCGATTTCGTGCGCGAGCTCGACGTCGAACACGGCCGTCCCGGCGGCTCGTGGGGTGAGACTTCGGACACGCGGGAGATCAGCAGGACGACGAGTCTCTGGGAAGCGACTTCCGACCCCGAGAGCCTGCGCGCGATGCTCACTTACCTCGTCGATCGCGCGGCGAAGGCACTGCGCGAGCGCGGCCGCATCGCCGCGCGCCTCGACGTCGTCCTCGGACTCGCGAGCGGCGGACCGAGCGCGTTCGAAGCCCGCGAGCGCCCCCGACGCAGCCCGACCTCACTACATCGCGGCATCGCTCTAGCCCCTCCGAGTTCGACGACGCGCGTGCTCGTCGAGCGCGCGATCGCGCTTCTCGAGAGCCTCCTCGACGAACACCGCTGCCTCGTGCGCCTCGTCGGCGTCCGGCTCGGTCGCTTGCGCATGGCAGTGCACGGGCAGCAAGAGCGCTTCCTCTTCGCCGAGGACGAACCCGGTCTCGACCTCCGCGGCCAGCGCATCGACACCGCACTCGATCACCTTCGCGCGCGCCACGGCTTCGCCGCCGTCCTCGCCGGCGAAGCCAACGCACTCCGCGGCAGCCTCGCGCTGGGTCGCGACGGTTTCCGCCTGCGCACTCCTTCGCTCACGCTCTGACATCCATGACGGACACGCTGACAACTGCGTGAAACGTCCCTGGCACAAAACACGCGCGAAAGTACCGCGCTTCGTCCCTGGCACAAAACACGCGCAAAAGTACCGCGAAACGACCCTGGCACCTTTGACGCGCAATCGTTGCTGGCGCCTTCGGAGACGGTTTTCTACGATTGCCGCGTGGGAGAGCTGAACCGCGACGCGAACGAATTCTTGCGGAAGGGAGCACGCCGACGCAGCTGTCAGCGAGGCTTCCCGTGGGCGGTGGTGCTGGTTCCCTGGCTCCTCACGGCGTGTTCGATGGCGAGGGAGTATCCGCTCGCCACGCTGCGGGACCTCGAAGATCGCATGGATCCGAAGTACCGGAGTCTCGCCGAAGCGGGCGAGGCGCGCGCCAAACGACATCCGAAGGAGATTCGCATCGCGCTCACGGGTCGGTTCGTCGAGACGGACGACGATGCGGGGCTGCGGCGCGCGTATCAGATCGAACTCCACGCGTCGGACGAATCGGCGGCGACATTACGCTTCGACGCCTCGAACTGGACGCTACGCGACGATACGGGGTCCACGTTCCGGTGCCGCGGCATGCAGCGCTGGAACGACGCTGACGAAGTCTGGGAACCGACCGACGGCACGGTCGCAGCAGGCAGTTCGGCAGTCCTTGCAACCGAGTATTCGGTTCCTCCACGTCACGACTTCGCGCATGTCGTGCGCGTCACGTTGCATTGGAGCTATGACTTCGATGGTCGGCGCCACCTCGTCGCGACGAGTTTCGCAACTCGCTGACGACCGTCGTTCGTCGTCGGCAGCAACGAATCAGCGCCGTCGCTCCCAGCGAATGATGCGCGGGACGAGCCGCGCATCGCGCTTGCAGACGGCGCCGAGACTCAAAGTGCGCACACGTGCCCCGATCACGGCGGCATCGTCCGCTTCGTCGAGTTCGAGGACATAGACTTCGTGATCCCCGCGCATGACCGTGCCCGCCATGCGGCCACCGAGAAAACCGAGGTGAAACGCAAGGACTCCCCCGTCCGGACGCCAGCAAAAACTCCTGGCGGTGTGCGCGTGCGCACTCGGGTCGATCTGGCGTGTCGACCTATCGAGCAAGATCGCGCCGCTCGCGAGATCGATCACGAGGACGGAAGAGTCGATCGAGACGACGACCCGCGTGCCGTCGGGGGAAACGGCGTGGTCCCAAATCGACTTCGCCGCAAGCACGACGCGCGGCTCGGCGCCTTCGCGTTCGACGTGAATCAGGTCCCGGAGCGGCGGTAGCTTCCCGCGCCGCTTTCGATCGGCGGGCTCGACGAGGCAGACGAATCCTCGATTGCCGGGCACGAAGTGCGGCATGCGCACTTGACCATCGAACACGAGGAGTCGCCTCGACACCTTCTCACGCACATCGACCACGAAGGGTTGCATCAGGTCGCCGACTTCGCGACAGAACACGACGCGCTTGCGGTCCATCGACCAAGACGGCTGGACGTCTCGCGCGGGATCCTCGGTCAGCCGTTCTTCTCCGGAACCATCGGGCATGCACGTGAAGAGTTCTCGATCACCCGCGACGTCCTTCGAGAACACGAGCAACTTCCCATCCGCCGACAACGCCCGATCCGCGAACGCCCAGAGGCGACGTGCAAAGAGAGACGCTTCTGCGTGCGTGCCGCTCGGCAGTGCCGGCTCCCCTTCGGATCCCCTCCCCGAATCGGACTCGCGAGGTCCGCGATCGAGATTCCAGAGGATGTCACGAGGAACCGTGTCGCCTTCCACCTTGGCAAAACGCGATGCATCCTGCAGAGCCACACGAAGCTCGTAACGCTGTTGGGCAAGGGACGGGACGGCGGTCCACGACACGAAGACGCTCAACCAGAAGATCATTCGCAGGAATCGAGTCATGAGCCGTTCACTCTACCGATTCGGCGAGGCGAGTCGGATGAGTTCGTCCCCGACATCCAAGAACGGTGCGATTCCGCGCACGTCGCGACGATGCTCGTCGAGGCGACGCCGCCTCGAACGGCCAACGAGTCGAAACGATGCGGTTCCGGGCACACCAGCATGACTCTGCCGACTGCGTGTCTTGTCCCTGGCACGTTTCACGCACGAAAGTACCGCGCTTTGTCCCTGGCACGTTTCGCGCACGAAAGTACCGCGCTTTGTCCCTGGCACGTTTCACGCGGTTTGTGGGGCGGCCCCTCCGGGAAGAACCGTCCTACGAACTTGCAACTTCGGGCGACTGGTGCGGGTAAGACGGGTATCTCCATCACCGAAAGGGTTCCCATCGACCCCGCGTTCGAAGACCTCCTGACCGCAGCGGCTCCCCGCGTGCAGACGTTCCTCGCACGGCTCGCCGGGCACCTCGCGGATGCCGACGATGCGTGGCAAGAGTGTTGTGCGCGCGCTTGGCGCTCGCGCGCGACGTTCGACCCGGACCGTGGCACGTTCGACTCTTGGATCATGCGTATCGCATTCACCAGCTACCTCGACCAACGCGACGCGGCGAAGCGCGCCCCGGTATCCCTCGGTGACGACGACGGCCGGCTGATCGCTTCGAAGCTCGTGCACGTCGATCCGAGCCTCGTCGACGAACTCGAAGCACGACTCGCGGAGCTACCGAACATGCAACGCGACATCGTGTTGCGATTTCACCGGGATGGACAGAGCATCGCCGAGATCGCGCACACGATCGGCCTGAAGATCGGAACCGTCAAGTCGCACCTTCATCGTGCTCGTGTGCGCCTGCGCGCGCGAAGGTGGGAAGACTGATGGAACGTCCAGACGGCACCGACGACGAAGCGTTGTTCTGGAAGCGTGTCGACGCCCTGATCGATGCGCGCAAGGACCCACTCGACGACCCGTTCGTACGAGGCAGTCTCGAACGCACGCCGCACCTGCTGGAAGCGTTCGCGAACGACATCGCACGCTGGCGGACTCTGCGGTCACGACACGACACACCGACTCGTCACGCCGCGACGACGCAGCGCAGCGCGGCGAAACAAGAGATCGAGACGTCGCAGGACGCATTCACGAAGCAGAACGAGCTGGCACCAGATGGCGAGACAACGCCTCTAATCCCGCGCCCATACGAGAACCGGGACGTGCATCAGAACCCGACTGCGCATCAGAACGAGTCGGCGCACGAGAACCCGCCCCCGCATCAGAACCCGACCGCGCACGAGAACCGTGCCGCGCATCAGAACCCGACCGCGCATCAGAGCGCGTCCGCGCATCCAAACGCGCCGCCACAGAGTATCGCGCCAGCTCAGCAACACCCGTGGACCCCGTACGAGCCTCAGCGACCGTCACCATCACCGCAGCAGCCGTGCATGGCACGCGCCGAACGTGCGTCGCGCCCTCTTCGCGTGCGCACGATCGCAACCGTCAGCACGCTGATCGCCGCAACGGTCCTGGTCTGCAGCAACCTGCTCCGGGACGAAGCGCACGACCCCGCGACTCACGACGTCGGCGTGCTCGCGTTGCCG
>JAGQQW010000302.1 GCA_020426005.1 Planctomycetota bacterium | reverse complement strand
CGTGCGACGGGGCTTCGTCGCGCCCTCGAAAAATGGAGTGTCGCGGAGACCGAAGAGCTCGCTCGTCGTGTCTTGGCTTGTCAAACGTCGCTCGACGTGCAACGGTGTCTGCTCGAAGCCGAGCGATGATCGAAATCAAGAACCTCGAAAAGACGTACACGCGTGCCGGCGAGCGCGTCGTTGCGTGTCGCGTCGATGCCCTCGAAGTCGCGGCTGGCGAACAGATCGCGATCGTCGGTCCGTCCGGTTGTGGCAAGACCACGCTGCTCCACATCGTGTCGGGCCTTTTGATTCCGGATCGCGGCTCGGTGCGGGTCGATGGCCAGGACCTGTTCGCATTGTCGGAGCGAGCACGCGATCGATTCCGCGCGGCGCGCTTCGGCTACGTGCATCAGACCTTCGATCTGCTTTCGGGGTTCACGGCACTCGAGAACGTCGAACTCGCCCAGTACTTTGCAGCAGGGAGAACGGATCGCTCGCGTGCGCGGGAGTTCCTCACACACGTCGGGCTCGAAGAGCGCATGCACCACAGACCGCGCGAATTGTCGATCGGGCAGCAGCAGCGCGTCGCGATCGCGCGAGCGCTGATCAACTCGCCGAAGTTGTTGCTCGCCGATGAACCGACCGGCAGCCAGGATCCTGACAGTGCCAAACGCAGCCTCGCACTGCTGCGTAGTCTCGCGACCGAGGTCGGCGCGACGATGTTGCTCGTCACACACGACCCGGCGAGCGCCGACGCGATGGAGCGCAAGGTCGACCTCAGAGCACTTTCGGGAGCCGCGCAATGAAGCTCTTCGCGATGGCGTGGCGAAATCTGCGCCAGCGTGCGCTCTCGAGCACGTTGACGATCCTCGGGGTGTTGCTCGGGACGGCGCTCGTGACGTTCTTGTGGCTCGTCGCATCCGAGGCGGAGCGCAAGTACGTGCAGTCGACGTCGGGCTTCGATGTCGTCGTCGGACCCAACGGGACGTCATCCCTCGATCTCGTGCTCAACGCGGTCTACCTCGCGAAACCGGCACAGGGTGTGATCGAGTTCCGTACCTATCGCGAACTGCATCAGGACGACGCGAAGGATCGAAAGACGTGGGGGCGCTACGTGCGCTATGCGATTCCGTTCGCGTACGGTGACTCGTTCCACGGCTTTCCGGTTTGTGCGACGACCGACGAGTTCTTCCTCAAGTGGGGGAACGCACCGGAAACGGTCAAGGAGGACCGTCCACCCGAGTTGCGTTTCGCGACCGGTGGCCCGTTCACGTTCTCGCACGAGGACTATCTCGCCGAAGCGGAGGTGCAAGCCGCACGTCACCGGTCGGGGGACACGCGCGAGCAGGAGGTTCCGCCCGCATGGCGCAAGGTCGTGCTCGGCGCGCTCGCCGCGCGTCAGCTCGGCCTCGGAGTCGGCGACTCGATCGCGCCGGCGCACGGCACGGGGAGTTCGCTGCACTTCCACGAAGAAGCGCGGTCCGAAGTCGTCGGCGTGCTCGAAGAACTCGGTAGCCCGCTCGATCGCGGCATCTTCGTACCGGTTGGATTGCACTATCGCTTGTCGGATCACGCCGCGATCGGCAAGGCGAGCGTCGACGTCACGGCCGACGATGTCGAACTCTCCGCGGTCGTCGTTTCGTGTCGACCCGGGATCGGGTTCATGCAGCTGCGCAAGGCGTTCATGACACGAACCGATGCGATCGCCGCGGTGCCGCGCATCGCGGTGCAGGAGCTCTTCCAGGTCGTCGGCAACATCGCCGAAGCGCTCGGCGCGATCGCGTGGATCGTGCTCGTCGTCGCGTCGCTCGGTGTCTTCCTCGCGCTCTACAACACGATGGTCGAGCGCGAACGCGACATCGCGATCCTGCGTTCGATTGGTGCACGGCGCTTCCAGATCTTCACGATCACGCTCGCCGAGGCCGCATGGATCGGCTTCGTCGGCGCCGCACTCGGTGTGCTCGCCGCGCATGCGTGCGTCTATCTCTTCGCCGACGGCCTCGCGGTCTCGACCGGCGTCCCGATCCGCGCGAGCGCGTTCGCGATGCGCGAAGTCTGGCTCGTCCTCGGCGTCACCGCGCTCGCGAGCATCGCGGGCTTGATCCCGGCGTGGCGCGCGTCGTCGACGGACGTGGCGCGGCTGTTGTCTGCGAACTGAGGGTCACCGCGGCTCAAGTGGTGCGAGCCTCGTGGCGCGGCTGACGTGCGGGGACACGTGGCGTATCGTGGCGTTGTGACGAGACCGCCACGGATTCGGAAGGGCAAGAAGGTCGCACTGCAGCTCTTCGCTTGTCTGCTCGGGGGTGCCGCAGTGGGCTTGACGATCTGCGCGGCTGCGTTCGCGGTCACGTTTGCGCCACGAGGCGAACGTTGGAGCTACGCCTCCTTGACTGCGTACTACGACGAGCACGAGGAGCAACTGCAAGCCATCAGGCGTGATCTCGAAGCAGGAGCGCATGCGCGCGACGTGCGCGAGCGGCTGGATGAAAGGGGCCGTGACGTTGGATTGATCTGGTGGAAATACGAATCCGAGGTCACGGTGCTCGCGGTCACCAAGAGAACCGTGCCCTTGAGTACGACGTACCAGGGCATCGTCTTCGGACCCGAGGACAAGGTTCGGCGTTGGGCTGTTCCCGATCGGCGTTTCCGCCTCCGAGAGATTCGCGGGGATGCGTGGATCTTCGAGACCTGGGACGATTGACGTCGGACTAGCGTGAGCAGAGGCATGGGACGCCGACCGTGGATTCGCGAGAGTGAGAAGAAGGTGCTCGTGTTCTTCGCGGTCCTTCTGGGCGTGCCGGCGGCTGGTTTCATCGCGGTGTTCATCCGCATCTGGCCGTTGCTCGAGGGTTTGTCGCACCAAAATTGGGAGCCATGGAGCGAGCGCGAGATGGCCGCGCACTTCGAGGTGCACGAAGCCGAACTCCGCCAACTGGCGAATGAGCACAGACATCACGCAGATTTCGTCGAGCGTCGGTGCAGAGAGGTCGGCGTGCGTTGGTGGTGGAACGAGGACGGGGTGGTTTCACTCGGCATTCGTGCCTCCGGCAACTTGGTCCAGGGTTTCGCCTTCGGCCCTCCTGCGTCGCTGCAGTCATACCTGAACGACAAGACATCGATCGACGCGAGGCCCCTACACGCCGATGTCTGCACGTTCGTTCGTTTTCTCCACTGAGCCTCCGGACGCACGTGATTGGGCCCGGGCATCACCGGGGTCGCTGCTCCGGGTAGAGTTCCCACTGCAGTTCCTGCATCATGTCTGGTGCAGTCGACCGAACGCTCGCGCGACCGTCATGGCGGCGTCGACGCTCGTCGAGGAAGGGGTAGTGGGACCCCGGAGGCACGTGCTGCGAATGGCATAGGTGGTCCCACATGCAGATGAGTGCGATGTCGAGGTAGGAGAAAAGGACTGCTGCTGGCCAGAGCGCGCGGCCGTGCGCTTCGAGCCGTCCAAGTCGTCGCCTCAGCTACCCGGTCGCCTTCTGATTCGCGAGATAGAACCCATGAGACGAGGCCACCGGGCCTACCTGCGCGCGCTCACGATTGCGCAGCGCTGCGACGCCGACGGCAACGAGGCTGGGTTTGCGGACTGCCTCTGGTTGCTCGAGGCAGCAGCGCGATTGGGGCATGCCGATGCGATTCATGCGCTCGGTTCCTGGTACGCGAACGGGCGCGTGTTGCCGCAAGACGAGTTCAAGGCGATGCGACGCTTTCGCGACGCAGCTGCACGAGGTTCGAGCGATGCACTCTGCGATCTCGCGGTCGGCTTCGAACTGGGGCTCGGTGTCCAAAAGAACGATGCCAGGGCACGTGCTCTCTACCACGAGGCGGCAACGCGAGGATCTCGATCCGGGATGGCGGCGTTCGCACGCATGACGTTCTACGGCCTCGGCGGGCCCATTGACTTGCCACTGGCGGCTCGTTGGTACCGCCGCGCTGCCGATCGGGGGGACGTCGAGTCGATGTCGGCGCTCGCCTTTCTCTTCGAGAACGGTATGGGCGTGAGAGCAAGCCGGCGTCGCGCGGAATCGTGGGCACGTATGGCACGTGAGTTCGCGCATACAGAGGCGCCGCGCGACTGAGTCCACGCACGCGGTTCTCCCCGGTGCCGGACCGCCGGTTCGAGATCTCCGCCCGAGGCGCTACAGCGCTGCCGCGATGGTCGTGTTCGCGTCCGCTTGCTCGACAACCTCCGGTATCCTGACGGGCGTATCCCGACGCCACGTATCGATCGCAACGACAGGGCCCCCGATGGAGACACAGAGAACCGCGAGCGAGCGAGGCGAGACGTCCGCGCCGGTTCTCGAGAACTACCGTGTTCTCCACGCGGCCGGTGAAGGAGCCTTCGGGACCGTCTACGTCGCCGAGCAACTCGAGCCCATCCGGCGGACGGTCGCGATCAAGGTGCTCAAGGCTGGCATGGATTCGCGCTCGGTTCTCGCGCGCTTCGAAGTCGAGCGGCACGTGCTCGCGATGATGCAGCATCCGAACATCGCGCAGATCATCGATGCAGGAACGACCACGCTCGGACGACCGTACTTCGTCATGGAGCGCATCGAGGGCGTCCCGCTCACGGACTACTGTGATGCGCGCAGGCTGTCGAACCGCGCACGCTTGCGGATCTTCGTCGAGGTGTGCCGCGCCGTGAATCACGCGCACGGAAAGGGCATCCTGCATCGTGATCTCAAGCCGGCGAACATCCTCGTCACCGAGGTCGATGGCGAACCGGTTCCCAAGATCATCGACTTCGGGATCGCCAAGTCGATCCAGGACGATACGCCGGCATTCGCGGTGCACACCGTCGCGGGACACGTGCTCGGGACGCCTGGCTACATGAGTCCCGAGCAGGCGTGCTCCCATGAGGACGCGATTGACGCTCGGTCGGACATCTACTCGCTCGGCGTCGTGCTCTACGAACTCCTGACCGGCTGTCTTCCATTCGATCTCGACGAAATCCGGAAGCGCGGTTACGTGGAGAGCCTCGAGTGGCTGCAAGAACGTGACCCACCGCGCATGACCACGCGAGTGACGACGAGTGACACCGAGCACGTGTGTGCGATGCGCAGCCAGACTTCTCTCGTATTGCTTCGCGAGTTGAGTGGAGACCTCGAGTGGATCGTGCGACGCGCGATGGAGCGCGACGTCACGCGGCGCTACGAAACGGCGAACGGCCTCGCGATGGATGTC
>JAGQQW010000301.1 GCA_020426005.1 Planctomycetota bacterium | reverse complement strand
CCCGCGTGAAACGTGCCAGGGACAAAGCGCGGTACTTTCCCGCGTGAAACGTGCCAGGGACGAAGCGCGGTACTTTCGCGCGTGAATCGTGCCAGGGACGAAGCGCGGTACTTTCGCGCGTGAAACGTGCCAGGGACAAAGCGCGGTACTTTTGTGCGGGAAACGTGCCAGGGACGAAATGTGCTTCTCGTGTTGGCTCGAGTGTCCGCTGGAGTCGGCTTCCATCGCTAGAGTCCTGACATGAAGCGCCTCTCTACCGTCACATCCTGTTTGTTCGCATCGGGCGTTTTTGCGTCGATGTCGTTCGGCCAGACTTCGTCGGTCGCGGATACGAAACTGCCGCGCGTCCTTTTGATCGGGGACTCGATTTCGATTGGGTACACGAAGGCGGTTCGGCGCTTGCTCGCGGGGCGCGCGATCGTCGAGCACAACGCCGGAAACGCCGCGCACACGCGCAACGGTGCCGAGAAGCTCGACGCTTGGCTGGCGGCGAATGGCGGCAACTGGGACGTGATCCACTTCAATTTCGGACTGCATGACCTCGCCTATCGCAACTTCGCGCCGGGAAGCAACGAGGGCCGTGGCCTCAACAAAGCCACTGGGAAGCAGACCCACACGCTGGACGAGTACGCGACCAACCTCGCGAAGATCATCGCACGACTCGAGAAGACGGACGCAGCACTGATCTTCGCGACGACGACGCCGGTTCCCGAAGGAGAACCCGGGCGGGTCGTTGCGGATGTTCCGAAATACAATGCCGTCGCCACCAAGCTCATGCGCGCGAGCGGGATCGCGATCGACGACCTCTTCACGCTGATGGACGGACGACTCGGTGAGTTCGCGACCAAGCCCGGAAACGTGCACTTCACACCGGCGGGTTCTGAACTGCTCGCGGCACAAGTCGTGAAGAGTATCGATCGCGCTCTCGCACAGCGATCGAACGCGAAGAGCACACGATGGTCGACGCCGAAGCGGATCGTCTACAAGCGCTTCGGAGCTTCCGACGCGGACCGCAACGAGCTAGCGCTGCACGTGTTCGAGCCCGATCATCACGCGACGACGGATCATCGAGCCGCAATCGTCTTCTTCTTCGGAGGTGGCTGGAACGGCGGCTCGCCGCAACAGTTCTATCCCCAATGCGACTACCTCGCGAGTCGCGGAATGGTCGCGATCAGCGCGGAGTATCGCGTCAAGAACCGGCATGGGACGACGCCCTTCGAATGCGTCAAGGACGGCAAGGCCGTGATTCGCTACGTGCGCGATCGCGCGGACGACCTCGGTATCGACCCGAACCGAATCGCTGCAAGCGGCGGCTCTGCAGGAGGGCACGTCGCCGCGGCCCTCGCGACCGTGGAGGGAATCGGCGAGACGGCGGGGATGACGAGTTCGAAGCCCGATGCCCTCGTGCTCTTCAATCCGGTTTACGACAACGGACCAGGCGGATACGGCTACGAGCGCGTGAGGGATCGCTTCCGCGAGATCTCACCGCTGCACAACATTCGCCGTGGCATGCCGCCGACGCTCGTGTTCTTCGGCACCGAAGACAGCCTCGTTCCGTTCGCCACAGCGAAGAAGTTCCAAGCCGCGATGCGCGCCGTCGATGCCCGAAGCGAACTCGAACTCTACGAAGGCGCGAAGCACGGTTTCTTCAACTACGGACGAGGTGACGGCGAGGCGTATCGATCGACCGTGCGCCGCATGGACGAGTTTCTCGCCTCACTGGGCTTCCTCGATGGGGCACCGACGCTACGCAGATCGAAGACAGCGACGCAGCGCCAGCGCTAGTGTCCCCCGTCAGGAGTTCGTTGCATTTGTCGGGGCGGATCGATGCCCCTCGCTGCATTGCCCCCCCTCGGCGTATCCCCCATTCGCCTGCGTCTGCGCGCCTAGCCAGACGCGCAGACGCAGGCGTGTCGCGTGCCGAGGGAACGCGCGATGCGCGACGCGATCGCGATCACGAACCGGCAGGAAACAGCCCGTTCACCCACTCCTGCAGCACCGGGCCGAGCTCGCGTGCAATCGACTCGGCGGAATCTCCGTAGAGGTAGGTCTGCAGCGACACCATCGTGCCCCCACACGGGAACGCGCCTCCGTAAACGGTACCGGGACACGGACTGCTGAGTTCGAGAACCACAGTGTGCTGGTTCCCGGCCGACGCGACGCGACCCAACGTGCCGGCAAGGGTCACGCCCGGGGCGATGTCGATCGTCACCTCGCGCCCGCGATCGCCCTCGATGTGCATGGCCGTGGCGAGCTTGGTCCACGCAGCCGGTCCCTCGAGCGACACCATCGAGATCGTCTGCACCTGAGCGGATCGCTGCCCCGCGAAACGCGCGAGGTACCGACGCAGAACCTCGAAGTAGCCAGGCCAGCCGTTCTCCGTCCCTTCGAGTTGTCCATCCCAATCGTCCGTGCTCGCGAACATGCTGTGCACCACGCGCACGATGCACGTGTCGCCGCTCTTTGCCTCGACGGTCCATTCGGTGGCGAACGGCGGCATGCCCTCGGCCCAGCCCGGCGCTTCGGCAGCAAATCGATGGGGTGCATCGAACGCAGTGATCTTCGCGCTCGCCACCATGCCTCCACCGAAGTCACTCGTCGTCTCGCCGCCGACGCCGCCTTCGACGGTCGTCGGCACGAACCACGCCGAAATCCCCGGCCCGGTTGCGATCGCTTGCCAGACTTGCTCGGGAGTCCCCGGAACTTCGACTTCGACGCACACACTGCGACGACCATCCTGATCCTTCTTGACGCTCATGCTTTGCTGTCCTTCTCGAGAGTGTCCGAATCGACCTGCGGCCCAGCGCTCGGGTGCGCGACCACGACGAGACGGTGGAACCGTGCGCCCTCTGCTTCAGGGGCGTGATACCGAGCTGCGAGCGACCGGATGCCGAGAGCGAGCTCTCGACTGAAGGCAGCCCGATCCGCCGCGCTGCGAAATGCGATCTCCGTGTCGATCGACAGCGTTGCGAGTCTCATGCCTGACGATCGCGCTCGTCGCAGCAACGTGCCGACGTCCCGCACGACGCGGGCGGCGAGCGCGAGCAAATAGCTCGCGGACAGCTTGTCGTGGCTTCGTTCCGGATCGGATGCGAGCGGACCGAGCGCGATCGGTGAGATCAGGTACGAGCGCGCGGTGGCCTGCACACGCCGTTCGGTGATGCCGCCCCACTTGCGGGAGTCGACCTCCCGCACGAGCCCGTGCCGCTCCAACGCCCGCAGGTGGTAGTTGATCTTCTGTCGCGGTCTACCGAGGCGCTGGGCGAGCACGGCCGCGCTCGCGGGCTCGACGAGTGCCGCCAGCAACTCGCCGCGACCAGGCTCGAGGGCCATTGCCGCGGCCGCGGGGTCCTCGAGGACATCCACGTCCAAAAGAGCGCCATCGGGCCCTCTGCCTGCGACCGTCTCGGTAGCGACCATGTGCGTATCAGAGCTTGACAAACCATTTTGTCAAGAGCCCATTCGAGAGACGCTCTCCCGACGCTCCCAGAGGTTCGTGACCAACAGCCCGGCCCGAAGGTGCTTGCTGCAGCGCCGCTGGAAGCCATGGCGCTCCAGATGCGACGCGGGGTCCTCCACCTTCCGCGCCGCAACGCCTGCAGTGGCCCCGAAGAACGCGTAGAGCGAACGGTGCCACAGACGCTGACGGAGCCCTCGCAGCCCAGCGCGAGCCGGTGCGAAGTCCGCATGCAACCACTGTGCACGTGGCGTCGCACAGTGCGCGAGCCTGTCGACGACGTCTCGGAGGCTGTCCCCCGAGAAGCAATCGAGCACGAACGGCGTCACGATGAGATCGCACGGCTCGAGCGCGCACAGGCCTTCGGGTGCATGCAGGACGTCCACGCGCAGGAACTGCGCCTCCGCGCCATCGCAACGAGCGCTCCCACGCCGCGCCAATCGACGGCGAGCACGTTCGAGCTGAACCGCGCTCGCGTCGACGATGACGAGCCTGGTTTCGGGCCAGCGCTCGTGCATGGCTTCGGCCAGGCGCCCCTCGCCCTCGCCGACGATCAAGGCGCGTTGCGGAGGTCGGACTTCGGAGAGCAGCGCCGTCCGCGTCGCTTGGAGAGCACCTCCGAACGCGAGCCGTTCGAGAATCCCATACACCGGGGCGACGCGGTCGAAGCCACTACGATCGTCGCAACTCATCCAGGGGTGCCGATGGCCGAGCCTGCAACCCAGAGGACTCCGAGTGCGACGAGCGGCGCGGGAAGCAGCAAGAAGTCCGTCCATCGTGCCAGCCGCGCCGAGGCGCGCCCGCGTTTTGCGACCATCAGTTGTAGACCGAGCATCGCGAACGACATGGCGAGCGCCAGGATCGTCACTGCAATGGCGAGCCGGTCGCGACTCGAAGCTCGGTACAGGACGAACCCCACCGCACACGACAGCAGGATGCCGAGCACGATCCCGAAGGCGCCGATGCCGCGCGGTGTGAGATCGTAGTGAGTGACGATCGTCACGGCGCCACGACGCCGGTCCTCGTCACGCTCGAGCCAACTCGCCGCGACACAACTCCAGGTGCACAACGCCGCGAATGCGAGTGTCACGCTCCACCACATCGAGACGTCGACCGTGGTGGTCACGATCGGGGAAACGAACAGTGTCGTTCCGATCGCGAACGTGAGACCGACGACGACTTCACGGGGCACGATCGCGCGCAGTCGCGGATAGCGCTGCGTCAGTGCGAGGTAGGCCGTGATCCACGTGAGGCCCAGGCCCGACGCGACCACCTGGCGAAGGTCGAGGAGCCACGATCCAGCGAAGACCGCGACCGCGAAGACACTCAACCACAGCCGCCAGAAGCGACTTGCATCGCGAGAACTCGCGTGCCGCGCTCGACCTCCACGGCTTCCGTCACCGTGCCGGTCGGCACTGTAGGCGAGCCAGACGCCCGCAGGGACCAAGAGCGCTGTCGGCATCGACAGCATGAATCCACAGCAGAGCCCGAGCAGCATCTGCCACACGAGGGCCACGAGGGCAGGTTCGACACTCGCGACGTGGAGCGCCATCGCGACGCGTGCGAGCGACGCGCGCCGTCGGCGCGCGCCCGGGATCAACCGACTCGGAACTTGCCGGAGCGCCGGATCTTTCGCTTGATGACGTTGCGACCGCCGTGGGTCTTGCTGCGGGTGCGGAAGCCTACGAGCTTGGCACGCTTCTGATTGGACTTACGGATCCGGAGTTTCATGGCGTCACGCGAGGGGTCGGAAGGGCCGAAGAGCGTAGCGTCGGCCCCGCGTCGACACAAGTAC
>JAGQQW010000300.1 GCA_020426005.1 Planctomycetota bacterium | reverse complement strand
CGGGCGGGCGACTGCTATTCGACGGAGAGCTATCGTCGGGCGGTTCAGCGCGCCTGCAAGAAAGCAGAAGTCGCGGTCTGGACACCGAACCAGCTTCGCCATGCACGAGCTACGGAAGTGCGCAAACGCTACGGCCTCGAGGCCGCTCAAGTCGTTCTCGGGCATTCAGCGGCTGACGTGACGCAGATCTATGCCGAGCGTGACATGGAGCTGGCGAGGCGGGTGGCGCTGGAGACGGGGTAGTTGGGGCGAGCTTCGGTAGCTGAACCGGACTTGACGTTACCTGCGAGAATCCGATAACGCCGTGCCCTGAGGCCGAAGAACACGTGACGATCGGCTCACGGCGGTGAACGTCGGCTCTATGATACTCGTAGCCGTGATGACGGCGCTGGGCACCCGACCGTGGCGACAGCGGAGTCGTGCCGGTAACTTCCGCCGTTCATTCCTTGCCGTTCCCTTCCATATCGTACGCAGAATGATCATCAGTCCCTTGGAACTGCTCGGGTCGCTTAATACTGTCGAGCGTAAGTATGCTCCGGAGCGACTTTGGGTTTCAGGTCACCCGGAGATCGTCCGGCAGTATCGCCGTGTGTCCATCGTAGGCTCTCGAAAGGCGACGGATGAAGGGCTGCGGCGAGCGGCAAGGCTTGCGCGCGAACTTGTGGAGGCCGGTATCGTGGTCGTAAGCGGGTTGGCTGCGGGTATTGATCACGCGGCGCACCGCGCGGCGATCGCCTGCGGAGGTCGGAATACAATCTGATTTGTTCGAAGCGACACCCCGTGGCAGAGTTCTGCTCTCTCCGGTTGCCTCTCTAACTCGGTCTTGGATATGACGCTCCGGCTATGTCGTGCCTGTGCGAGGGGGCGCTCAGTCGTCTGATTCCGCGGGCGAAAGGCAAGTAGGATGAGTTATCGCGTCAGATTTTTGTGATGCCCGTTGTTACTGAGGCGGTCGATTGCGGTAAGAGGTGTTGAGAGATCATCCTGCGAGTGTGCGGCGCTACGTTGTGCTCGGAGGACGGTTGTGTTTGCCTGCGGCTGACTTGTGGTGTTCGTTTCCGTATTATCGCGGGTTGGATGGCAGAACGAAGTTGTAAGCGAGAATAGGAGGATGTATGAATAAGTCGATCCGCAATTTGCTAATTATTGCTTCATTTAGCTCTATGTTGCTTGGTTGCCCGGCGGCATGTGTTGGGTGCGCCGCGCTCAAGGGTTGCGCAGCAGCCTCTGCAGGTAAGGCGGGCGCTGCGATTGCTGCGACAAAGGCAGCCGTTGTCCATAAGGCTTCGGCGGTTATTCATGCAAAGTCTGCGATCGGTGGTGCCGCGGCTGCGAAGGGTCAGGTGGCAACTGCTGCGTCGACCGTGGGCGCGAGCCGTATCGTGCCAGTTCTGGAAGTGACGTGGAGGCTATACAATCGGTATGAGATGGTGAAGATGTTTTTGACGTTAGTCGACCGCAAACTGTGGGTCACTGCACCGGAGGGCCGAGTTGCTTCGAAGGAGTTGTCCGATGCCGAACTTGAAGCGATAAGGCAGCAGAAGCAAGTCGAGATCCGCAACGCGAATGGGGAATCGGTCGTCTGCCCGGTGGACGTTCGATAAATACGCTTTAGCGCGGTCGGCTTGTTGATGGTGCGCGCTGTGCAAGAATTCGCGCGCTGTGCGACAGCGTGCTCTGCGGTATTGCATCGGCTTGTAATCCATGGTGCGTTAGGAGTTCGCTGCTGATGTGTTGGTTATCGGGTTGGGTTGGTCGCGGCTTTTCCGGTTCCCCGAAGTTTTTGCGTGTGTTGCGTGTCAGAAAGTAGTCGATAGAATAGGCTAGCAACATGCCGGCCGTAACGGCGGCTGAAAATCCAACGCTTGCTATATAGGCAATTGCTGCAATGCCGCCCGCTGCATTCCATATTGATCTTAAAGTCATGCTGAAGAATGGCGCATATTGTTGCTTGTGTCAATATGAAATGTATATCAATTAATGGGTGTTAGATTCCAGCGAATCTCATCGCCTTCGGTCTTTGCGGTTAGTGTTAGCTGAACCTTGCCATTCGGGTCTATGCCGTGCGCTATCCCGGTGTAGTTGCCCCAGCCGCTACGCTCGAGCGTGATGCGTTGGAAGCGGAACTGTGCATATGAGGGCTGCGTTTTGAGTTGTTTTGGAATGGCGCGGGAGAGCACGTCGCGTATTTCATAAGCTGGCGGGCCGCGTAGCGCGAGTATTGCTGCGATGGTGCCATAGGTAATTGCTGTCGCTGCAGCGCCAATTAGTATTGGCCAGAGCCATTTGCGGCGTGCGTATTCTCCTCCAAGATCGTGCTTCACGAATCGCATTTGGCGGCGTGCTTCGATCCAGTACCAGCTGGCGAGAAGTGCTGTGTATGCCGCCGTGATTGCCATCCACTGGACGATAGGCCCGCCGGGGGCAATGAGGTAGCGGTACGACGTTGGGATGAAGTCGAAAGTGATTGCTACGGCTTGCAGCAGCAACGGGCCGAGCAGCAATGCCATGGCCCAGCGCAGATTTGTGGCGTAGCGCCTGCGATCGCCGAGCCTTCGCCAGTTGAGGGCGTGAAGCAATGGGCCGAGCGCGGGGTGGATGAGAACAGTCCAGTTTACAGCAGGAGTGGGGTTCCAGATTTTCGGAAGGATGATGTGGGGCGTGCCCGGCGCTGCAGCTTGGAAGGGAAAGCTCTCGACTGCTGGGGCGGCTTCGATCGCCTCGTGGGCCTGGTTTTTGGTCATGGCTGGCGGCTCGTTTTGTTGCTGCTGAAATGGCAGCAAGGTTGGCACGCGAATGGCGGTGCCGGGGCTAGTCTGTTACCGACTTTGCGTAGAGGCTGAGCGTGGCTGTTGCAGTCACCGCCCCGGCTGCGAGCATGCCGCCGACCTTAAGCAACACCTCCCAGCTTTCGATTTTGCCAGTGGCGAGCAGGTGGCACAGGTACCAAGCGCCGCCGCCGACTACGGCGATGATCGCTAGGAGTGCGAGTAGGCGCAGAAGGACAAGCCCGAGTGCTATCGCTAGCAGGTAGCCTGCTACGACAATGACATATATCCAGCCTTCGGGGTTGGCGAGTTCATGCGAAACCTGACAGATGGCGTTCATGGCAATCAGGCACCCTGGCCTGTCCGTGGAGAAGCTGCTGCTAAAATAGCAGCAGGGACATCAGAGGGCAAGGGGTCGGTGCGCCCGCCCCGCTGGTCGCCTGGATCAGGCGAAAGGCTGCGTGCTTGGGCGACTCTTCGTTTGTCTTGGGGTGATAGGGAGCTGCTTCGTGCTGCGAATATAGCAGCAAGGTCGGCGCGGCCTAGCGTGCGGCTCCGATGGCAGCTCAGCCTCAGCACAAGCCCGGATACCGCACGCTGCGCACGCTTCTGCGGTGCATGCGTGAAGAGGCCGGTCTGACCCAGCGTGACCTTGCCGCGAAGCTCAGGATGCATAACAGCATGGTGCATCGATCCGAGACCGGGGATCGGCGCATCGACCCGGTCGAGTTCGTTGCATGGTGCCGCGCTTGCGGATGCGATCCGGCAGTGGAGATTGCGCGGCTGGGGTAGCTTCCGGTTCGGCAGTTCTGCGCTGCCGGTTTTCACCGTGCTCCTGCTGTCTCCAGCCCGAGGATGGGAACGCCTGCGAGCTGGGCCGCGCCGCGTAGCCGCGCGTCATTGGTGGCGAGAGGCAGGCCTTCGCGCTGCGCCAGCAGCAAATAGGATGCGTCATAGGCAGAAAGCCCGAAGCGAGCGCCCTGCTCGAGGAGCGGAGGCATGGTGGCAAGGCTGGCGGTCGTGGCGACGATCTCGATCGGCAGAGATGCGAGCATGCTGACTGCCTCTGCCATCTCAGGTTCGGTGATCCGCCGCCGGCGCAGCCCTGATAGCAGGCCATTGGCGACCTCAACGGGCCAGAGCGCTGGCACAGCTGCGCCCGCATCAATCACGTGGCTGAGCGCCTCTTGTCCGTAGGGCGTGCGCTCGGAATCGAAAACCCAATCGAGTGCGACGCTAGCATCGACAACGAGCTTCAAACCCTGCGGCCTTCATCGACCAGCTCGGAAGTCGGCAGGTCATGCAGGGGGTGATTCTTACGGAACGCCGCGAATCGTCCGAGAAGCTCGGACTTGTCCTGTGCGGTGGGGCTTGGGATGGGAGTGAGTTTGGCCACGGCGATGCCTCGCCGCGTGATTGTGATGATCTCGCCGCGCTGGACGCGATCGAGCAGCTTCGCAAGATGCGTTCGCGCATCAAATGCGCCGCAAATCAGTGATTCACCGCCTGCGATGTGATTATCCATCGCCTCCTCCCCTCATTTGACTAACCGTCTAGTATATTATCACAACGGTGGGCAAATGTCAATTGCATCATAAAGCGTCTTATGAGGGGCACAAAGTAGCAATGTGACCCCTCCCCTGTAAAAAGTCTCTTCGCGTCTGTACGGGGCCTTTCTACGCGAATACGGGGCATCGAGCATTTCTTTTCCTGCATGCCTCTTATCGGTAGTGCCAATGATCTCGGAGTTATCCACAAGGCCGCAGCGTTACAATAAGTTATATATAATTAAGTTAAACCGTTAAGGGGTCTCGAGAGCGCCTGTGGTTCTCGCCAGCGCGCATTTTCGTGCGCCTAATCGCCCGTATAGTTGCGCCTAATCGCCCGATGGGGGCTGCGCCTTATAGCCCGAGTGGCGTGCGCCTAATAGCCCGTGCGTATCCACAGAATGTGGATAAGTTCAGGTTCAGATTGTCGCGGCTGGTCAGATGTTTGGAAGTATGCGGCGCTGCTTGAACCGTGCGTGCTCGTGCCTGGGATCGGTAGGATCGAACGTGCTGCGATGGACAAACAGGACAATGTCCTCGCCTTCGGCGTTGCGGACGGTCGAGGCGTGATATTCCGGTAGCTGGTCGATCTCGACGATCCGGCGCACATCGCCGGCGAAGTCGCTGAACCGTGCCGCCGAGCCAGACTTCTCATAGAGCTGACGCATGGTAAAGGCCCAGCCGGTGGGTTGCTTGCCTGCGTGCTTGCGCGCGACGCGGTAGAGCCAGCGCTCGATGCCGCCCGTCAGGAGAAAGTAGTCTTCATGGATGGTGAGGATGCCCCCCTTCCCTACGATCCCGTTATACAGCCAGTCGGGTAGTGTGATCGTCATTCCCGATGGTTCGCCGCTTTGCTCGACGACGGTTTCTGTCCAGGATTCGATCCAGTGGAAGGAGGCGAATTTGCGGTTGTCCTGCGCCCGGATGTTGGTGCGCACTGCCGTATGAGTGAGCCGCTCCA
>JAGQQW010000299.1 GCA_020426005.1 Planctomycetota bacterium | reverse complement strand
GCCGCGCAGGCGGAGCGTCGAGGCGTCGAGGTCGACGTCGTCGAGGTCGAGACGGCAGAGTTCGCTGACACGGCAGCCACTCGAATAGAGAGTCTCGAGGATGGCTCGATCGCGGATTCCGTGGAAGTCGTCGCCGAAGTCGAGTGCCAGGAGCAGATCGACCTCACCGCGCGTGAGGACGAAGGGGAGCGGTCGTCCACAGCGCGGACCGCGCAGTCCCGTCGTCGGATCGTGACGACTCGGGTCACGACCGAGGACCCATCGATAGTAGGCCCGGATGGCGGACAGCGCGCGGCGGATCGAGGTCGTTTCGAGCCCGCCGGCGCGTAGCGAAGCGAGATGAGCGCGCAAGCTCGCGTTGGTCGCGGAGAGTGGAGTCTCGCTTCGTGTCGCGAGGAAGGCCTCGAGTCGGCGTAGCTCGCGCCCGTACGCTCGCAGCGTGTGCTCACTCGCACTCTTCTGCGAGGCCAGTGCCGCGAGCCACGACGCGATGCTCGGCTCCGCCTCCAAAGTCTCGCCTTGTCGTGACCCGGCGCTCATCGAGGTTCGATCCTCGCTCGCGAGCGCGCTTTGGTCCACACTCATCCGATGGCCCGCGTGACGGTTCCGCCGAGCGAGACGATCGAACTCTGCCTTTCGTGGCTCGCCACGAGAGACGAGGGTGCGCTCCCGTCGCTTCTCCTGTCGGCCGGGCCCATCACCGAGGATGCACGCTACTGCATCCTCGCCGAGCGTCCGCGCTTCGTCGTCGAAGGCACGCCCTTCGGCGCGATGGGGGGGCGCTTTTCGGTACGGGACACGAGGACGGGTTCGACGATCGCGGCCGAGCCGATCGACCGGCTGTTCGACGTGCTGCGCCAGATCGAACGCGATCACGGTCGTCCTCCGGTCTCGGGCCAGCCGGGATCCGCGGCGACGCTCCCGTTCTCCGGAGGGTGGATCGGAGCCCTCGGCTACGACCTCGCGTGGAGTTTCGAGTACGGGATCCCACGCTATCGGGAACGGACGACGACGCTCCCGGACGTTTGGCTCGGCTTCTACGAAGAGCCGTTGGTCGTCGACCGTACGACGGGCGCAGTCCACGGGGATGCGACCGCGATCGCGGCGTTCTCGCAGCGCGATGCGCAACGCACACGACCTCGATTTCGTGCCGGCGCGCTGCGAAGCGCATTTCATCGCGAGGACTACGAAGCGGCCGTCGAGCGCGTTCGACAGCACTGCATCGCGGGCGATCTCTTCCAGGCCGATCTCACGCGACGCATCGAGTTCGATCTCGAGGGAGACCCACGAGGGTTGTTCGAGAGTCTCGTCGAACGGAGTCCTGCGTCCCACATGGCCTATCTCGGTCTCGGGGACGGCCGTGCCGTCGTCTCGGCGTCGCCCGAGGAATACCTGAGGCTCGCGGATGGCGTGGTCCGGTCGCGGCCGATCAAGGGAACGCGTCCGCGAGCCGATTCGCCCGAGCGGGATCGCGAACTGCGAGACGACCTTCTCGCCAGCGACAAGGACATCGCCGAACTCACGATGATCGTCGACCTGGTCCGCAACGATCTGGGACGCATCGCCGAGCCGGGTACTGTCGAAGTGGGCGCGTTCCCGAGCGTGCTCGAGTTGCCGCAAGTTTGGCACTTGATGGCCGATGTGACTGCTCACGTCGACGCACGCCATGATGTGTGGGACATCCTCGCGGCCAGCTTCCCGGCGGGATCGATCGTCGGGGCACCGAAGCCCATGGCGCTCGAGATACTCGAACGCGTGGAGCGATCGCGCCGTGGGTTCTACACCGGCGCGATCGGCTACCTCGAGCCCGGCGGCAACGCGATGCTCAGCGTCGCGATCCGGACTGCAGAGGTCAGTGAGCGACGCCTGCGCATCGGTGTCGGGGGTGGCATCACGGCTCTGTCCGTGCCGTCGGAGGAGTTCGAAGAGACGTGCGACAAAGCACGTGGTTTCTTGCTGGCACTCGGCGCTCGGGAAGACGGCGTGACGGTCGTCGGGGAGCTGGACGACGGTGTCGACTGAAGCGCGCGCACTCTGGGCCGACGGCGACTTCGTCGACGCGCGAGTCGCATGGATTTCGCCCTTCGACGTGGCGTGGCGTAGCGGTCACGGAGCGTTCGAGTCCTTCAGCGTTCGGCTCGGAGATCGTGCCGAAGTGCACGCGCTGTTCGATGCGCATCTCGAACGCCTCGGAGAGGCTGCGCGTTTTCTCGAGCTCGGTGACATGCCTTCGTTCGACGCGCCGTCGGTCTTTCGGAAACTCCTGGCGCGCGCCGGCCTTTCGCGCGGCCGCGGCCGCGTCTCGTTGCACGCGATGGGGGCCGAGCCTCGCTTCGTGGCATCCGTCGAAGAGGGCGAGGACCTCGACGTGCGACGATCGCGTGGTGTGCGGCTGGTCACGAGTCCGTATCGCTTCGGTGCGGACGATCCGACTCCGAGACACAAGTGCGAGGCTCGCGGTTTCTACGCGGTCGCGCGTGCCGATGCGGTGCGGCGCGGTGCGGACGACGCGCTCCTGATCGCGAAGGACGGTTCGTGGCTGGAGACGACGCGTGCTTCGGTGTTCGTCGTGCGCGGGGACGAGGCGCTCGTGACCCCGCCGGTCGAGGGGCGAGCGCTTCCTGGCATCACGCGTGCGGTCCTGTTGCGGGAAGCGGAGCGCTTCGGCCTTCGTGTCTCCGTGGCTCCGGTCGATCGGGCTGAGTTGGGCTCGGCTCGGCAAGTTTTCCTGGCGAATGCCGTCGTTGGCATCGAGGCTGTCCGGTCGATCGATGGGGAAACCCTCCCTCGTGCCGACGATTCGTTGGAAGCGCGCAAGGTCCTGGACCAATGCTTGCACATCCTTCGTAGTGCAGGCATGGGCGTTTGAGGCGCGGGCTTTGCCCCTGCCTTCGAAGAAAACGGTCGTGCAAAGGAACGTGAGATGAATACACCACAACTCTTCGCCCTGACGGGCGCCCTCTTGTTCGGCGTCACGGCCACGAGCGCCGCTGCGTCGGCAACTCCCACCTCACTTCACCCGCGGGCAGTCTCCGTTCTTGCCGTTGTGTCCCCGCAGGGGGACAAAAAAGAGGCCGACGCGAGCGCGAAGAAGACTCCGCCCAAGGACGACCCGAAGATCACCGAGCTGCTCAAGGACCTCAAGAAGATCGCGCGCGGCAAAGCGGATGGCGACTCGGAGGGTGCCCGGCTGCTGGACGAGCTCGCGAGCAAATACGACGGTCTCAACAACAAGCAGCAGCGAGCGGTCGCGAAGGGGGCGGGCGACGTGTTCGACACTGCCAGGCGCAAGACGGACGAAGTCGTGCTCTATCTGAGTGCGGGCGAGGCGCTGTCGCGCTTCGGTGAGTACGGCGCATCCGAACTCGCGAAGGCGATCGGCAAGAACAAGTTCGGGAAGAAGGACTGGTCGACGATGCGGTCGCAGCTCGTGCGCATGCTCGGGCGTCCGGCGGTCAAGAAGTACATCGACACCTTGCTCGACATCGCACTCAAGGACAACGACGACCAGGCGCGGGCGAAGGCGGGCGAAGCCCTCGGCTACTACGCGCACTATGATCAGAATGTTCGGAAGAACATCTTCGAGAAGCTCGTCAAGTCCCTCGAAGAGTCGTACGCGATGTCGAAGTCGAACACCGATCCGAACGACTTGCAGCGCGAAGTCTGGGTGCAGCGCTACGCTGCGATCCAGGATCCTTGGATGAAGACGATGGGCAAGCTGACCGGTCAGTCCATCAAGGACGTCCAGGAGTGGACGAAGTGGTGGAACGAACACAAGAGGTCGAACTGGGACAAAGAGGGCTTCCGGGGCGCGACCCCGAAGGGCGACGACTCCAAGTAGTCGGCCCGTTCGCCGGGTCCTGGTTGTTCTTCGTCGGGGCCGCGTTCGCCCTGATCGGGCTCCTGTGGCTGTCCGAGCGAAACGAGCGACTCCGCGTCGAAGAACGACTCGTGGATGCGTCCCGTGCGACTACGCTCGCGCGGGACGAAGTCGCGCTGCGCGACGAAGAACTCGCGCGACGAGTGGATCGCGTGCGCACACTCGAACGCGATCTCGCGAAGCAAGAGACGTTGCTGGTTCGAACCGAAGACGCGCGGCGAAAACTGGTCGAGCTCGTCGGCACGCTCGCAGAGGAGTCGAACGAACAACGGTCGGAGTCCGAGGTCGATGCGACTGGTGGCGACGAGGATCTCGCCGCCATCAAGGCACACATCGAACTCGTGCAGCGTCTCAATCATGCGCTGCGTCGCTACGGTCGTGCGGAGCTGCGTGTGCACGGCCTGGATGCGATCGAGAACGGAACGCTCGTCGGCATGCGGCTTCTCCGGCTCGACTCGGACGGGATCGCGCTCGGTCTCTATCGAGCCGCGACGGCACGCATCGATGTCGATCGCACGGAGGGAGTCGCGACCATCGTGCTCCGCGACGTGCGCGAGACGATCGGTGGCGTTCAGAAACCCGCCCAAGAGGAGGTGCGGATCCGCTTCGAGCTCGAGGAGCCGCGCGCGTTCGTGGCCGAACTGTCGGATCTCGTCGCACTGTCCGGGGAGTGGCCCGAGTCCGCGCCTCTGACGAAGACCACGCCCGAGAAGCTCCTGCAACGGCGCATGTGGCAAGAGCGGTTCGATGCGTTCCTCGAAGGGATCGATGGGGAGCGTCGGTACCGGTTGCAGAGCGTTGGCTCGATCGAGATGCCCGCGCTTCGGGAGGTCGAAATCCTCGGCTCGAACGCCCGGGGCATTTGGGAACAGCGCATCCGTGCAGCCCGCGTCGAGGTCCACGTCGATGAGTCGACCGGCAGGGTCGAGCTGCTCCTGCGCGACGGGTTCATCGAGTCGAGGGAGGGGACGATCCGGTTGCCGAAGGACCGCGACTATCGCATGCATCTGCCGGGCGCCGACATCACGAACGCCAAACGTGCCTTGATGGGGATGGTGCGCAGCGATGGCTGAGGGCCACGCCAGGCTGTAGAACGGCAGCATGGACACCGCGACGCGGCTCGAACGCCGCTTGGGCAGAATCGCCGCCGATGTCGAGACGCGCTTCCGGAACGCTCTCGCTTCGAACGAGGGCGCTCCGGCGACGTTGATCGAGGCCATTTCCCACGCGGCATTGGGCGGTGGGAAGCGGCTACGACCTGCGCTCGTGCTCGGGGCGGCGATGGTGTTCGACACCGACGAGGAGCGAGCCTGGCCAGGAGCGCTCGCGCTCGAGTGCATCCACGTCTACTCGCTCGTGCACGACGACTTGCCGTGCATGGACGACGACGACCTGCGTCGCGGGCGACCTACC
>JAGQQW010000002.1 GCA_020426005.1 Planctomycetota bacterium | reverse complement strand
CGCTTCGATCGACACGCTGCGCACGAGCGATTCGTGGCGCTTCGCGAGCGAACGCACGAAGTGTGCGACGAGTGGAGCGACGTCCTCGGGACGTTCGCGCAGCGGCGGAACGTGGATCGGCACGACATCGAGCCTGAAAAGCAGCTCTTGGCGGAAGCGACCCTCCGCCACCTCGACAGAAAGATCTCGGTTGGTCGCCGCGACGATGCGCACGTTGGCCTTGACGAGCGACTCGGAACCGAGCGGTGCGTACTCGCGCTCTTGGAGGAAGCGCTCGAGGCTCTTCTGATTGGCGAGACTGATCTCTCCGATCTCGTCCAAGAAGAGCGTGCCGCCCTCGGCGCGCGCGACCAGCCCGCCGCGTCCCTTGACCGCCCCGGTGAACGCACCGGGCTCGTGCCCGAAGAGTTCGCTCTCGAACAGCGTCTCCGGAATCCCTGCGCAGTTGACGGCGATGAACGCACCGGCGCGACCTGATGTCACGTGTAGAGCTTGGGCAACGAGTTCCTTGCCGGTTCCGGACTCACCGGTGATCAAAACCGTCGAGGTCGCGGAGCCGAGGGTCTCGAGTGTCGCAAAAACAGCACGCATGGCGTCACTCTGACCGACCATCGGTCCGAACGAATCCCGCCCCGAGGCGAGGCTCCGCAGGCTGCGGTTCTCGCGAACGGCGGCTCGGTGCTCGAGTGCTCGCTCGAGTAGCGCGGCGAGTTCGGCGAACTCGAACGGCTTCGTCAGGTAGTGGAAGGCCCCCAGTCGAGTGGCTTCGATCGCAGTCTCGATCGTGCCGTACGCGGTCATCAGCAAGACCGTCGCATCGGGATCCAGCTCGCGAAGCTCTCGCAGCACGTCGATGCCGCTCGGGCCAGGCATCTTGAGATCCACGACCGCAGCGTCGAACGGCGCGCTTCGAGCACGCTCGAGCAAGGCGGTTCCGTTGTCGAACGCCTCGACCTCGTACCCACGTCGCTGAAGCCCCCGCTCGACGAAGAACCGCATGCTCTCCTCGTCGTCGGCCACCAGCACACGCAGGGACTTCGTCGCGGGTTCACTCATGCGTCGGGACGTTCCGGACGTGGCGGGAACGACCACGTCCGCTGGTTCGAGTTTCGCAGCCATCCCGGACGGTATGCAAGAAGCGCGCCCTCGTGGATGCGCGCTCGCGGGAAAAACCTGCCCGGCAGATTCTGCCCGCTGCGCACCGCGGGGTCGTCAGCGCAGCAACTTCAGCCCACCGAAGTCCGCCTTCGCCCCGGTGAGGAGGTAGGCGACCTTGGTGTCGTTGCGGGACCCCGTCTTGAAGGCGATCACGCCAGGACCTTGCCGCACGTCGACGGCATTCAGCGGCTCGCCGTCCGCACCCGCGACGATCGCCCATCCCGATCCATCGTCGATCTGCAAGAACTCGCCCGAGCCGATGCCGCCTTTGCCTTGACCGGCGAGCACGAGGAGCCCGCCACTCGTCAGCGCGAGCGAACTCCCGAGACCGAAGTTGCCGCCACCGGGCCCGCTCTTGCCACTGTTGGCTGCGCTCTCGAACTTGCCGCCGATGCTGCCCTTCTTGACGTGATAGTTGCTGCCGTACGACTCGTCGGTCACGAACGCGACGTGGCTCGGGGTCGCCGTGAACCAGTTCATCTGCTTCCCGATCGTACCGAGCACGACGTTCTGCCCGTCGTCGAGCGACACGGCACGTAGCTTCGGCTTGCCGACCTCGTCGAACAGGAGAGCGTGGGCTCCCTCGAGGCGCAGCTGCGCATTGCGATGGACACCATCGTGACCCGAGACGTCGTACTCTCGGAAGCGCGCTCCCTGCACGACCGGTGCGATCCAGAACTTCTTGGAGCGCTGGGACGCGATTCCGTAGCGACCGGTCTCGGCGTCGACCGTGACGCACGTCAAGTCCCGCACCGGAATGTCGATGTTGTCGAGCACGATGATCTTCGGTTCGTCCCCGCTCACATCGATGACCTTGAACATCGATCGATCGGTGACCTTCTTCGGGTCGTTGAGCGTGCCGACGAGGTAGCCATCCGCGGCCAGGATCGTCGCGCCATACATGTCGGCGAACGTCTTCGACAACGAGATCTCGGTCTCGGGGATCGCGTGGGTCTTGCCGGTCGCGGTATCGAACACGGCAACGGTATTGCGGTTGGTCAACACGATCTTCGTGCCACAGACCTGGAACATCCGACCGCTGTACGACTGGCCGTTCGGAATGCTCTGCGCCTGGTCCTCACCGATCTTCAGGTAGCCGACGCCGTTGCCGCCTCCAGTCGCGAACGCGATGATGCTGTCACTCGCCTCCATCGTTCCGTCCATGCGACAGTCGACGTCGGTCAGCGCGAGCTTCGCCGCACCAGAGTGAGAAGCGACCTTCGCCGACCAACGAGCCAGCATCTCCGCACTCGGTCCCGCCGCAGCAGCACCGCCCTTCGAAAGCGCTGCGTTCGCGTCTTCGAGGGAGACTTCTTCGAGCCAACAGAGGTCGATTCCCTCACGTTGCTGAGGCCCACCCGAACGCCCGATCAACCGGTCCTGCGGCGGATCGTAGTCGAGCTTCGACCGAGGATGCGCGACGGGCTTGCCATTGCGAATCACGAGCTTCCATGCGCCGGTCATCTCGCCTTCGCGCTTTCGCACGACGAGGTAGTCACCGTCCTTCTTCACGAGATCTCGCAACTTGATCGGGCCACCGCCATCTCCGGTCCGGAACTGCAACGGCGCATCGATGGCTCGCCAGTTGGAGTCCGACAGCAGGTTCGACTTGTGAACCGGCGCCGAAACGTAGATGAGATCCGCTCCGTCGTAGACCTCGATCCCGAGGACTTCGCCCTTCTTCTTGTTGAACATCCCGCCACGCACCCACGAGCGAACGACCGGGGTATGGTCCAGGTCGCCTAGTCGATGCATGGCGATGCACGCGTAGTGGGGCCACGCACCTTCGAGGAAGACACGCGTCACGGGATTGAACGCATCACCACTTGCCTCGTGCTTCGCTGTGAACGGGAAGGAAACGATCTTCGTCGTACCCAGCTCGATCGACAGGACGTAGTCACCCGGCTCCTTCAAGTGGCATTCCATTGGACTGCCGAAGGTGTTGGCGCGCGAGAAGACGGTATGCGTCGGTTGGACCCCGAGCTTGTACCGCCCGACTTCGCCAGAGCCACCGACCTTGCGAACGACGATGTTCACCGGGTAGGTGTAGTCGCCCTGTCCACGATAGAGAGCGCTTTCCGGCATGAACGCGAAGTCGATATCACGGACCGTCACGAACCCGGCATCTGGATAGCACTCGATCCTGCCGAGGAGACCGTACATGTCGACCGCCGGCGCAGCTTGCGGCAACGCACGGGCGCTCGCAATCGACGAGAGAAGAGCGAGGAACGTCGCACCGATGGCGCGCGTAACCCGCGAGACAGACCGCGTGAAGTTGCTGTATTCGGACACGTCCTTCTCATCGGAAGAACGGACCTGCTGGCCTTACGTCTCGACGCGAGTCGCCTCGTCATCCAGCGGAATCCGAATCCGGAACGTCGTCCCGCGCCCGGGCTCGCTGTCGACGTCCATCGTTCCCCCGTGTGCCGTCACGACGCCATGCGAAACGGACAGACCGAGCCCCGAACCACGCTGGAATCCGTCCACCGCATCTTGCTTGGTCGTGAAGAACGGATCGAAGATGCGCCCGATCACGTCCCGCGGAATCCCCTCACCGTGGTCGGTGACGCAAAACTCGACAGCGTCTCCCCCGCCTTCTCCGCGACCGAGGTCGATCTCGATGCGTCCTCCCCTCGGCATCGCTTGAATCGCATTGCGCACGACGTTGAGGAAGACCTGATGGAGGCCATCACCGTCGACGAGCGCGATGAGTGACGAAGGGCTGCGAACGACGAACTCGATCCCACGATGCTGTGCGTCCGGACGCAACAAGGCCAGCGCATCCGAGAGGACGCCAGCGAGATCGATGCTGTGGCGTACGGCTCTCGAAGCGCGGGAGTAGCGACGCAATTGCGACGTGATTTCCGCACCACGATCGGCGGCGCGGCGAATCACCGCGAGGCTCTCCCGACGAAAGTCCTCATCGGCATCGCCAGCAAGAGCTTCCGAGGCGGTGCCACGTATACCGCCGATCAGGTTGTTGAACTCGTGGGCGACCCCTCCGGCAAGGGTCTCGAGCGAAGCGAGCTTCTCCTCTTGCGTCCGTCGCGCGGCTTCCAGCTCTTCGAGCATGCGCTCGAAGTCGCGCTTCAACTGCCCCACCTCGTCGGTGCTCCAGTGCTTCGGCGACAGCGTCTCTGCGATGAGGCGACGGCCATCGTGTGCACCGCCCGCGACTGCGCGCGTCACCTTCTGCAGGCGCCGTATCGGCCAAACGACCGACCGGTAGAGCAAGAGGCCAAGCACGAGGAGCAACAAACCGAGCGTCGCAGCCAGCAACACGAGTGACGACCGGCGCAACGTTGCCGCGAAGACTTCACTCTCGTCACGCTGCTTCGACGTCAATGCATCGATGTTCGCGTCGATGCGCTTCGTCGCTCGCATGCTCATTTCGCGTGCGAGGATTTCGACGTTGCGCTCGAGGCGCGTGCGCCTTTCATCGTCCTGAGCAACGACGGCATCTCGGAATCGTTCGAGATCCTCGGCGTACACGGCGAGCGGAATGTCCGCCACTTCTCGCCTGCGCGAGTCTGTCGTGTGCCGAATCAACCGCACGAGGACATCTCGGCTGTCTTCGATCTCGCGCGCCGACATCGTCCGCATCGCGGTACCGCTCTCGTCGATCCATCGCGCTCCGCTATCGAGGAAGCGATCCCTGCTCGACGGCGTGAACCAGAGCACGAGGAGCGCGAACACGACGCACCCGACCACGACGAGCGTGGCGATGAGCTTGGTCGTCAACGAACGTCGAAGAACCAATTAGTGTCCTCCTCGACCGTTCGCTTCGCCACCGAGCACACGGTCCGCGACCGCGAGCAACGGCAGAGGCAACTCGTAGCCGTATCGACGTGCAGCCTCGAGGTTGAGGACGATCTGGTACCCCTGCATCATCTCGATTGGAATGCGTTCCGGGTCCTTCTCGTCGAGCAGGATCGAGAATGCGAGCGCAGCAGCGCGCTGGCCGAGCAACGGATAGTCGACGACGACGCCAGCGATCGCCGCGTCCTCGGTCGCACGCAGCGACGAAGAAAGGACAGGAATCCCTTTGCCTGTCAGGTAGTCCGCGATCGCAGCGCTCTGCTCGTAGATCGGAAAGTCGATCGGGATCCACAACGCGTCGACGTCTGCTGCGAGAACCCGGTCCAACGCGGCGTGCATCCCGAACCGCATGTCGAGCACGACTTCGACGATTTCGAGCGGTTCTCCTGTCCGATCGATCGCCATCGAAAGGTCCTTGAGCTCGGCCGCGCTCACGAATCCCGAGTCCGACGAACGCAGGATCGCGAGTCGCCGCATCTTCGGGACCGCGAGCCGGAACACGTGGAGCACCGTCTCGGGCGGGATCCAGTTGCTGGTACCCGTCATGCGCACCAAGGTCGACGAACGCTCGACGCGCGCGCCGAAGGACTTCGCGAACCCCGCCTCGACCGGGTTGGTGACCGCGGTGAACACGATCGGCATCCTGCCGACCCAGCCCTGCGCGAGGAACGTCGCCCGCGTCCCCATGGTGAACAGGAGGTCGAGCTTCGCTTCGCGGCATGCATCGAGCTGTTCTCTCGCACGCCGCTCGTCTCCGTCGGCGTGGTGGACGACGAACTCGACGGGTACACCTCGAATCGAAAACGCTCGCTGGATCCCCTCGAACGCCGCGAGGTCGTTGGCCGATCGATGCCAGAAGAAGACGCCGACCCGAGCCACGCGTTGCGTGGTGTCTGGCACCGTCGCCCCGAGAAGCAGAGCCATCAGCGATGCCGTGATCGTTGCGAAGAGCGCAGGGAGAGCGCGCCGCCGAGTTCTTCCGAGCATCCCGCGATTGTCGAGCGGTCCGGCCCAAAGGTCGAGCGCTCACCGTGTCGACATCTCCGACAACGCTCGTGCAATTCCACGACATCAGCGTCCGCTCCTCCCGCCACGCCACCACACGATGTCGTGGCAAGGGCGCGAGATTCCGCGATGGCACGACATCTGCATTCGCCGGGCACGGTCGGTCCTCGAGCCGACGCCATCTCCTGAGAAGTACGAGGTCTTGGCATGCCCCGGTGGATGCTGTTCGCGGTCTTACCGCTCTTAGCTGCTGTCTTGGTCTTCGGGCCGGCACTCCTGCAATTCGAACCCGCGGACGCGGGGTCGAACACGACGGCCGCCGCTCCGGTCACGGTACCCGAGAAGCCCGAGAAGGCGCAGCTTGGCCCCTTCGGCCGCAGCACGCCGTCGGCGAGCCAGATCGGTACGTCCCTCGTACTGGTGCTCGCCCTTGCGGTGTTCGGCATTGTCGTGCTCCGGCGCATGCAAACGACGCGCACGGACGGCGGAACCCCGTCCACGATCGAGCTCAAGGAGTCGCGACGCCTCGGCAAGGGGCGCGCTCTCCACTACCTGCGCGTCGGGGACAGGCTCCTTCTGATCGCGGAATCCGAGTGCGGCGTTCAGATGCTGCGGGACCTGACGCCGAGTGAGGGCGTCGACGTCGCAACCGACGACCACGTCGACGAATGGGAAGACGACGGAGCCACGCCGCGCGATCTGTTGCCGACGCCGCGTGCCGGCGGGCGAACGGCGTCACGCACTGCGGCGCGCAAAGCGAAGCTTGGCGACTTCCGTGCCCTGCTCGGAAAGCTCGGTTGAGCACCGTTGCGATGCGAAGCACACCGATGACCGGCTCCCCCACTTCGAGGCTCCTGACGCTGCTAGTCTGGCTGACTGCGCTGCTCGCGCTGCAGCTCGGCACGGCGTCGCGTGCGTTCGCTCAGGGCGGAACGAAGAAGTCGATCCCTGCGATTCCCGAGATCCCGGAGATACCGGAACGCAACCTCGGCTCTGCGCGATACGGACCTCCCTCACCGGGCACCGGGCCGGGTGTTCAGGTCAATCTGCAGACGGGTGACAGCAAGACGACGCTCTCGACCGGGATCGAAATTGCGCTCTTCATCACGCTACTGACGATGGCGCCAGCGATCGTCATGAGCCTGACGTCGTTCACGCGCATCATCATCGTCCTGTCGTTCATGAAGCGCGCACTCAGCATCCAGGAGATGCCACCGAACCTCGTGGTCACGGGATTCGCGTTCTTCCTGACGCTCTTCATCATGAAGCCGACGCTCGACAAGTTGTACGTCGAGGCGTGGGTCCCCTACGACCAGAACAAGATCTCGATCGAGCAAGCCGGTGAGATCGCGGGCGACGTCCTCGGTGATTTCTTGGCGCGCCAAACGCGCCCTGACGACTTGCAGCTGATGTACGACATCGCGAAGCAGCCGTACCCCGAATCACTCGAGAACCCTCCGTTCCACCTCCTCGTGCCGGCGTTCGTGCTGTCGGAGATCAAAACGGCGTTCCAGATGGGCTTCGTGCTCTTCTTGCCGTTCCTCGTGATCGATCTCGTGATCTCGAGCGTGCTGATCTCGATGGGCATGTTCACGCTGCCCCCGGTCGTCCTATCGACACCGTTCAAGGTGCTGCTGTTCGTACTCGTCGACGGTTGGAACCTCGTGATCCGCTCCGCGGTCCAAAGCTACGCAGCGTGACCACTCATGAATGAAGCCCTGGTCGTCGACCTTGCAAGACAGACGTTGTGGATCGCGATCGAGATCGTCGCCCCGGCTCTTCTCGTCGGAACCGCGATCGGAATCGTAGTCAGTCTCTTTCAAGCGGTCACGAGCCTCCAAGAACAGACGTTGACGCTCGTGCCCAAGATGCTCGGCGTCGCGGTGACGTTGATGCTCATGCTGCCTTGGATCCTCAACAAGTTGTACGAGTTCGCGATCGGTTTGTTCGAGAACCTCGCGGCGATTGCCGGACTCGCATGAACTGGATCTTCGAGCTCGCTCCCGGATTCACGCTGACACTCGCGCGCACGACCGCGATGGTGTCCGCGATGATGTTCCTCGGCACGACCGGGGACAGCAAGATGCCGAGAATCGTGCTCGCGTTCACGCTCTCCGCATTGCTGTTCGCTCGTCGTCCGGAGTTCGTTTCACTCGACGGCGGGATCTCGACGCTTGCGCTGCTCGTCGCACGTGAGGTCGTTCTCGGGCTGTTGTTCGGCTTCACGATTCAGCTCCTGTTCGTCGCGCTCCGAATCACGGGTGAGCTTCTCGGACACGAGATGGGATTCTCGATGGCCCAGGTCGTCGACCCGACGACGGGAACGTCGTCACCCGTCGTCGCGAGGTTCTTCGAGACGATCGCATTCTTGTTCTTGCTCGAGGTCAACGCGCACCACGAGGCGTTCCGCATCTTGTCGGAACTCTTCGATCGCATCCGAATCGGCACGAGCTGGAATCTCGAAGCCGTCGTGTCTTCGTGTTGGAACCTGGCAGGGTCGACGATGCAGACAGCTGTCTTGCTCGCGACTCCCGTCTATGCGTGCTTGATCCTGCTCACGATCGTGCTCGTCGTGCTTTCGCGCGCCGTACCCCAGATCCACTTGATGGAGTTCGGCTACGCGATCCGCATTCTCGTCGCGATGTTCACGACGTGGCTCTTCTTCGACATGGCAGCGCCTCACGTCTACCGCCTGTTCGAGAGCGTGTTCTCGAGTGCGCATCACATGATCGACTTGGCGACGGCGAGTTGAAGCATGGGCATCTTCGACGACCGCGACGACAAGACAGAAGAAGCGACTCCGAAGCGCCGCGAGGACGCGCGGCGCAAGGGCAACGTCGCATGGTCCCAGGACCTCTCGATGTCGACACTGTTGCTCGCCGGCGTTCTGGCGGTCGAGTCGACGGGATCCATCATCATCGACGCACTCGAGTCGCTGATGCTCGAAGGCTTCCAGCTTCGGAGGCCCTCTGCCGCGGATATTCGCTGGTCTCTATCGGCGATCGACGACGTCATCTACGGGATTGCACCAGCACTGCTCCCGCTACTCGCGATCTTGGTCGTCGTCTCCTTGGTCGCGGGCTTGATGCAAGTCGGCGGATTCAAACTATCGACCGAGAAGATCAGTCCGAAGTTCGAGAAACTCAATCCAGCGAGCGGGCTCAAGCGGCTCTTCTCACCGCGCGGACTCGTGCGGGCATCCATGTCGTTGGTCAAGCTCGCACTCCTCACTTGCGTTCTGTGGATCGCAGTGAGTGCCCGAGTCGAAGAACTGATGCTCCTACCCGAGCTCGACTTCAGTGCCGCCGCAGGACGCATCGCCAAGCTCGCGCTCGCGATCTTCTGGTGGATCGCGGTCACGATGTTCGTGATCTCTTGGATCGACTTCTTCTACCAACGCTGGCAACACGCCCGCGATCTGCGCATGAGCAAGCAAGAGATCCGGGACGAGAACAAACAAGCCGAAGGCGATCCCGAGGTCAAAGGCAGGATCCGACGCGCACAGCGCGAACTCGCGCGTCGTCGCATGATGGAAGAAGTGCCCAAGGCGGACGTGGTGCTGACCAACCCAACGCACTACTCGGTCGCACTCAGGTACGAGCGGAGCCGCATGAGCGCCCCGACCCTCGTCGCCAAGGGTACCGAACTCGTCGCGCTTCGAATTCGTGAGATCGCGAAGTCGAATGGAATCCCCATCGTCGAGGACCCTCCGCTGACGCGAGCGCTGTACCGCAATGTGGAGCTCGGCGACGAGATTCCACCCAAGTTCTACCGAGCCGTCGCGTCGATCCTCAGCCGCGTCATGAAGCTCGACAGGGAGGCCGTCTGACATGCCACACGACATGAATCCAGGGCGCGCTCGAAACTCGGGGTTGGTGCTGACGTTGGGCCTGCTCGGCCTCATCGCGGTGTTGATCATCCCGCTGCCGACCGTCGTCCTCGACTTCCTCCTCACGATCAACATCGCAGGCAGTCTGTTGATCCTGATGGCGACTCTCGGAGCGAGCCGGCCGCTGGACTTCAGCACGTTCCCCAGCGTCATTCTCTTCACGGCGTTGTTGCGCTTGTCGCTCAACGTTGCGTCGACGCGACTCATCTTGCTGCAGGGAGATGCGGGAAGCGTGATCGAGGCCTTCGGCCGTGTCGTCGTGGGTGGCAGCTACGCCGTCGGCATCGTCGTCTTCTTGATCCTCGTCGTGATCCAGTTCGCCGTGATCACCAAGGGACAGAACCGAATCGCCGAAGTGGCCGCACGCTTTGCACTCGATGCGATGCCCGGCAAGCAAATGGCCATCGACGCCGACCTCAACGCCGGCGTGATGTCCAACGAAGAGGCGAAGCTCCGTCGCGAAGAACTGTCCCGCGAGAACGAATTTTATGGCGCCATGGACGGTGCCGGTAAGTTCATTCGCGGTGATGCGATCGCTGGCCTCATCATCACGGCGATCAACATCGTCGGCGGGATCGCACTCGGCGTCTTCCAACGCAACATGACCGTCGGCACGGCGCTGCAGCAGTACACGGTGCTGACCGTCGGTGACGGACTGATCTCGCAGATTCCCGGTCTGATCGTTTCGATCGCTTCCGGCATTCTCGTGACCAAGGCAGCCAGCAAACGCGAACTCGGCGACGAGATCCGAGGCCAGCTCTTGGACGGGCGATTCGGCGTCCGCACCGCCGGTGGTGCACTGTGCGTCCTGGGTCTGGTGCCAGGTTTCCCTTCGTTCCCGTTCCTCGTACTCGGCTCGACCTTGCTCGCGTATTCGCTCAATCAGGCTGCCAAGAACAAAGCACAACCGATCATCGAAGAACCCGAAGAACCGCTCGCGAAAGAAGAGGAGAAGATCCGCGATCTCTTGCGCGTCGACCGTCTCGGCATCGAGATCGGGTATCGCCTGATCTCGCTCGTCGAGCCCGGTAAGCACGGCGGTCTTCTCGAACAGATCGCGGCCTTGCGCCGACAGATCGCAGGCGAACTCGGCATCGTCGTTCCACCGATTCGCGTCAAGGACGACGTCACTCTCGAGCCCAACTCGTACCGCATTCGCCTCCTGGGTCACGAGATCGCCGCAGGAAGCCTGCGTGCAGGCCAATACCTGGCGATCGACCCGACAGGAACCGCGAATCCGATCGACGGTATCGAGGCAATCGAACCGGCCTACGGATTGCCGGCAAAGTGGATTTCGGAAGCCAAGAAAGACCAAGCCGAGATCGCTGGCTACACGGTCATCGAAGCACCTACGGTGCTCGTGACGCACCTCACCGAACTCATCAAGAAGCACGCGAGCGAACTCCTGTCACGAGAAGACGTCGGCGCACTGCTCGATCACGCGAAGGAGACGTCACCGACGATCATCGAGGACCTGATCCCCAAGACGCTGACCGCTCTCCAGGTCCAACGCGTGCTCGCGTCGTTGCTCGAAGAGCGCATTCCGATCCGGAACCTGCCGTTGATTCTCGAGGCGCTCGCCGAACACGCGGGTGACAAGAACGACCCCCAGCAGCTCGCCGAAGCGGTCCGTCTGAGGCTCGCACGCGCAATCACCGAACCGCTGCGGGGTGCGGACGACAAGCTCCACGTCGCGACGATCGACGCGAGTCTCGAACAGCGACTCCTCGCCGCGATCGGAGCTTCGACGACCCCCGTCGACGCGCTGCCGGAAGGCACACTCGGCCGTTTCGTCGACCGATGTGCAGCGGTCCTCGCCGAACTCGTGCGCGACGGTCACGCACCGATCCTCGTCGTGCGTAGTGGTCTTCGACGCTTCCTGTCGCAGGCGATCCTCGGAGTGGTTCCGGGCGCCGCGGTCCTTTCCTACCAAGAAGTGGCTTCGTGCGCCGGCGTCGAAGTCCAAGCACGTATCAGCCTCGAGGAGGTCGCCGCATGATTCTCCGTCGTATCGTTGCGAGATCGATGAGCGAAGCACTCGCACGTGTCGAACGCGAAGTCGGGCGCGATGCATTGATCATCGACACGGCTCGCGAAGGCGAGATGACCGTCGTGTTTGCTCGCAGACCCGAAGACGTTCCACCCTCGTCCGTGGCTGGCGGGATCGATGGCAGCGTTCACCGTGTCAGCAAGCGAACCGCGAAGGATCCTGCCACGGCATTGGCGACCGAACTCGGCGCTCATGGAGTCTCCGACCGAGTCACCTCGGCCGTACTGCGAGCCGTTCGCGGACTGGACGAAGGGTTGCTTCAGCGCGGAAGCCGGTCGCTTCCGGCAGTCGTGCGGCGTGTGCTCACGGGACTCGTTCGCACGGTTCCCATACGCGGAAAGCGGGTCGCGCTCGTCGGACCAACCGGTGTCGGCAAGACCACGACGATCGCGAAACTCGCCGCTCGCGATTCGCTCGAACATGGACTGTCGACAGCCATCGTCACGACGGACACATATCGCGTCGCGGCCGTCGAGCAGATTCGAGCGTTTGCCGACATGATGGAGCTACCGTTCCGAGTCGCTTTCACGCCGCAAGACGTGAGGCGAGCATTGGACGACTTCTCCGATCACGATCGCGTTTGGATCGACACATCCGGTCGAAACCCGCGTGACGAACAAGCGATCCGCGGCATCCGCGGACTGTTCACCGGCCTCGAAGTCGACGTCTTGCTCTGCCTGCCGGCTGCAGGAAGGCGCCGTGACCTCGAGCGCGCACTCGTGACCTTCTCCACGTTCGAACCATCGGCATTGGTCGCGTGCAAGTGGGACGAGACGGACGTCCCCGGCGAACTCTTGTCCCTGGCCATCGAACGCGATCTCGCGATTGCGGGTCACGGCACGGGACAGCGCGTCCCCGAAGACTGGGAAGACGCCGACGCCCGAACCTACGCACGTGAACTCGTGCCCGAAGACAAGAACCTCGTCGAACTCCCAGCCAAGGTGCGTCACGCATGATTCCGCAAGCGGCTCAGAACCAGGCAGAAACTCTGCAATCGCTCGTCAAGCGCCGAGCCAAGCCGATGGAAAGGACGTCCAAGATCATCACGGTTTGCAGTGGGAAGGGCGGTGTCGGCAAGACCGTCGTCTCCGTCAATCTCGCTCTGCGCTTGGCGTCGATCGGCTTGCGCACGTTACTCATCGACCTGGACCCAGGACTCGCCAACGTCGACGTGCACATGCGGCTCGCCGGACGTCACGATGTCGACGACATCCTCGAAGGCGCGTGCCGTCCCGCCGACGCTCTCCTCGTCGCGGATCGTGGCCTGCTCGTGGTGCCGGGAGGCAGGGCTACCGAGGCGGAGCGTGAACGACTCTTGGCCATTCGCGATCGCAGCGGACCGAAGACGTTGGTCGACCGCGTCCTGCAGTCGATGCCAGCTATCGATGTCGTCGTGCTGGACACGGGCGCAGGCGTTGGCCCCTGGGTCCAAGGAGCCATCGAAGTCGCCCATCGCACGGTCGTCGTGACGCAATCCGATCCGGCTTCGGTCACGGACGCCTATGGTGTGATCAAGGTCGCCCACGCGATTCGGGACGACATCGAACCATCGCTGCTGGTCAACCGCGTCACGGACAAGGACGAGGCGATCTTGACCGCAACCCGAGTGCGCAAAGTCGCTTCGACGTTCCTCGGCTTCCGGCCCGAACTCCTCGGCTGGTTCCACGAACACCAGGCGATCGCTTCGAGCGTGCGCACACAAGTTCCGTTTTCGCTGCGACTCGACGAACAACACCCGTCCCAACGCGAGCTCGCGGTGATCAGCGCGAAGCTCGCGGACTCGATGCGCTTGGTCACGACCGCGAGTCGAGCACGATCCGGCGAAATGTCACATTGAGTCGCGGCGCATCGACCTTCGTGGTTTTCGGGACACCGTGCAGGTAGTCGAGCTGCATCGCGCCTCCCATGACGACCAAATCGCCGTGCGCGAGTTCGAACCTGTACGACGGCTTCGGCTCTGAGGCAGCGATCGCGCGCTTCGCTCTCACGACCATGTGGCGCGTTGCACCGAACGAGAACGAGACGATCGTCGGCTGCGCACCGAGTTCGACCTCGTCGTCACTGTGCATTCCCATCGAATCGCGTCCATCGCGATATAGATTGAGCAACGCGTGGTTGTAGTCCGCACCAACCACGTCCGCGACGATTGTTCGTAGTCGCGCCAACGTCGACGTCCAGCGGCGAGGCGCCAGGGTGCTTCGCGAGTACGTGTACGGCAGATCACCGGCCCAAGTGATGCCGCGAGGCTGTGTCACCTCACGCCCGAAGAGCCAGATGCTGCGCCGTTCGAACGTCGATTCCTCGCGCAGAGCTCCGAACAATGCGTCGGCCTCGGCGTGCTCGAAGAACGGATTCCAGATGTCGATCCAGGACTCCCGACCGAGGACTCGCGGGAGCTCGAATCGTCGACACTCCCGGTTCGGCTCACCCACCGCGGGTGTGCATTTCGAGATGGGGATCGCTCGCGAGCTCCGCCCTAGATGCCAGTGGACTGCGTGCGGCGAGTTCGAGGCGCTTCTCGGCGCCTCGATCGGTGCGCTCTCGCCACACACCGGCGATCAGGTCCCGGATGTCATCGTCGGTCGCCTCGCTCCGCAGCAACGACCGTAGGTCGACCCCAGATCGGGAATACAGGCATGTGAAGAAGCGCCCGTCCGCAACGAGCCTCGCCCGATCGCATGCACCACAGAACGGCATGGTCGTGGATGCGATGATCCCGAACCGTTGCCCAGTCGGCAACTCGAACCGCTCCGCGGGAGCGGCGCCGCGACCGACGAGCGGCTCCGGCGTGCCGTATCGCGCGTGAACACGCTCGAGGATCTCGCGCCGCGACACGACGTCGGACGCACTCCAGTCGGTCGCCCCACCGACGTCCATGTATTCGATGAAGCGCGGCTCGGCCCCGACCTCGTGCGCGAATTCGAGCATGTCGAAGATCTCGTCATCGTTGAAGCCACGCATCACGACGGTGTTGATCTTGGGACGCTCGAACCCTGCGGCAACCGCTGCTCGAATGCCGTCGAGCGTTCGATCGAGACCCGTTCGCCGCGTCAAGCGCTCGAAGCGACCTGGCCGGAGCGTATCGAGGCTCACCGTCACGGAAGTCATGCCTGCAGCGCGCAGCTCGTCGACGTGATCGGCGAGGAACATGCCGTTGGTCGTCATGGCGAGCTTGTCGAAGCCGAGGTTCGCGAGCCGCATGACGAGTTCTTCGACATCGCGCCGTAGCAGCGGTTCGCCGCCCGTCAGTCGAACCTCACGAACTCCGAGTTCCCGAACGATGCGCGCGAGACGCTCGATCTCCTCGAACGAGAGGAGCTCTTGTTTCGGCAACCATCGGTATTCCTCTGCGGGCATGCAGTAGGCGCACCGCAGATTGCAGCGATCGGTGATCGAAATGCGCAGCTTACGAAGCGGCCGCGAGTGGGCATCGGACGTGGACATCCGGGGCATGTTACCAAATGCCGTCAAGTGCTCGATTCAGTCATGACCCCCTTCTTGCCGATCTGTTGCGTCAGGCAGTTCGCAATGAATACGGGAACGAGGAGTTTGACGAGGTCGACCGCGGCATGGCTCGCATGCCTTGCGTTCTCGATCACTTACCTCCTGTCCTACTGGGTCGGCGCGAGCCCACAGACGGCTCTGACCCGGGGCGGCGTAGCCGCATTCGTCACGTGGACGCTTTCCCGTCCGCTGCTGCTCCCGCTCTTCGACACGTTGATGACGGCACTCACCGCTGCTGAAGAGGCACGCAGGGAGGCCGACGAATGAGTCGAACCGCGCGACGAAGAGCACGAGACATCGCCGAACGAGACGAACTCATCGAGCGCTACTTGCCGCTCGTCAGACACATCGTCGGGCGGCTCACATACGGCTTGCCACCGGGCGTCGATCGCGACGATCTACAGGCAACCGGCGCCATGGGCCTCATCCGGGCTGCAGAAACGTGGGAACCGGACAAGGGCGCGAGCTTCAAGACATTCGCGTATACGGCGATTCGCGGCGCGATCCTCGACGAACTTCGCAGACTCGACCCGGTGCCACGCACGACGCGCGAGCGGCTTCGGCGTCTCGAACGCAGTTGGCAGGACTTGACCGCAGAATTGGGCCGAAACCCCACGCACGACGAAGTCTGTGATCGATTGGCTTGCAGTCGCGAAGAACTCGGTGCGGACCTCGTCGCGCTCCATACGTCGAACCAGCTCTCCATCGACGACAGCAACGGCGCGCGCGACGACGAGGCGACCCTGATCGACACGATCGTCAGCGAACGTGCCACCGACCCCGGCCAGAAGGCGCAGGACCGAGAATCGATCGAGTCCGTTCACCGTGCGATCGGCTCGTTGCCCGAGCAGGCAAGGCGCGCCGTCGTGCTCTACTACGACGAGGGCCTGCTGCTCAAGGACATCGGCAGCCTGCTCGGCGTGAGCGAATCGCGCGTTTGTCAGATCCTCGCTCAGGCGATCGCCACCTTGAAACTCGCCCTGGTCGAACCCGAGCCCTGCAAGACGGCCTGAACGCATGGTCGACTCCCTCGTATCGATCCCGGCGGCACTGACGCATCAGGTTCGAACCGATACCGGCGGCGGCGATACGAAGGCAGGCAGCCACGACACGCGTGCGTTCGACGGCAGCCTGGATGCCAGCACCCTCGATACCGGTGCGCCCCGAACCGAAGAAGGCGAGCGGCCGTCCATCGAATCGGATGAAAGCGGTGGTGCCCGGGAACAACTCGATCCGTCGAAGGGCCTTCTCCGCATACTTCCGCGAGCCCCGAACGCCGATGGCAAGGGGCTCAAGCTCGATGTGCTCGCGTGACGATGAGTCCAGAGTGAGCATCGAACGCAGTTCTCGAAGCCAGGGCGACCACAGCCGCATCGCGCACGGACGAGTTCGTCTCGTCGAGGAGCCGGTCATCGTCGATCACGGCGCGCGCGGCTCGGGCAGTCTCACGATCACACCCGTCTTCGACGGCAACGTGATCCAATCGCTCGAGATCCGATGTTCGTGCGGTCAACACTTGGATCTCGACTGCGTCTACGAAACGGAATCGGATCCACAGGCCAGCCAACAAAGCAGCGACACTCCGGCCCCAGCTTGATCCCTCGAGGTTCGCCATGAAGTTCGCGACTCTCCGCCGTGGCACGTGCACCACGCTCTTCACCTTTGTCGCTTGCTCCCTCCCCTCCTGCGTGCTCTTCGAGCCGACGGACCAGGGTAAGACGAGCGAGACGCCGACTGAAGGTCCTGACTACCTCGAGGCTGGACCGACGACGTCCCTCGACGTCTCTCCTGGTCAGAAGAGCCTGCTCGAGGCACTGAAGGAGACGAAGGAGCAGGTTGCCGCATTGCAGCGAGAACGTGACGAGCTCCAGACGGACGTCCGCAACTTGCAGATGCGGGAAGCATCCGCTCTCTCCGAAGGATCGAGTGAGAAGGGCAAGCGCATCTCTCTCGAAGCGGAACTCGCGCAGGCACAAAACAAACTTCGCGACCGCGACGCACGCCTTCTCGATGCATCGATCGAGAAAGCGAAGCTCGAGAAACGCGCACTCGAACTCGAAATCGAGATCGTCAAGATGAAGATCGCTGCGGCAGAAGCCGCAGCCATGGGGCGATGAGCAAGGGCGCCGTCCAAAGGAACATGCGAATCGTCGCCTATCTGGCGACGGTCGCGTTGCTCGCGTCTTGTCACATCGTCAAGCCTCTCCCACCGCCAATCGAGGTGCACGCGTGGGTCGCCGATCGACGCGACCTTCAGGTGGTCCGTCGCATCATCGCTCTACCCGTCGCGGGAGACGAGGCGAGCGTCGACTTCTTGGACGCACTCGGAGAGACGTTTCGCGCCGAACTCGCTGCGACACGCCGCTTCGAAGTCCTGAGCATCGGACGAGACACGACCGAGGAGAAGGCGCTCTGGAAGTCCGAACGGCGTGGTCGCCTCTCGGTCGACGCCCTCGTCGATATCGGGCGACGCTATCAAGCCGATGGCGTCTGCATGCTGCGTGTCACGTCCGTGCGCCCATGGATGCCGCCGATGCTCGGCTTGCGTCTACAACTCGTCTCCGTGCATAGCGGCGATGCAGTTTGGGTCGTCGACGAGACGTTCGACAGCGCGGACGAGAACATTCAACTCGACCTGAAAGTGTACGCACGAGACTCATTGGCGCCGGACCCGTCTCTACACGAGACCGATATGCTCCAGCTCAGTCCCCGCCGCTTCGCGCGGTACTGCTCCCATCGAATCGTCGAGTCACTACGCAAAGCCGACGCTTGAGCGCCGGGAACGCTCAGAACTCGTCTGCGCCCTCGACGAACTTCGTCGCCGCTCGTCGCAAGGCGGCTTCATCGTCGAAGTCCCCACGATCGAGCCGCGCACGCAACGCATCCAGCTCTTCCGGGCTCTTGCCGATCTCGACTTCGTCGAGGGACGCGAGCACGTTCGCCACGTCACGCTGCAGCTCGCGAGCCGGCCCCGAGATCACTGCGTGATCCGAAGCGACGAGACTGCGCGACCGACCCGCCGAAGCCGCCGCGTCTCCGGCAGGAGTTGCCGACTCCGTCCTACGCGACGCTGGTTTGATGTGCCCGATGTTCATGATCGTATGACCGTGCCGTCCGCATGATCGGCAGAGCCGCCGTTCGCTTGAGCGAAGAGGCAGGAAAGTCGCAAGTGTCGCAGGATTCGACGCGTGGCCGGGGAACGACGTCGATGCCTTGCATGGTGCTTCGATTGTCGACGGCAATCCTTGCAGCGCTGCGCACGGCACCACGGCAAGTTCTGCCGCAATTGCACGGTGTGAACCGCACACGCGTCCGTCAGCAGCGCTGGAACGTATTGGAATCCGAATTGGAACGCCCAATGCGAAGGGGATTCCATGCAGTGGACTCCATTCGGCCGCGTTGGCCAAAACTTGGACGAAATCCCTCGTGCGAAGCTGATTCCGCGACGAGAAGCGAACGGGAACTCGTTCGAGGACTGGGCACGCAAGGCACGCGAAGAAGCGTCGGTGACTGCAGGGGCGGACGAACCGCCGCCGGAAGCGAGTCCCGCGTCCCCGACCGCATCGCTGCAAGCACCGCGCGATACCGCAAGCGATGCGCCACCGAACGACTCTGCGGAACAGCTGCACGCATCACCCGAAGCGACGGATACCGTCGTCGAAACCGAGAGCCCATCCGAACGAACGCCCGACCTCTTCGTCGGGCCTCGTCACGCCATCGAGGCGCCACCGGAAAGCGACTCACGAGCTCCGACGGTGTCGTTCGGCACGAAGGCACGAACCGCAACGCCGCACGTCAAGGGCGTCGACGCCAACCTCGGAAAGATCGGTACGATGCCCGTCGTTCCGTCCGTAGCCCGCGCAAGCCAAGGACCGGCGCCGATCGTCGGCGAACTGCGATCTCCCAAGATCGCCAAACTCGAAGCCGCGAGGGCGCACCCCGTCCGCACGACGATCCCCGTCGTGGTCACGGAGGCGCAGCACCGCGCGATCCTGCGACGCATCGCACTCGCCGCGACGGAGACAGGCGGCGAAATGCGCCTGTTGCTCGAACCGAAGCACCTCGGGTCTCTCGGGGTTCGGATCGTTCTGGAAGGCAGTGGCTTGAAGCTCGAGCTACGCGCAGAACGTCAAGAGGTCGCCGCACTCTTGCAGAGTGACGCGGACACGCTTCGGCACGAACTCGAACAACAGGGTCTCGACGTACACGGCTTCGACATCGGCACGAGCAGCCGAGAACGCCAGCAGCACGCACAACGCGAGTTCGAAGAACGACTCGAAACCGAAGAACACGTCGCGCTCGGCACGCCCGGTGCGACGGTGACTCCTGACGCTTCGGTCGCTCCTACCTCGAGTGATCGAAACCTCGACAACCCGATGACTCGTGTCCCCGCAATCGACACGGTCGCCTGAGAGAGAAGTGACACCATGAACAACAGTGCCCTCAGCAGCGTGGCGCTCAATAGCGGCGGATACGGAGACACACGGACGCAGAAGAAGACTCCGGACAGCGAGAGCTTCCTCCAACTCATGATCGCGCAGCTCCAAGCGCAGACGCCGCTGGAGCCGGTGGACAACGATCGCATGCTCCAACAGATGAGCAACTTCTCGTCCATGGAACAGCAGCAGACGCTCAACTCCAATCTGTCGACGCTACTCGAGTTCCAGACGGTGCTCGCACGTCTCGACGGTCTGTCGCAAGGAAGTGCCTGGATCGGCAAGGAAGTCGACTTCGTCGTTGGAGACAGCAAGATCGAATCCGGTGTCGTCGACTCGGTTCGCATCGACCAGACGGGTCAGACGCTCGTGAAGATCGGCGACAGGGACGTCCCGATTTCCTCCGTCGTCGGCGTGCGTGGCGCACAGTCGAAGAACGACGACAAGAGCACGCAGTCCTGATCCCGGAGGATATCGATGGTCAGCACCGCACTCTTCACCGGCTTGTCCGGGCTGCGATCACACCAACGTTTCATGGACGTGATCGGCAACAACCTCGCGAACGTCAACACGCCGGGCTTCTGGGGCTCGCGTGTGACCTTTGCGGACCTGCTGTCGTTCACGGCGTCCCCGGGGCAAGGCCCGAGTGGTTCGCGTGGTGGTAAGAACCCCACCCAGATCGGTCTCGGTGTGCAAGTCGGCTCGATCGACGCGAACACGAATCAAGGCACGTTCCTCAACACCGGGCGATCGCTGGATGTCGCACTGCAAGGCCAAGGTTTCTTCGCACTGACCGACGGACAACAGTCGCTCTACACGCGCGTCGGGAGCTTCGGGGTCGACGAACAGCGCCGCCTCGTCGATCTCCGCACCGGCATGCGCGTCGTCAGTGAAACCGGAGGGACGATCAACGTGCCACTGAGTGGAACGCTGCCCGCACAACAGACCGGCAACGTATCGTTCGAAGGCACGCTCCCGGCGAAGGTCAACGGGCCGCTTTCCGAAGTCGTCTCGTCGACGTCGCCCCTCTTCGCCGGCGTCGCCGCGACCAAAACGACGTCGAACACGTTCACCGAACCGATGGACCTCTCGAGCCGCAATGGTCAGGAGTTCACGATCTCGGTCAATGGCGGAACGCCGCAGACCGTGACGATCGATGCTGCGAAGTTCAGTGTCGGCAACCTCAACAACGTCACGTTCGCTCAGTTCATCGCAGGCGTCGAGAGCCAGGTCAACGGGATCAAGGTCACGGAGTCGGGTGGAGCCTTCACGTTCGCTACGGATGCGGTCGGAGAGAAGGCTCAGATCAAGTTCGACAACAAGACGGGAAACCCGCTGACGTTCTTCGGGCTCGACACGATCCTGACGTCCGGGACGCAATCGGCGGCGACGGGCGCGACCCTGCTCAATGACCTCACGATCAACTCGAAGGACTACGACGTCGGCGATCAAATCCGGATCACAGGCACCGATCCGAGTGGTGCGAAAGTCGCAGGAACCTTCATCTACGGAACGGACGGAACTACCGTCCAGAAACTGATCGACTTCATGAACCTCCTCTACCGCTCAGGAGGCAACAACGGAGCGACGGCGACGATCACCGACGACGGCACCCTGACCCTCACTGCAGATCAGCAAGGGGAAGCGAAGCTCAGTCTCTTCATCTCCGACGACGCGTCGACACCCAACACGACGTGGAACAGTTTCAAGACGACGCGCGACGGCACCGGACCGGACGAGGTCACGACGTCGATCGACGTCTATGACAGCCTCGGGCGCTCCCACCCGGTGACGATGATCCTGACTCGCGATACGAGTGATCCGAAGGTCTGGAACCTCAAAGCCGAGCTCGACAGTCAAGAAGGCACGATCATCGACGGCACGATCAACGGCATCCGATTCAACGACGACGGAAGCTTCAACATCGTGACCGATGCCAACTCGGACCTGGAGTTCTCGTTCAACGGTCTCGCAACGTCACAGACGATCAGCCTCGACTTCGGCAACCCATCGAGCTTCGAAGGACTCAGCATGCTCGGCGAGAAGTCGACTGCCGCGGCGACCGAGCAAGACGGCTACGCAGCAGGCTCTCTCCTCAACGTCGCGTTCTCCGCCGACGGCACACTGCAAGGCTACTACAGCAACGGCAAGACTCTCGACATCGACAAACTCCGCATCGTCATGTTTCCGAACGCGGCCGGCTTGCAACGGCTCGGGGACACGCTGTTCACCGAATCTCCGAACAGCGACGACCCCATCCTGACGAGCGCCGGCAATGCAGGCTCTGGCGCCATCGTCGCCGGGGTTCTCGAGAACTCCAACGTCGACATCGCCGAAGAGTTCGTCCGCCTGATCGAAGCGCAGCGCGGCTACCAAGCCAACGCGCGTGTCATCACGACGGTGGACGAAGTCCTCGCAGAACTCATCAACATCGTTCGCTGACGAACCGCTCTGAGCCATGGATCACGCAGAACTCGCGCTATCGACTTGCCTCAACGAACTCGGCAAGCAGCAAGCGGCCATCGCGAACAACCTCGCGAACATCAACTCGTCGGGCTTCAAACGGCGCGCTGGAGGGTTCTCGAAGTTCGAGCTGGCACTCGACGAAGCGCGCCGCGGGGGAATCAACACGACGACGATTCCGCAATATGCAGAAAGTTCCGACTTCAGCCAAGGCGACTTCGCGCGTACGGACGTTCCTTACGACCTCTCGCTGATCGGCAAGGGATTCTTGCGCGTTCGCGACGGCTCGGGCACCGAGTACTACACGCGCAACGGAGCGCTCGCACTCGGTGCCGATGGCACGCTGATGACCCGCTCGGGTCACGCAGTGCTCGACGAACGAGGCGATTCGATCCGCCTGAACGAAATCAGGGAGATCAAGATCACGGCACAAGGCACGATCCTCGACGAAGCGACTGGCGAAACGCGTGGACGCATCGGCGTTTTCGACGTCGGGGACCCGCGACGCATGATGCCGAAGGGAAGTGGGTTGTTCTCACTCCCTGCAAACACTCCCGAGCCCGAAGTCGACTCGACGACCGAAGTCCGCCAAGGCGGCCTCGAACGGAGCAACGTCAATAGCGTCAGTGAACTGGTCGCGATGATCAGTGTCAGCCGACTTCACGGCGCGGTTTCCAAGGCTCTCACCACGGTCGAGAGCATTCACGATCAACTGCTCGGTTTGGCACGCAGCTAGCGATAGCGAAGCCAGCAACAGCAAGAACACGCAAGACGGCAATCGTCACCCAGGAGTTTCGGAGTGATCAAGAGTCTGTACACCGCCGCGACGGGCATGAAAGCCCAGCAGACGTACGTCGACGCGATTTCCAACAACCTCGCAAACGTCAACACCAACGGGTTCAAACGATCCCAACCGACGTTCGAAGACTTGTTGTACGTCACGCTGAAGGCACCGGGCCTCGATGCCGGGGATGGCACACCCAACCCGATCGGCATCCAGATCGGTTCTGGGGTCAAGCTGTCCGGAACGACCATGAACTTCCAGTCGGGCGTGCTCGAAGGCACGCAGCGCCCGTTCGACGTCGCCATTACTGGAGATGGATTCTTCAAGGTGACGTTGTCTTCCGGACGCACGGGCTACACGCGCGACGGTCACTTGCTGCTGGACGCCAATGGTCGCTTGACGACTCCTTCTGGAAACCCGATCGACCCCGAAATCGTCATCCCGCAAAACACGGTCGCGATCGGCATCGGCACGGACGGCACGGTCACGATCACGACCGCGGATGCTCCGGACGTCAACCAAGACATCGGTCGCCTCACGCTGGTGCGCTTCGTCAATCCTCCGGGCCTCGAGAAGTCCGGTGGAAACATCTACCTGGCAACCGCAGCTGCCGGAACCGCCATCGAAGGCAACCCCGGCGAGAACGGTCTCGGCGAGATCCAACAGAACTTCCTCGAACGCTCGAATGTCGAGGTCGTCAACGAACTCGTCAGCCTGATCGTCGCGCAACGTGCCTACGAAGTGAACAGTCGGGCCATCCGCGCGAGCGACGACATGCTCAATCAGGCCACGAACATCGTCCGTTGATCCATGACGCTCGTCATACGAATCCACACGAAGGAACTCACAATGAAAGCGGCGCTTCTTGCCGGCATATCTTGCCTGTTGTTCTCGGCATTGCCGATTCGAGCACAGTCCAACGATCGCAAGATCGACGGTGACACACCGAAAGGCGACTCACGTCGCGACGCTCAACCATCGATTCGCGTGACGATGCGAGATCGGACGAGCGTGCCAGGACTCGAAGTCCGCCTCGACGACTGTGTGCGCATCGAGTGCTCGGACAATCAACTATCCCAAAGCCTCGGCGCGATCCCGATGGGTCGCACGCCGCGTGGCACGTGGACGAGGAGCCTCTCGCGCAATGACGTCATCGAGGCCGTGAGTTCGCGTGGTGTGAAGCCCGACACCATTCGCATCGAAGGCGCCGACACTTGCGAGATCGCTGCGAGCGTCTCGACGGTCACGTCCGAGGACCTCGTGCGCGCTGCAGAAGCCGTCCTTCGCAAGATGCTGGACGAAGAGGGCGAAGCCGACGCGGAATGGACGGTCCAATCCAAGACTCGCCCACTGCTCATTCCGCGAGGGCGCAAATCGAGGCGGCTCAGCGCCGAGCCCAGCCTCGGCCGAATCTCGCGTGGCTCCGCGATGATCCGTGTCGACATCCTGGTCGACGACGAGCCATGGACCGCCGCTTCGATCGCGTTTCGCCTGCGACGCTATCGCAATGTGCTCGTGGCGCGAAAGAGCTACCGCAGAGGCGACACGCTCTACGCCGGTGACTTCGCGATCGAACGCGTCAACATCGCGATGCGCCAGGATGACCCGCTTTCCGACGCTTCGTTGATCGACGGGATGGTCGCCGCTCGCAATCTGCGATCCGGTGAGACACTTTCGCATCGCGACTTCGAACGACCCGCCATCGTTCACAAGCGAGACAACGTGACCGTCGTCGTTTCTATCGGTCGCGTACGCGTCGCTCGCCAGGGAATCGCCATGGCGGATGGCGGTCGTGGCGACGCGATCCTCGTCCAGGTCGATCCGAAGCGCCCGCCGATATCGGCCGAAGTCGCGGCACCAGGGCTCGTCGTGATCGCACGCACCGCGGCGCCGTCTCCATCCGATCTCGCTCGCGCAGCCGACTACCGCCGTCAAGCCTCCGAACCTCGCCCAGCAAGCCACCGGTGATCCCCATGAAACATCGAAGCCCCCTCGCCCTTCTCCTGACTTGCGTGTCGCTCGCCGCGTTCGCGAGTCCTGCGTCGGCTCAGTCGATCTTCGCCAGGTCGTCATCGCGAAGCACGCACCACGGACTGATCGACGACCTCAAAGCGAGCAGGATCGGCGACATCCTGACCGTTGTCATTCGAGAGTCCCACAAGGTCAAGAACGAGGACAAAGTCAACCGCACCTCGAACTCGAGCCTCGCCGCCAGCCTCGAAGCATTCGACATCAAGCCGAATGCATTCACCAATGGACTCCTTCCGAGCTTCGACGTTCGCTCGAGCAAGTCTCAAGCCGGCAACGCCAAGCAAGAGAAGGACGCGACGTTCGAGGCCCAAATCGCGGTCACGATCGTCGACGAACTCCCGAATGGCAACCTCGTCATCTCGGGACGCCGCACGGTGAACATCGATGACGAAACCAAGACCCTCAAGATCTCCGGGATCATCCGCCGCTGGGACGTCGATGCGAACAACCAAGTGCCGTCCAATCGCGTTGCCGAGGCGAAGGTCGCGATCGAAGGCGTAGGCAAGAACACCGAACACGTCACCAAGGGACCCGTCGCGAAGATCGTCGAAACGGCCTTTTGGTTGATCTGGCCATTCTGATCGCTGTGACGTCCTGACGTTCTGACCAAGGGGACATCGTGAAACACGCTTCAAGCTTCGACCTGCTTCGGACCTTGGTTCCGAGCGTACTGTTGATCGCAGGAACCACATCGTTCGCGCGTTCGCAACAGGTGCGTATCGACAGCCTCGTGGACCTACACGGAATTCGCGAGAACACCCTCGTCGGGCGCGGCATCGTGACCGGTCTCCGGGGAACCGGAGACGGAACCGTCGCCACTCGCCAGGCGTTCGTCAGCTACCTTGCACGAACCAACTTGCAGGTCCGACCGGACCAAGTCGCCGCAGGCAACTATGCTCTGGTCAACATCTCCGCCAAGCTGCCCGTGTTCGCGCGGGACGGAACGAAGCTCGACGTCTCGGTGAGTTCCATCGGCGACGCGACATCGCTTCGTGGCGGCGAACTCCTCTTGACCGAACTCCGAGGCAGCGACGGCAAGATCTACGCGCTCGCGTCCGGCCAACTCATGATCGGCGGGTTCGAGGCGAAGGGCACCAACGCGAAGGTCACTCGGAATCACCCGACCGCAGGCACGATTCCGTCGGGAGCCATCTGCGAGGCTCCCGTGGAAGACCTCATCCCGAGCTTGCTCAACGAGCAGGGCGAACTCAGCTTCTTGCTGCGACAGCCATCGCCGGAAAACGCGCGACGCATCGCGGAGTCGATCAACCAACTACTCGACAAGCGCAACATCGGGGTCTGCACGATCGAAGACCCCAGAAACGTTCGCGTGGGCCTCCTCTCCCACTATCGAGATCCGGGCTCCGTGACTCGACTGCTCGCTGAAATCGAAGCGCTCACGATCGAGCCAGTAGTCGAGGCACGCATTCTCCTCAACGAGAAGACAGGAACGATCATCGCGGGTCGTGACGTTCGGCTCACACCATGTCTCGTACAGATCTCCGAGTTGACGATCGAAGTCATCGACGATCCCGTCGTCTCCCAACCAAGTGGTCTCAGCCGGGGCGAAACGACGACGGTCAAGAAGAGTGAGATCCGCGTCACCCAGGAGTCCGGCAAGCCTGTCATCGTCGATGGCGGAACGTCATTACGCGACTTGATCCAAGGGCTGCAGTCCTTGGGCGTCGACGGTCAGAAGATGATGACGGTGCTGAGCGAGCTTCACGCTGCCGGACACCTACACGGACGTTTGGAGCAACGATGAGCGACATCGCTTCGACACAGGGCTTGCCTCCCCTGGCGGCCTTCGGGACAACTCGCGGCGCTGTCGATCGGGCGACCTCCAGTGACAACGCGGACAAGATGGTTCTTCCGTCTCGCGAAGAAGCGGTCCGCGCCGCACGCCAGTTCGAAGCGATCTTCGTGCAGATGCTCGTCAAGGACATGCGCGAGAACGACAAGGCCTTCGGCGAAGGCTTGTTCGGCGACGGCGTCGGATCGGACATCCACGAAGGTTTGTTCGACACCATGCTCTCGGACCGACTCGCCGAATCAGGCCGGATCGGCTTCGCGGATCACATCGTCCGCAACTGGGAACAGCGCGGGCGCGTGGCGAAAGCCGACGAACCCGTCGCGAAGGACCCGATTCGTTCCCTGAATCGCATTCGCGCGATCGAGCGCGACCCCATCCAGTCCATGACCGTCAAGCCTTCGATCACGAGCCTCCCGCCCGAGCCGGAGCTCCTTCCCGCAGCGCACGCGATCAAGACCATACCGCTCCCTGATTCCCCAGCCGCTCGAGCCACAGCGCAGGAGCAGCACGATGACACAACACAGTGAACCAAGGCCGTATCCGGCACTCGTCGCGGAACTCGCGGCAAGCCTCGAAGAATGCACCTCGTTGATCCGCAGCGCGACGGCGATCCTCGGCGAGCAACGCATGCACTTCGCGGCCATGCATGGCTCCGAACTCGCCAAGGCGCCGGCGGCTTTGGCCGACGTCGCGGATCGCATCGTCGCGGCCGAACGCTCTCGTGCGGCACTGCATGATCGAATCGCGCGGCACCTCGGCACGAACAGCAACCAACTGACGCTCGCCCGCATCGCGTCTACGGTGACCGGTGACGCACGCCTACGACTCGAGACTGCCCGCCGCAATGCGCGTCGTGCCGCCGAGGACCTCGGCATCGAAACGTCGATCGGCGAGCGCCTTCTCGATTGGTCGGCGACGTGTCACGAGAACCTCCTACGACGACTCGTCACGACCGTCGGTGCCGGACGCCGGTACGACCGCGACGGCCGTGAACTTCGAACCGACGATCACGAAAGCCTCGTCAACACCACACTCTGACCGAGGAGTCTGCGATGAGCTACGGCTTTGGATTCGGAACTGCGCTTCGTGGCCTCAACGCGGCACGTCTGTCGATGGAGATCATCGGCCAGAACGTCGCCAATGCGAACACGCCCGGATACACGAGACAACGCGTCTTGCTCGGCTCCACGTTGCCGACCAAGGACGGAGCACGCGGTTTCTTCGTCGGAACCGGCGTCCAGGTCGAAACGGTCAATCGCATCCTCGACGAACGACTCGACGCGCGTTTGCGCACGCAAATGGGCTTGACCGGCGCTGCCGAAATCGACTACCGGCGGATGTCGGAAATCGAAGGAATCTTGGGCGAACCAGGTGAAGGCGGGCTGTCCGGGCTCTTCAACGACTACTTCGACTCGATCAGCAAGCTGCGCACCGACGCGGGACAGCGAGCACTGCGTGGCGGTGTCGTCCAGGCAGGCCAAGAACTCGCAGGTGGATTCAATCTCCTTGCGCGTCGGTTCGCGTCGCTCGAAGGCGACAGCAAACTCGAGATCGAAGGCTACGTACGCGAAGTCAACACGCTCGCCGAACAGATCGCGGACCTCAACAAAGAGATCGTCTCGCTCGAAGTCGGTCAGCATCCGGCGAACGACCTTCGTGACCGTCGCGAGAACGCGATTCGTGGACTCTCCGAACTGCTCGACACGCAAGCGATCGAGAAGTCGAACGGATCGGTCGACATCCTCGCGGGTGGCTACATCCTCGTCAGTGGTGGACGCGCCTCGACCCTGCGCTCCCAAACGGAGGATGCCGGCACGGTCACCTTGCGCATCGGACAGAGCACGGCTCGGATCAGTCCCAAGCAGGGAAAACTCGCCGCACTCCTCAACGTCGACTCGAGTGGCCTGGGTGACGTGACCAGCAACATCGATCGACTCGCATTCGGATTCGCACTCGAAGTCAATCGAATCCACACGACCGGCATGGCCAAGAAAGGCCCGTTCCAAGTATTGCTCGCTGACAACTCGATCGGCGATGGCAACGGCAATGGCAACTACGGGGACGAGATCCTCGCTTACGGCGACTTGCCATTCCCGGTGACGAATGGCGAACTCTACGTTGCCGTCACGAACCGGGACACGGGAGACATCGAGCGTCATCGCATCACGATCGATCCCAACTCGATGACACTCGGAGAACTCTCCGAGGCCCTCGATGCGATCCCCAGACTGAGCTCCAGTGTCGACCCCACGGGGCGATTGCGGATCCAAGCAGAGCAAGGCTTCGGTTTCGACTTCAGTCGACGACTCGACTCGGCGCCGAACTCCGTAGGTTCGATGGGCGGCGCGAGTGCGACCCTGGGCTCGAAGAACCAAGGTCCCTACGCGTTTCCCAACTTGCCGGCATCCTTCGACATTCAGGTCGACGGCGGCACACCGGCGACGATCACGCTCGCTAGCACCGACTTCTTCTCGCCATCAGACGTATCGGCAGAAGAACTTGCGACCGTTCTCGACGAGAAGTTCCAGAGCGCGAGTATCGCCGCAGAAGCCGTAGCCGTCGGCAACGGAATCTCGATCAAGACCGGATCACAAGGTACGACGAGTTCGTTGCAGATCACGGATGGCGCGAACTCACCGGCTGCATTGCTCGGAATCCCGCTCGGCGTCACGGCGAACGGTCGTTCCAACTCGCTATCCGTTTCGATCTCCGGGAATTACGACGGAGCATCCAACGGTCACTACCGCTTCGTCGCGGAAGGCAGTGGGCAGATCGGCGTGACACCAGGCCTGCAGATCGGCGTCTATGACCAGGACGGGCGCAAGCTCGGCAGCCTCGACGTCGGACAAGGGTATGCACCGAACGATCGATTGACGATCGGCGACGGTGTCGAAGTCGCGATCGGCCCCGGAGAAATCAGTGCCGTCAATGGCGACCAGTTCGCACTCGACGTGCTGGCGGACCCCGACAGTGCCGACATCCTCGTCGCGCTCGGGCTCAACACGTTCTTCACCGGCTCGACTGCGGACACCATCGCTGTCTCCGAACGACTCGCCGACGATCCCGATCAGGTCGCCGCTGGTTTGTCCCTCGTCGGATCGACTTCGTCCCAGGGGGATGCAGGCAACTTGATTCGCCTCGAAGAACTCCGCCAGTTCTCGATCGAGGCGTTCAACGGAAACACGATCGAGGGTTTTTGGAACTCGACGGCGAGCGAAGTCGGTTACTCGACGAGAAAGTCCAAGGGATTGCTCGAAAGTCAATCCGGCCTGCAGGAGTTCCTCCAGAACCAAAGAGACTCCGTCTCGGGCGTCGATCTCGACGAAGAAGCCATTGAACTCGAACGCTTCCAACAGGCGTATCAAGCCTCTGCGCGTTACCTCAACATCATGACCGAAGTCAGCGACATTCTCCTGAGCCTCGGAGCATGACGTCCCGCCAATGAGTATCGGAGCCTGAGACTATGGGACTACGCATCACGCAAAGCATGCTGATGAATTGGGCTCGACGCGACATCCGTTCGAACGCGCTCGAACTCAACACGTACCGTGAGCAACTCTCGACAGGCAAGCGCATCAACAGGCCATCGGACGACCCGAGTTCGTTCTTGCGGATCCTCCCACTGCAGAACGACATCGCCAACGTTCGCCGCTTCATCGACAACGCGGAGATCGCGGACGAAACCTTCACGACGGCTTCGGCCAGTCTCGAAGAAGTCAGTAGCCTGATGGCCGAAGCGAAGCGCCTCGCCGTCCAAGGTGCCAACGGGACCTTGAGCGCGAGCGACCGCTCGAACCTCGGCGCCGCCGTCGATCAGATCCTTCGCCAGATCGTCGGCATCGCCAACTCCAAGCTCGGCGACCGGTATCTGTTCTCCGGCACCGCGGCTTCGAGACAACCGTTCGAACTCATCGAAGTCGACGGCTTGGCGTTCGTTCGTTACTTCGGCACGGACAACGAGGTCACGATCGAAGTCGCGCCTGGCACGGAGACGGTCCTGACGAGCTCGGGTCGCAAAGTGTTCCTCGCCGGAGGCCGCGGCGATACGCGCTATCTCGGAAACAGCGGCGTGGCGGCAGGCACCGGTACCGACAGTGGAACGGGTCGCGGCCGCCTGCACTTGGAACACACCGGCTTCACGGGATTGCCCGCCGGCATCGCTCCCGGTGCCGGCGGCAGCCAAGAACTCGGCAACCTCAGCTACATCACGACCGCGGGTCCGCCACAAACGATCTCGATCAATGGCGGTCCGATTTCCGAGTTCGACAACACGAGCACGAACCTCTTGGTCGAGACCGGTGACGGGCGCAAGGTGTACCTCGACATGTCCGCGTGGACGCCGGCGACCATTTCCGGCTCGTTCCAGTCCGAAGGCCGTATGTCGTGGGACGACGGACGCACCTGGACGAACATCGATTTCAGTTCGACGAACCAACAGCTCGTGCATTCAGTGACCGGCGAAGTCGTCAACATCGACTCGACCGGGATCGACGGAACCGGGCTGACCGAGATCCGATTCGATGGGACCTTCGATCCGTTCAACAGCCTGGTCGCACTTCGCGACCTTCTGCGCGACGAAGACGGCCTCGGTCCCGAACTCGTCTCCGAGCGCCTGACCGACCTCATCGGCGACATCGACAACGCGGCAGAGGTCGTGCTCGAGAGCTTGCGCGATGTCGGTGCTCGTGGTTCTCAGATGGAACTCACGAAGACCCGTATGAACAGCCTCGAAGTCACGCTGATGTCCTCGCTCAGTCGAGAAGAGGACGTGGACCTCGCCGAAACGATTCTGCGCATGACGCAAGCGGACACGAGCTACCAAGCATCCCTGCAAGTCGGTTCGCGCGTCATCCAGCGAACACTCCTCGACTATCTACGTTGATCCCCCTCCTGCGTTGATCTCCCTCGCCGAGTGTCCAACATGGATCCGAAATCGATCGACCCGAACTTCGCGGCAACTTCGTGGATCGACCGCGTCGCGAAACCAGCGGCTCGTCGCGAACCAGCATCCGTCGAGACGGGTTCCGTACGCTTCGACGAACTCCTCGAATCGCTCGCTCGACTCCGCAAGACGGGAGAAGGCGACTCCCTCGAGAAGCTCGGCGATGGCCTCCGAACGGCCGACGCACTCCATGAAGAGGCGCGATTGTTCGGACAACGTCTCGAGGAAGCACTGAGGTCTCGGATCGAATCGTGATTTCGGCGATCGAGCATGATCCAGGCGTGCGGGCACACGAGCCGACGATGTCGATCGTCGATTCGCGCTCCTTGCAGTACGTGCACGAGCTCGATGCATGGCTTCGACCCGACGTCCCGTGGTCGATCATCGACGAGTTTCCTCGCGCCTTCGGTCCCGACACTCGAGCCAAGTCGACGTGCCTCCTTCACCGGGGCCGCTTGGTGGCGCACGCAGCGACTCTCGACGTCGCGCACGTGGACGGCACCGATCCGGACGACAAGCACGAGACCACGCTGCGTATCGTGAGCTCGGTCGTCGTGAGGCCCGATTGTCGAGGGCAGGGATTCGGAAAGAAACTGATCCACAGCGTGGTCGAGGACTTTCGGCAATCGGCCGCAAGCGTGCTCCTCCTCTGGAGCGAGCGCCATCGCTTCTACGCAGGCTTCGGATTCGAACCGTGGGGAGTCGAACTGAGAGTCGAGCCTGTCCCGGCTCACCCGACGCGTCCCATTCGCCCGATGCGCCTCTCCGATGTCGAAGCCGTGATGCGGCTTCACGCATCGAAACCTCTGCACGTCGAACGTAACGCGACGGATTTTGCAGATGCGTTGCGCATTCCGCGCACCGCGGCCTTCGTTCTCGAAGGGCGGGATCACGAGCCTCTGGCCTACGCGTTCGTCGGCAAGGGTCTCGACTTCCCTGGCATCGCGCATGACGTCGGGGGCTCGACCGAAGACCTCGCGGAGCTGCTCCGAGCCTTGCCGATGGCGTTCGCGATCCTCCCCTATTGGCAACTCGAACTCGCCCAAGCCGTCGGCCGAATCACACCGCACCCGCTCGGCTTGGCAATCACGAAAGCCGCGGTCGCGCCACACCGAGGCTGGGCAGTAGAGGGCTTGGACTCGATGTAGCACCGCGGGACGTGGTATCGTGAGAAGCTGTTCCCGTTCGCCCAGGGCAGCCGCGCACCTCCAAATCGATCCACGTGACTGACTCGCGCACCTCCTGGATCGAGCCCGGCGAAACCTGTTGGCACGTCGTCGATCGCGCGCGTCACGGCGACGACGACGCACGCGGCGAACTCGCTTCGAGCTACATGGCTGTCGTGCGCGCCTTCTTGGCGAAGCGTTGGCACTCCGGACCCTCGAGCCAGCTCGTGGATGACGCACTCCAGGAAGTCTTCGTCGATCTCTACAAGGAAGGCGGCGCTCTGGGGCGCTTCGAATCGGCAAAGGGCACGAGCTTCCGCGCGTTCCTGTTCGGCGTCACGAAGAACGTCGCACTCCGACACGAAGAGCGTGCCAAGCGCGAACGATCGCGTCGTGTCGATCAGGGCTCGAGAGGCTTCGACGCTTGGCCGTCGGACGATACTGCGGTCTCGCGCGTCTTCGACCGCGAGTGGGCCGTCGCACTCATGCAACGCGCTCGGACGAGGCTCGAAACGCTCGCCGCTGAAAAGGGCGACGCGGCGCTGCTCCGCGTCGAGATCCTGAGACAACGCTTCGAAGAGGGGCGACCGATCCGGGACATCGCACAACAGTTGGATCTCGATGCGAGCAAAGCGCACCACGAGTACGCGAAGGCACGCGAAGAGTTCAAAACATCGTTGCGCGCCGAAATCGCATTTCACGTCTCGGGTACGAAGGAGCAACTCGACCACGAGTGCCGGCTCCTGCTCGACCTGCTGGCTGGTCACCAACCCGGAACCTGACGATGACGAGTGCTTCCGAAGATCCTCGAGAACTCGAATCGCGTTGGGACACCGGCATGTCGTGGGCATTCACGGCGAGATCTTCCGCGGACCAACGAGGCGAGTTACGCACCGTGCTTCCCGATCGCCTCGTTCTCGAGGGAGAAGTCGCTCGCGGCGGCATCGGGATCGTGCTCGCGGCGCACGATCGAGTGCTCGGACGCGACGTTGCGGTCAAGATCCTGCGTGATCGCTACGCGAGCATGGCCGGCCCGAGGCGTCGCTTCGTGACCGAGGCCTGCATCACGTCGCAACTGCAACATCCTGGTGTCGTCCCGATCTACGACATGGGACTCGACGAGCGCGAGTGGCCGTGGTTCACGATGAAACTCGTCAAGGGTCGGAGCTTTGCAGAGGTCTTGGCGGACCGCTCACCCGGTTCTCCCACCGTGCACGCCCATCTCGCGACGTTCTTGCAAATCTGCAGAACCGTCGCGTACGCGCACGCACACGGGATCATCCACCGAGACCTCAAACCGAAGAACGTCATGGTCGGCGACTACGGCGAAGTGCTCGTCATGGACTGGGGTCTCGCGAAGCGTACCGACGAACGCCGATCGGACATGGACCACGCGGTCGAATCCGAGCCCGTCGCAACGATCCCGGACGAGAGAGCCACAGCGCACGACGTGACCCTCGAAGGCTCCGCTCTCGGCACGCCGGCCTACATGTCACCAGAACAGGCACGTGGCAAGATCGACCTGATCGATGCGCGCAGTGACGTGTTCGCACTCGGCTCGATCTTGCTCGAGATCCTGAGCGGCAAACCCATGCACGGCGGAGGCGAAGCACTCGCTGACGCCAAGAACGCTACGCAAGAATCGATCGATGTTCGCTGCGCCGGACTGGATGCCGACCGAGACCTCGTCGCGATCGCTCGAGACTGCCTCGCGATCGATCCCGATCGACGCATGCCCGATGCAGGACACGTCAAAGCGCGCATCGAAGCCCATCTCGACCACCTGGCCGAACGCGCGCAGCGCGCGGAGATCGAAGCCGCGACCGCGAAGGCGGGTGCCGAAGCAGCGCGTCGTTCGCGCCGCCTCGTGCTCGCTCTCGTGACCGCGGCGTTCGCCGTCGTGACCTTGATCGTGAGTTTCGTTCTCTGGCGCAGCGGCGAGAACGCACGCATGGAGCGCGACATCGCCGTGGCTCTTCAAGAAGCCGAACGCCAAGAAGCCCGCGGCGAGTTCGAGCAAGCGATCGAGACCCTGCTTCGGACGGAAGGACTCGTGCGTGCATCCGGGATCGACACGGTATCCGTCGAGTCCATCCATTCGTCCCGAAGCGAACTCGAGGCTCGCGTGCGCGACGCCGAACTCGTCGACCTCTACGATCGGATTCGTTCGGACCCGGACCCCGGTCCCCGTCGCATCCACGAGTACGAGCGTCACTTCCACCAGCTGGGTGTCGATCTCCGCCAATCGGGTTCGGCGACGATCGCGAAGACTCTCGAAGAGGCAGGTCCGACACAAGACGTCGTTCTCGCGATCGAAGACTGGGCGTTCGCGCTGGCCCAAGAGCGGCCGGATTCGCTCTGGCCGAAGCTCCTTCGGGTTGCCGACATCCTCGATTCCGAACCCGTCCACGTGCGGATTCGCGGAGTGGCCACGACGGGAGATCGCACCGAACTCGCAGCGCTCGTCCACGAGCTAACCCCAGCGACCACCGCATCCCGGACCTGCCTCCTGCTCGCCAGGGCCATCGAGCTGCGTGACGCCCTCGGTGCCCGGGACTTCCTCGAGAAGGTCGTCGTCGAGCACCGCTCCGACTTCTGGGTCCACTTCGAGCTCGCGCTCCTCTACCGCCGAGTCGAGCCGGTCCAACCCGATGCATCCGAGCTGCATGCGCGGCTTGCCGAGGCGCTCCACAAGCGGCCCGAATGGCGCATGTTCGGCGCTCGCGGCCGGCGACGGGGTCGCTGATTGCGAAGTATGCGTTTTTTCGGGTTTCCGACCGCGAAAACGCCGCGCCGGCCGGAGAGCTATCGACATCAACCAGGATTTCCAATGAAGCTGCAACCACGACTCGCCGCCTGTGCGGTTCTCGTTTCGTTCGCCGCCGTCCCGATGGCTCGCGCCCAGCAGGGCTTTCCTCCGGTGCCGGTCCCGCCCGGGAATCCGATCACGTTCGAAAAGACCCAGCTCGGCAAGGCGCTCTTCTTCGAAGAGCAGCTCTCGTCGACGGGAACCGTTGCGTGTGCGACCTGCCACACCTTCGAAACCGGCGGCTCCGACCGGCGCTCCTTCGCGCCGGACTCGGTGCATCCGGGCTTCGATGGTCTCTTCCAAACACGTGACGACGTTCGGGGCTCCCGGGGGGTCCCGAGCAGCAACGCGAACGGTACCTACAACTCTTCGACGAGCTTCGGCCTGCGCGACCAGGTGACGAGCAGACGAGGCATGACCGTGATCAACGCGGTCTACGCGCCGGAGGCGTTCTGGGACGGGCGGGCAACGAACGACTTCAAGGACCCGTTGACCAATACGGTGCTCCTCCCGAATCGCGCGTCGCTCGAGAGTCAGGCGGTCGTTCCGCTCTTGAACGACGTCGAGATGACGCACATGGGCACGACCTGGAATGATGTCGTTCAGCGGCTCGCGGGGGCGAAGCCCCTCGCCCTCGCGAGCAGCATTCCCACGACTCTCGCGCAGTTCATCCAAGGCAAGTCGTATCCGGAGCTGTTCCGCGTGGCGTTCGGCACGACCGACATCACTCCATCACGCATCGCGATGGCAATCGCCACCTATGAACGCACGCTGATCTCGGATCACAACCGGCTCGATGATTTCCTGGGCGGCAACCGGAACGCCCTCACTCCCCAGGAGCAACGCGGCAATCAGATCTTCACGTCACCGCAGACTCGTTGCATCGAGTGCCACGGAGGACCGCTCGGCACCGACCATCGGTTCCACTACACCGGTGTGACCCCGCCCAACGAAGATCTCGGCCGATTCACCGTGACCAACGCACCGCAAGACCGTGGCGCGATGCGCACGCCTTCGATCCGCAACGTCGCGCTTCGCGCGCCGTATTTCCACGATGGCAGCGCGCAGAACCTCGAGGACGTCGTCGCGTTCTACAACCGCGGTGGAAACGTCAATGCGCCCAACAAGGATCCGCGCATCCGTCCGCTCGGCCTCACCGTTGCCGACCAGCAAGCACTCGTCGCCTTCCTTCGGGCACTGACCGACGATCGCGTGCTCAATGCGACTGCGCCGTTCGATCGCCCGAAGCTGTTCACCGAATCGGACCGCGTGCCGTCGCACTACGGCGCGGGCACTCCTGGCTCGAACAACATCGTCCCCGTGCACGTCGCGCGTGAGCCTCTGTCGCTCGACCGCTCGCGAATCACGATCGGCGTCGATCGCGGGTATGGAGGCTCGGCTGCGATGTTGCTCTTCGATGCAGCGCCGAACACCACGGGCATCCCCGTTCTCGGCATCCGCTTGCACCTCGGCGTGACACCCGGCCTCTTCATGCTCGACCCGATTCCACTGGCAGGGAGCGGCGCAGGCGCCGGCTACGGCTCGATCGTCCTCGGCATCCCCAACGATCCCGCCCTGCGTGGCAAGGACGTGTTCACGCAGTGGGTGCTCCAGGACAACGGACTGCAGCGCCTGACTTCGACCGACGGCGTGCGGTTGCGCATCTTCTGATGCCGCACTCCGGTCTACGGCGGTAGGAGTTCGAACTCCCACACCGCCGGCCCGACGGCGAGATACAAGACGTCGTGTTCGGGCGAGACCGGCACCTTCTTCGCGAGCTTCACCGACGCCTTCCACGATCCATTGGTTTCGGACGCGGTGAGCTCGCCCGATCGAGGCATCTCGAAGGTCAGCTCCTCGTTGTCCCAATAGGCGACGATGTCCTCGTACCGAAGACGAGGGCCAGCGCTCTCGATCTCGAGCGCGAGCGTCATGATCATGCTCGCTCTCGTGGTACGGCCACTCACCTTGATGCCCCGACTCTCGAAGGCCCACGGCTTGCCCATCTGCACTGTCTCCTTCGTGGCGTTTGCCCAGGACGGGATGGGTCTGGACTTCGAACACGAAGGCAGCGCGCAACAAAGCGCACAAGCGAAGGCGAGGCGAAAGGCGACGGAAAACGGCATTCGCCCTTCGTATCGAGCGCGCGGGGGTCGATCAACCCGCTTTGTCAGTGCGCGAAGAAATCACGGAGCTGCGGGCCGAGAACCCCATCTCGATCGAACGGCAGCCAGTGGCCGTACCCGGGGACGCTGCGAAACTCCGCGTGCGGTCCCAGCGCTTCGGCAACACGCTTGCCCATCGATTGCGGCACGACGAGATCCCGATCGCCGTGGAATACCAGCACTGGACAATCGATGCCTGCCGCGGCCTCGACGTTCTCGAAGCGGTGACGCAACAAGAGCCTCGTCGGCAACCACCAGTAGTGCAACGCGGCCGCCTCGACGATCGAGGTCGGAGGCGCGAACAAGACGAGCTTCGAAACGCTGATCGGTCCTCGATTCCGCGCATCTTTCGTCGTCTTGGAGGCCACGTAGGTCGCGGAGAAGGTCCCGAGCGAAATGCCTCCCGCGTAGAGGGGCAACTCGAGCCTCTGGGCACGACTGGCCGCGGCGTCGGCCGCGACGACCGCAGCGGTGAGAATGCTCTCCTGACTCGGAGAACCTTCGCTGTCGCCATAGCCCGGATACTCGACGACGAGTGCATGGAGGCCGTATTCGGTCCACGCACGAGCGATCGTCACTCCGGAAACGAGATCCTGCCCGTTGCCGAGAAAGAACACGATCACACCGCGGCAATCGACACTCCGCGGCACCGTCGACTGCCCGAGAGCCGGCACGCCCCACGCGATTCGAAAGCGGCCATGAACTTCGCCCGTATCGAGAATCTCGATCGTGACGTTGGGAGGACAATGGATCGTGACTCCTCGGTTCCGCCCTGCGCCGACGAACAGCAACCGCTCCTGGAAGAACCAGGCGGCGCCCGAGATCAAGACGTAAAGGCCACCGAGGACATAGAGCCAGATCACGAACCGCCTCATCGAGAATCCTGCTCGGGCAGCGCGTAGCGCGGCCCGAACTCGACGAGTGGATCGAGCTGTCCCGCCTCCGCGAAGCCGCGTTCTCTGAGCCGACACGCTTCGCAACTCCGGCACGGCACCCCCGACTCACTCGGGTCGTAGCACGTCGACGTCATCGCGTAGTCGACGCCGAGTGACAACCCGAGCTGGACGATGCGCGCCTTGGTCAACTCCACGAGCGGCGCCACGATCCGCGGTGCGCCGCGGCCGGCGACACCGACCTTCGTCGCGAGCGCAGCGAGGTTCTCGAATGCACGCAAGAACTCTGGCCGGCAATCGGGATACCCCGAATAGTCGACGGCGTTGACGCCGAGCCAGATTTCGTCTGCTTCGAGCACTTCGGCCCACGCGAGTGCAATGGACAAGAACACCGTATTGCGCGCGGGAACGTACGTGACCGGAATCTCGTTCGATTCGGCGTCGGGATTCGGGGCCGAATCGCCCTTGGGCACCTCGATGTCCGGCGACGTGAGCGCCGATGCACCGAACTGCCCGAGATCGACGCTCGCGAAACGGTGTTCGGTGACACGGAAGCGTGCGGCGACCGCTCGCGCAGCGGCCAACTCGCACCTGTGCCTCTGTCCGTAGCGAATCGTCAGCGCATAGCACTCCCTACCGTCGTGCGCCGCCTTCGCGAGACACGTCGTCGAATCGAGGCCACCACTGAGGAGAACGACTGCTTTCATCGCTGCTGCATCACCGAGTCGGCATCAGCGTAGGTCGACCTCGGCCTTCGCGCCAAGTCGCACGAAGACTTCGCGGCTCGCGCCGCCCTTCTCGAGCACGAGAACACGAGCACGACCGCGTGCGACGCACCAGAGTTCGAAGCGGCCTTCGTCGTCCGTGATCGCATCGCGCGTCGCTTTGACGCGATCTCCAGCGAGCACCATGCGACGAGTCGCTTCGCTGGCACGCACGAGCGCGAAGTTCCCGTCGTCCATCGAATCCGGATACGGGGCTCCATCCGTACCGAGAGCGGTCATCATGCGGACCGCGACACCGGCGCGAGGCTTGCCGTCACTTCCGTAAACGCGACCTTCGACGAGGCCTACCAAGCCGAGTTCGAGCTGCCTCGCACGTGACGTGGGCACGAGCTCGACGCTCGTCGGCAGTGCAGAGCCCATCTTCTCGTGAAACACCTCGCGCCATTCGACATAGCCCGGCGCTCGCACGTGGAGCACGTGGTCGTCTCCCGGCACGAGTGCAACGGTGGCCGTGCCCGCGGCATCCGTCGCGCCATCCGCCTGACGCCCGGAAGGCTCATCGATCCACAAGGACGCTCCCGCGATTGCGCGATTCGATCGAATCTCACGCACGGAGATGCGATGCAGCGCACGCGGAACGGATTGGAGACGCACTTCGTAGTCCTGACCCGCAACGGCAGCGAGAGTCTTGCCTCGATGCAGACGGGACTCGACGACGAGTTCGAACCGATCCCCACGCACGATGCCGCGAAACCTCGCGGCACCGCTGACATCGGTCTCCCCTTGTCGCTCGAACTCCCCGGTTCGCACCAGCGGACGAAGCCGGACGATCGCCTGCGCGACCGGACGCCCATCGTCGTCCATGACCTTGACCCCGATCGACGCCCCATCCTCGAACACCAAGTCGATCGGACTCTCGTCTCGTGCCGTGACTTCGATGTCGGTCGCCGCAACCGCACCATCACTCGTTCGTGCACGGACCAGGTAGCGCCCCCCACGCGCGAAGCGCAATGCGAGTCCGTCGAGACTCCCATGCCACGGCAAGACGCGCGTGCCAATGTCGTAGTAGACGTGTTCCGCAGGCAATCCGAGCAGCGCACGCACATGCATCGCCCACCCTTCGCGCTCGGATGGAGAGATACTGGTGTCATCTCCGATCCGCAATGTCGGGACTTCGTCCATCGACGGCGCGTCCACTTCGGGCACGATCATGATCGCGGCGCGCTTCGGGACCTCGTGGCTTCCGCGTACGCGCACACTGAGGGGTCGCCGCACCGTGTATTTGTCGCGGTGGACGAGTAGCTCCACGACGTCTTCGGCGCCTCCTTGATCGAGCTCCTCGACGACCTCGGCGGGCAACGAGCGCGCGAGCACTCCGTCACCCCAAGCCACGAGGAAGGGACAGATCGTGCCGTCCGCACGACGCGCGATCCGTACGATTCCGTCGTCGCCGGTCGTACCGAGATCAGCATCGTTCTGCTGGTCATGGATCCGCACGCCCGCGAGCGGCGCCTTGGTCATCGCATCGAGGCAACGCAGGCACGCGATCGCGAGACCTTCCCGGTTGACGCTCACACGCCGGTTCTCATCGTCCGGGGACGTCCCTTCCTCGACCTTGCCCGTCGTCGTCCCATTCGAGTCGACGCACGCATTTCCGTCCCCCGTCGCGGAGGGCCACATCGATCGTGGATCGTCCTCGGAGCCCCCGCCCCACAGACCTCCGCCACCGATCCACGTGAAGGCGAGCCAGGACGCGAGCGCGATCCCTGCCAACACGAAGAGGATGCTGATGCGGCGTCGATTCATGACCTACTGTTCGGCAAACGCGTGCGCCCTGCACGCATTCGGTTGTCGCCATCGATCGTTCGCACGACGATACTCTGAGCTTTCCCCAGTCAGCGTTCCATGACCGACCCCCACGATTTCGATCCGAACGCTGCCGCGACCGGCAGCGGGATCTTCGGCTTGCCCTTCCGCGCGGATGCGCGTGTCCGGATCCTCGGGGTGCCGTTCGAAGCCACGACCTCGTTCGGCGGCGGCACGCACGAGGGACCGGCCCTCGTCCTCGAAGCCAGCCACCAAGTCGACCTTCTCGACGCGCACTTCGGCCCCGTCTGGCAAGCCGGCATCGTGCTCGATCCTCTGGAAGGGGAAACGAGCCGAACCATCGCGCAACTCGACATGGACGCACGCGCGACGCGCGACGTCCACAAGATCCAAGAGCTCTCCGTCGAACGCACGCGGCTGGTCGAGGACTGGACGCGTGCGCGGCTCGACGATGGAGTCGTCCCCGCGATTCTCGGTGGCGATCACTCGTGTCCGCTCGGAGCGATGCGCGCGGCAGCTCGATCCGAGGATCTTTCGATCTTGCACTTCGACGCTCATCTCGACCTTCGTGACGCCTACGAGGGCGTCCGCGAAAGCCACGCGTCGATTCTGCGCAACGTGCTCGACGATTGCCCTCGAGTCGATCGACTCGTCCAACTCGGCATTCGCGACTACTGCGAAGAAGAAGTCGAATACGCACGAGCCATGGGTGAACGCGTCGTCGTGCACTACGCGAGCCAAGTGGCTGCGCGACGATTCCGCGGTGAGTCGTTCGGCGAGATCGTTTCCGAAGTCATGGGCCAACTCGGCGAACGCGTTTGGATCTCGTTCGACATCGACGGGCTCGACGCACCGTATTGCCCCGGTACGGGAACCCCGGTTCCGGGAGGCTTGTCCTTCGACGAAGCCTGCTTCGTACTGACCGCAGTTCGTGAGAGCGGAAAGCGCATTGCCGGGTTCGACCTCTGCGAAGTCGCCGGATCTCCGTGGGACGGCAACGTCGGAGCACGCATGCTGTACAAGCTCTGTGGTCTCGCAACGGGAGGAACCTCTTGGACTTGATCGTGATGCGACATGGACACGCGGAAGCGATCGCGCGCCGCGACGAAGAGCGGCGCCTGACGACCCGCGGTCGAGAAAACGTCGCCAGCGTCGTCCGCGCTCTCGAGCGACTCGGCGCACGCCCGACGCTGATCGTCGCGAGTCCGCTCGAACGCGCACAGCAGACCGCAGCGATCGCCGCGAAGGCTTTCACTCCCGCACCACCGATCGTGACCGACGCATCGCTCGTGCCGGAGGGACACGTTGATCACGTCATCTCCGCGCTGCCCGAAGAAGAAGCGTGTGTCCTGATCGTCAGTCACATGCCGTTGGTCGCCGAGTTGCTCGGACGCCTCGTGTGTGCGAGTTCGACCGCAACGATCCCGCTCTCCACATCGGGCGCCGTGTGGCTCGAGATTTCTCGACCGGCGAGCCTCGATGGGCGTTTGCGCGCTGCGATGTCCCCCCGCCCCGCGCGGGCCATCGCCACGTATCTCGATGACGGACGAATCGAGCACGATGACATCGCGCAGGATGACATCGCGCAGGATGACATCGCGCAGGATGACATCGCGCAGGACGACGACTGACGCATGGCCGCCGTCGTTCGTCTCGAGGATCTCGACGAAAGAGGTGACGGGCGTCGTTTCTCACCCTCTGCCGCCCGGAATCGGGGCGACATCCTCGAAGTCCTGCGTCATGTCCTCGATGGTCGTTCTCGCGTATTCGAGATCGCGAGTGGTACCGGTGAGCACGCCGTGCACTTCACGGAAGCGCTCCCTCGTGTCCGCTGGCAGCCGACCGATCGAGACGCCGAAGCACTTCTCAGTATCGAAGCGTGGCGCCGCGCGCAGAGCCACGATCGTATCCTTCCGCCGAAGCACGTCGACGTGATCGAGGTGGCCGCGATGCCCGAAGAAGAACGATTGGCGTCCTTCGGGCAGCACGACGCGATCGTCGCGATCAACTTCTTTCACATCACACCATGGACAGCCTGCGAGGCTTTCGTGCGGGTCGCCGCCAGCTTGCTCCAACCGGGAGGTGTGACCTTCGTGTACGGGGCGTTCCTTCGCGACGAAGTCGAGACGGCACCGAGCAACCTCGACTTCGATGCTCGCTTACGCGCGACGGATCCGGCCTACGGAGTGCGCAAACTCGAGGACGTGCGGCGCATCACGTGCGACGTGGGTCTCGAGCTCGGTGAAGTCATCACGATGCCCAACAACAATGTCGGACTCGTCTTCACGCGCGTCATTCGCGGAAGATGAGCGACACGCTCGACCCGTCATCGATCGACACGAAGCGCGCGAGATCCTTCTGGGCTTCACGCCCACTCTGCCAGAAGAGCCACCGCCAGATCCGCGCTTCGATCGAGACCGTACAGCCGGTCCGCGATTCGACGAGATCGGGAGCCGTGCCGCCGACGAAGTAACAAACCCGCTTGCCCGCGAGGGCATCGACGGCACGAGGTTCGTATCGCCCTCCATCGAGCGGCGCGGCCGATCGCGACGGGTCCTCGCGAAGGAGTCGGCGCACGGCTTCACACCGCTCGCCGTAGTCGTACGCTCGGTATGCCGCGAACGCCACGATCGCAAGAAGCCCCGCACCGGCGAGCATCAAGGTGTTCCGCGCGCGCGTCGAACCGCGAATCGGTGCACGCTCGCGACGCCCAATCGTCCCACGGATACTGAGCAGCGCCAACGCGATGCCGACGACGAGTGGCACGATGCCTTCGATGCGACGTCCAAACGCGCCGAAGAGCTGCATCAATCCGAAGAGCGCGATCGGAATCGCGACCAACATGCCGATGAGCGCCGGCACCCAGAGCCAATCGCGCCTTCCGCTCCCCATCAGTCGCCTCCGTGTCTCTCTGTGCCCGCTGTGGTCGACGCCACGCTCGAGTCCGAGTTCTCTTCGCCCTGTGGAACCAAGCCCCCTCCATGGACGTGCGCCGAAACCGGCTGCGCGGTGAGGAGAGCGGCTTCGACACCGAGCAACTCGTCGAGTCGTGCGTCGACATCGTCCGGATCCGCGTAGGTCTTCGCGAGCCGAACGAAATCGGCGTGGTGTCGCGCTTCGCAAACAGCGAGTTCGCGATAGAAGTCACGCTCCGGTCCGTCCGGGAGATTTCGCGCGACGATACCGAGCCGCTCGCAACTCCGTGCTTCGATGATCGCCGCGACGAGCAACCTGTCCGTCAAGCGCGCACCGGACAGTTCACGCAGCTGACGACGCAGACCCGCTGCGTAGAGACTCTTTTTGTCGACGGCCAGCGGGATGCCTCGCGCGGTCAGGAGCTCGCGCACACGAACGAAGTGATCGAGTTCTTCGGTCGCGAGGACGATCATCGCATCGACGAGCAGGGCGCGGTCGGGATAGTGCGCGACGAGCGCCATTGCCGTCGCGAGCGCTTTTCGCTCGCAGGCAGCATGGTCCTGCAAGAACGTGCCGAAGTCTCGTTCGACTGCAGCGAACCAAGCCGGTCCCGTATCCGCGGACAAGCGTAGCATCAGCGCCCCGCGAGCCGGTGCCAACGAGGCGCCTTGCGACGCATCAGGTCCACGGTCATTCGGCGATCGACCTGGTCGGACACGAGCCGATCGAAGCAAGCTTCGACATCGCCGGCAGCACTCTCGAACTCACGCGCGAGGAGCTTCGAGCGCTCGAGATCGCTGCGCTCGATCTGTCGGCGCGCATCGACCCAACAGAGAGCGACGAGCGCTTCGATCGGGACGCGCTCGCGTTCGGCAAGCCTCATCAACTCACCGATCCGATCTTCGACGACCAGTAAGGGCGACGAGCCGCGCGTCCATGTCGCAATCGCGAGTACCACCGCGGCGCTGACCGATATCAGAGCAATGACGAACGGTCGTCGAACTCGATCTCCCGTCATCGACGACCGTCGCTGGCCTCGTTCGTTTTCTTCACTTCGACGTGCGCTCGATAGCGCTCGACGATCGCGCGACGATCGAGAAGGCTCGTGTCCCGACGAACCGGACCGTAGTCCCGGCCAGTGAACTCGCGAAGCGCCTGAGCCGCGAGCGCGCGAACCGCCCACTGGTCTTCGCTCGTGTCCGTGATCAAGCGGCCGAGCTCGTCGATGAGACCGATCTTGTCATCCGTGTTTGCGAGCGCACGCTCGAATCGACTTTCGATGTGCGCTTCGCCGAGCGCGTTCACGAGACGCACACTCACGGGCTCCTTCGCGAAGGTCTCGATCCACGTGCGGTAGAGGGAGACGCGTTCACGCCGAGAACAGTGATCGACGCCCGAGAGTTGCGCGAGGATCATGCACGCGCGCATCGAAGATTCGCCCCGTTCGATCATCCCCAGGAGACTCGGGGCGACGACCGCGTCCCCCATCTCGCCGAGCAAGAACGTGAAGCTCTGGCGCAACAACGGGTCGTCCGACGATTCGAGCCAGCGACGCACCTCGTTCCGTAGCCCGAGATTGCTCCGGTCTTCGAGCCCGCGGATCGCTTGGAGCCCGAGCGGTTCTTGGAGGTGGGCAGCCGCGATCGCGACGAGGGCCGACGCGGCACGTGGTTCATCGAGCATCGCGAGTCCTCGAACCGCTGCGAGTCGATCGCCGGGCTTGCCTGGCGCCGTTGCACTCAGGAGGACCTCGAAGACACCGGGGCCGCCGATCTTCGCGCTGGCCAGCAACGCGGCGTGACGCACCAGCGCCTCGTCGTCGTCGATCAAGCGCAGGATCTCGGCCTTCGCCGTGTCGTCGCGCATGTCACCGAGGCTCTCCGCGCAACGTCGACGAACGTCCCAATCTTCGTCACGCAATCCAGCGATCAGCAGCGCAGACAAGCGTTCGTTTCCGGCTCGCCCGGCCTCCGATGCCGCGCACGCGCGCACGTTCGACGCGTCATGGCGAAGCGCTGCAACGAGCGCATCCTCGCCGCGAACCGCGAAGAGATCGACGAGGCGCGCTCGGATCTCGACGTTGGTGAGGCCCGCCATCGCACTCAAGATCGCCGGAGTCTCCGCCTTCGTGTGGGCGAGGACACTCAAGATGCGTTGACGATCGTCCGCACTGACGTCCTTCGACGTCACGAGCGGCAACAAGACTTCGCTCGCACGATCGGGCAGTGTCGCGTCTCCGCGCTCGCACGTCGCAACGAGACGCTCGATCGCACGCGCTCGCACCTGGGGTTCGAGGGCCGGGTCGGGCAACACCCGCAGCGCGAGTTCGACCTCGTGGCCACGACGCTGCGCGTCGGTCTTCGCCTCGGCAAAACGTCGCTCTTGTTCGATCCACCAATCGCGACGCGCCGTGCCTGTCAGGTCCGGCGGGCAGAACTGTTGCCACGCTTCCCGCGCAACGGTCTCGTCGATGACGCGCTTGAACGTCGCAAGACGCAGGCTGTCGTTGCGGGGGAATGCATCGCGTGCACGTCCATTCGGTGTTTCGAGCACGATGGAACGCGCTTCTACTGCACCCTGTCCCTCTCGGATCCGTTGTGAAACGTCGAACAGCCCGCGCTCGCGGAGCTTCGAGACGAGTTCGAGGAGTTGAGTCTCTTCGAGGCGAGCCACGAACGCATTGCGTACCGACTGCGGCTCGGTCGCCTGCGCTCCGATGAGGACCGTCTCCAGTCGTTCCCCCTCGAGGATGAGCATCCGTGACTGCGATGCGGTTTCCGCGCTGAGACCTGCATCCGCGGTCAGCGGCACGAAGTCTGCCCGCACGTCGTTCCACCAACGCGACCAGCGCTTGTGGTCGGCAGCGAAATCCATTCCCGTCAACAGCCGCAACGCGAGCAATGCCGTGTCGTGACACACCCCGAGTTCCGGGTAGTACGTCGAGACGTCGGTCACGTTCACGAGACCGCCGACGATCTCGGCGGGTGTGAGGTCCGAGAAGCCACTGGACTTGTCGCGCAACGATGCGGGGTCGTCGAACAGGCGGAGCCCTGCGACGACCGATGCGACGGTGCGCGCGAACAGCCGTCCGTCGTATCGTGAACGACCGAGGCGTTGTACGGCGACTGCAGGAAGCACCGGCACGTCCGACGTCAACTCGCGCTTCGCGAGCAACAAGGTCGCGAGGAACCACTCGGGACCGTCCGTCTGCGCTTCGACGATCGGCAGCAGGGCAGCGATCGCACGACCACCCGCCCCACCGAGAGCGACGGCTGCCTGCGCGCGCACCGCGCCGTCGCGATGCCGCAGGCACGCGGTCAACGGAGCGAGATCGACTTCGGGATGCTCTCCACAATACTTGGCGAGCACCATCAAGGCCGCGAGGCGCACGCCTTGGTCTTCGTGGTCGAGGAGCACGCGGAGTTGAGGGAGATCGTCCGCCGACAACATCGCGGGAAGTCGATCGCCGACGACGCTGCGCAGGACCTTGTTGTTGCTTCGCAGCGCATCGAGCGCCACGAGCTTCGCATCCGCGCCGAGCAAGAAGAACGCATGGTCGACGATCTGCGTCGTGTCCTTGCCGAGCGTGCGACTGCGCAAGACCGTGACGAGCGCAGGCGCGGCTTCGCGCTCGACGAGGGATCGCCACACACGAGCCAATCGTGAAATCGCGCGGTCGCTCAGCCTGTGTGCGCGTGCGATGAGCCGGCGGCGCTCGTCGACCGTCAACAGGGAATACTCGGCGACGAGTTCGGCGTCAGCGAGGTCCTTCGTGCTGTTCAGCGCTTCGATGAAGCCGACGAGCGCGAGTTCTCCGTCCTTGGGCAAGGTCGCTGCCGCGGCAGGGCCTTCTCCCTGATCACGACGCCGACCGATGACGAGCGCACTCGATCGATCCGCCTTGTCGCGAGCGGGTGTCGGAAGCCCGAGGACTTTTCCTGCACCCGCCTTTTGTCCATCGGGCGCTTTCGGCAGCGATCCCTGTCCGGACTTGCCGTCACCCTGCGCCGCGACGACGGACACGAGTGCACCTGCGATGAACATCGCACGCCAGGTCGTCCCGGCGAACAGAGAAGGAACGTCACGCTTCGGTATGGAATTGCGCATGCTGTCGGCTGCGAGGAACTCGCACGACCGCCTGGGGCCGGGCTGTCGTTCGAATGGCGGCTCCGCGATCGGAGCCCGCCTGGAGGGTCGTTCAGGGAGCGTCAGGCGAAGAGGATAGCCGAACTGGATCCCCTGCAAGGCCCAATTGCACCCGGCACGCCTCGAGAACCTCGCCTTCCGTGATCCGCCGCATGCAACGATGGTCGAGCGGACAGACCGGCAAGTGGCAAGGCCCACAGTCGACGTCGTGACGCAGGATGATCCCGTGCTCGAGGTTGCTGCTCGTGTAGTCCGGATGCGTCGGGCCCATCAGCACCACGTGCGGCACGTCGAAGGCGACGGCGAGATGTCGCGGCCCGGAGTCGAGAGTGACCATGAGCGCGGCAGCGCGCACGAGCGGCTTGGTCACGTCGAGAGGGACCGGAGGCAGCGCCGCGCGCACTTCGGGCCTCCCGGCCTGCTGCTCGATGTCGCGGACGAGGGTCTCTTCGCCGGGTCCACAGAGCAGGAGCACGCGCACCGACGGGTCGAGCGCGACGAGATCGCGCGCGAGAGTCGCCCATCGCGGGTCGTCCCAGTGCTTGCTCGGTCCGAAGCCGGCCGTCGGCGCGAACAACACGAGTCGATGCCCGTCGTCGATGTCGAGTTCGGACAAGATGCGATCGCACGCCTCGACCTCGCCACTCGTCACGACGAGCCGCGGATGAGGATCTGCGGGCGGAAAGTCGAACGCGTCGAGGAGGTCGTTCCAGTAGTCGACCATCGGGACCGGGACGCGCCGCGGGCCACGACGCTTCCAAAACGGCTTGCGCGCACCCGCGAACGCGATGCCATCCGTGATCCAGAGCCTACGCCCCTGCGTATAGCCGAGACGGCGACGGATCCCCGCCATCTTCGCGACGAGAGCGGAAGACACGGAGTTGGGGAACAGAATGGCGAGATCGAACTGCTCGGAGCGCAGCTTGCGCGCTTCGGCACGCAAACCCGACAGGCCGCGCGGCTTCGACACGGCAATGCGACGGTCGAACGAATCGAGCCCGTCGAGCACCTTGCCATGTCCACCCTTCACGCCGAGCACGATCTGGGCGTCCGGGAACGCGCGTCGAATACGGTCGAAGTGCGGTGTCGCCATCACGACGTCACCGAGCCAGTTCGGGGCGCGCACGAAGACTTTCTCGAACCGCTCGGCGCGAAGGGAACTCGGCATGAGCCCGCTTATCGGCTCCGAGTGGCCCCTTGGCAAGCAAACGCCGAGGCTTTGCACGACCACGGAAACACGACGATTCGACCGACTCGCTGGATACCCGGAATATCCACGGCCTGCTAAGCTCTCCCCCGACTTCAACCGGATTGCCGACCAACCGCATTGCCGACCAACCGCCGTCCCGCCACGACGAATTCGTAACTCCATGCCCGAGAACGTTCCGTCAACCCGTGATCGGGTGCTCGCCCGCTTGGCTCGCGAGTTCGACAGTAGCGCCGAAACCATCGCCGCCTTCCTCGATCGCCTGTCCGCTGGGGCCAAGATCCCGTATCTCGCGACCTTCGAGCGCCTCCGCTCGGAGGGTGACTCGAAGCGCTCGCTCGACGCGAAGCGGATGTTCGAGATCCGCGACCGAGTCCAAGAACTCGAGATGCTCGAGGAGCACAAGACCGTCGTCCTCGACGCGGCAGAACGCGAAGGATGGCGAGACGAAGCGATCACCGCGCGTGTGCTCGAGATGACCGATCTCGACGATCTCGAAGACGAATGGCAGGCGATTCGGCGACGTCACACCGGAGTCGCCAAAGAAGCGCGTGACCGCGGCCTCGAGCCGCTCGCGCGTGCGCTGCGCGAGCGGACACTTCCCGAGGGACAGGATCCTCTCTCCGCGGCCGAGGCGTACGTCGATGCCGACAAGGGCGTGCCGGACGCGCGCGCGGCCCTCGAGGGCGCGAAGGCGATCCTCATCGAAGAGATCGAAGCGCCGGAGAGCCTCGTCGAGGCGCTCCTCGACCTGCCGATCCGGGTCCAGCAACAGGGCTCGCTCCCGAAGCACCACGACTACGGACCGATCCTCAAGCTCGACAAGCCCGCGCGACGCGTGAGCTGGGCCGAGTTCCTCCTGCTGAAGCGCGCGATGCGCGAAGGGTTCGCGTCCTACGAGTTCGGCCTGTCGGAGGAGAAGGCGCACCAACTCCTTTCCGAAGCGTACGCGAGCGATCTGGATGCCGCGCACCCGTTGCGCGCGTTTTGGGATTCGACGCTGCGCGCGGCCTGGCTCGACAGGCTCAAGCAACGCGTGGAACACCAAGTGCAGCGTTCGCTCAAGACTCGAGCCGATCGCGCCGCGATCCACGCGATCGGTCGCGATTACGAAGACTTGCTGCTCGCGTCGCCATTCCGCGGCCGGAAGGTGCTCGGCGTCCTCCCGGCGATTCGTCGTTCTGGACGGCTGTCCATCATCGATGGCGACGGCAACTCGATCGCTTCGCTGAAACTCGCACCGCTGACCGACGAGAGCCGCGACGCGGAGAAGGCGAAGTTCCGCGCGTTCGCGAGCGAGCATGCCGTGGACGTCGTCGCCCTCGGTGCCGGACCCGGTTGCCGTGAGTTCGAGCAGTTCGTGCTCGAAGCGCTCGAAGGCATGGAAGGGCGCCCGCAGCTGCTCGTCGTCTCCGAGGAAGGCGCGCTCGGCATGCACCGCCGTGCGAAGGGCGATATGGGCGGCAAGAAGGCCGCGGCCCTCGCGCGGAGGCTCCAGGATCCGATGCTCGAGTGGGGTCGCCTCGACCCGATGCAAGTCCCGCTCGGCCCGCTGCGCGACGAGGTCTACCAAAGCCCGCTGCAGCGACATCTCGAGAGCATTCGCGAGCGCGTGCTCCACGAGATCGGGCTCGACCTCGGCCGCGCGACGACCGACACGCTCGCCCTGCTGGGCGGCCTCGGCCGCGAGACCGCGCTCAAGATCCTGCTCGAACGCGACAGCGAAGGCGGACTGCCAAAGCTGTCGACCCTCGTCGAGAAGGGACACCTCGACGCGGGCCAACTCGATCAAGTCGCACCGTTCGTGCGGCACGCGGGTGAAGAACCGCTCGACATGCTGCGGATCCCGCCGAGCCGCTACGGCCTGGTGGAAGAAATGGCCGCGAGCCTTTCGATGACCAAGGCCGAGCTCCTCGCCCAACCCTCGAGCCTGGACCGCTTGCAAGAAGCGGCGTTCGATCGCGAGGACCTCGACCGTGCGCTCGTCTCGGCCATCGTCGAAGAGCTCCGATCTCCGACGACGGACCGACGGCCGGCCGCCGAGATGGCGACGTTCGGGACCTTCGCATCGGCTGCGGACCTCGCGATGGGCACCGAAGTCGAGGGGCGCGTCACGCGGCTGACCGACTTCGGAGCGTTCGTCGATGTGGGCGTCGCGCCTGCGGGGCTCTTGCACGCTTCGCAGATCGCCGAGCACTACGTGCGCGATCCGAGCAGCGTGCTCTTCCCTGGACAAGTCGTGCGCGTGCGCGTGCTCGACAACGACCGCTCGGCCGGCCGTTTGTCACTGACGATGCGGCAAGGCGACATCCAGAAGATCCCGCGGACGCTCGGCGATGCGGCAGCAGGGAAGCGGCGTCCAGCCGCGATGGTCGTGAGGCACGGGGCGCGCGACGAAGCGCCGACGCAGCGCGGTCGCTTCGAACAGCAGCGCGGACGCGGCGGCAGGCCCGGCGGCAACCGTGGCGGAGGCCGGCCCGGTGAGGGCGGTGGCAAGCCAGGCGAGCGCGGAGGCCGGCCCGGTGACAATCGTGGCCGCGGCGGCCCGCGGCGCGATTCGCGCGGACGGGACGACGGTGGCCGCGGTCGCGGCCGTCCGGGTGGCGACAGCTGGGATCGAGGCTCGAACCGAGGACCGTTCACCGTCGAGAGCGCGGAGATCGACGAAACGATCCGTTCCGAGCGCGGCTATGGCGGCGAACTCAAGAGCTTCGCGGCCCTTGCCGGCTTCGTGAAGGACGGCCCCGCCGATGCGGCTCCGAAGAGACCAGAGGCGGAAGGAGACGACAAGCCCCGATCGAAGCCTCCCGTTGCGGAACAGACTGCTGCATCGCCGGCAGCTGAGCCCGCGGTCGAACCGACGACACCGACCACGAGCCCCGAGGCTTCGACCACTCCCGAAGCCCAGCCGGCCGAAGAGCCCACGAAGGACGAAGACTTCGGCAAGGACTTCGTCTGACCCACGCGCTCGGTTCGCGCGTGGGCGCGACCGAGCAGCACGTGTCGCGCGTTACTTCTGCAGCACGTAGTCGCCGCCGCTCTCGCGCGAGAGTCGCTCGAGCAGCGCACTCGGGGTGCCGATGGCGATGCCGTGGAAGATCACACTGCGCCGCCGATTGATGCGCAGGATCTGGTCACCGAGTTCGCGCACGTCGGTGATCTCGCCCGCGCTCGGTTCGCCGTCGCTCAGCAGGTAGATCGTGTCGACCGCGGGATCGGCGAACGCGAGCTCGAGCGCGCCGTAGATGTTCGTCTCCCCGAGAGGCCGCTGCGAATCGACGAAGGCCTGGACGGCTTCCAACTTCTTGGGGTCGATGGTCGTCGCGCGCTTCTGGAAGCGATGGATCTCCGCGTCGAAGAAGATGATGTGGACCTTGGTGCCCTTCGGAACGCGTTCTAGCGAGCGGAGCAGCGCGTGCTTGGCGATCGACAAGCGCGACACGCCGGTTCCGACGAGTTCGTTCATGCTCCCGCTCACGTCGAGGCAGAACGCGACGCTGCGCGACTCGACCGGAATCCCATAGAAACTCGCGGTCGTGCCACCGCCGTCGCTGCCGAGGACCGCCCCACCGTCAACCTGCTCGGTCGTCACGGTCTGCGGGCCGCTCGTGTCGGCCTCGGGCGGCGGGAGTTCGAACGTCGCGCCGTCGCGCTTCCACCAGCTCTTCCATCGCGCGGCGTCGGCGAAGTACAGCCGTGTCAGGCTCTTGAGCGTGCTCTTCGTCTCGGCCGCGATGCGCCCCTTCGACCGATCGAGGAGCGACAACAGCATCGGAATGCTCGATGCATCGCGAACGCGACGTGCAAGCTCGAGGCCCGCCGAGACGACGCGCCAATCCGTGTGCCCGAGCAGCTGGGGAAGCATCGGTAGGAAGTCCCGATTGCCGCGACGCGCGGCCGTGCGGATCGCGAGCAGGCGTATCTCGGTCGGGCCATCGCCAGCGAGTTCGAGGAGTACGCTGTCGAATGCAGCGTCCGTGCGCATGCGCGCGAGCCCTTCGAGCGCGTCGAGCCGACGATCGACAGAACCGCTACGCAGGTGCTTCTCGAGAATCGGGCGCACGCGCTCGTCACCGAGCTCCGCGAGCACGGCGACCGCACGCCGCGCGACCTCGTCGCTGTCGTCTCGCACGAGCTCGAGCACGGCGTCCTTGGCCGCCCCCGCAGCACGGTCGTCAGAGCGAGCGACATTCTCGAGAACGCGGAGTGCGAGGAGACGAGCTCCGTCCGACTTGGCGCTCTTGCCGCCAGTGAGCGCCCAGCTGACGACCGTCTCGTCCTTCGCGTGGCTGGCCGCGAAGTCGCGCGCGAGCGGGGCGACTCCCGAGCCACGCAGCAGGACGAGCGGCCCCAGCGAATCGAGATCGCTCGCGACGATGTCGGTCGTCAACGCGACGAAGACTGCCTGCGCGAGCCTCGGATCGAGGGCCTTTCCCGCGAGGCGGCGCGCGATGGTCTTCGCTTTCGGGTCCTTGCTCGCGGCGAGCTGTCGGAGCGCTTCGCCGCGCAGGGCGGGCCACTTCGCCTTTTCTGCCAGTTCGGAGCGCAGCTTGCGCACGGATACTTCGTCCGCCGCATCGGGTGCGTGCCGGAGCCATGGCGACGCGAGCAGCGCGAGCACTTCGAGCTGGCGCGTCGGCGGCTCGAGATCGAAGCGCTCCCCGAAGTGCTTGCCGGCCGGACTCGACGAACTCGCGGGCGCACACGCGGCGAGCACGACGACGGCGAGCTGTGGTCCCTTGGTCTCGGCTCGGAGGGACTCGAGGAGATCGAGGCCGGCTTTGCCGTGATGCTCCAGGAACCAGCGCGCGGCGACGAACCGCGTCTCCGGCAGGGTCTCGCGCTCGAGGACGTTGAGCACTTCGCTGTCGTCCGTCGCCGCCAACCGCAAGCCGTGCCGCAACAATGCCCCTCGCAGCATCGGATCCTGTTCGGACCGCCATTGCTCCTTGGCGGCGCGATACGCCTGTTCGTCCGCCCGCCCGAGGAGTTCGCCGACGGCCTGTCGCCGGTCGGTCGTCTGCGCGACCGCGAGGGTGCTGAGGAGCGCAAACGCGAGCATGCGAGTGATGGCGCCGCAGCAATCCCCGTGGGTCCCCGGTACCGCCAGCCTGCTCGGCGAGACCGGATTGACACATGTGGAGATCCCGGACGAGACAGGCTCGCGCGGATTCGAGCCACACGCGCGAATTGGCTTGGGCGCGATCACGCGCGCGGGCCAACGCAGTACGGTAAGAGCGATCCTCGTTCCAGCCATGCTCCCACGGTATCAGCCGCCTGAGCCGATACCTGCCAAAACGACTCCGCAAGGCCAAGGAGGCCCGCTCGAGCGACCTGCGCACAGCGGAGGTCGCTCGGCTCGATCCGACGAGTTCTCCGACCACGACACGCACCAAATCCGCGAGTCACGCGCAGCGACGCCCCTGTGAACGGTCATGCCTCTCCCCGAACACGTTCCGTTTCGCACACGGTTCCTGATTCTGACGAAGCACGGTTCCACCTTGGGTGCCCGGCTGACAGGTGCGGCGGCCTCGACATCGCCGTCCACCGAAATTCGCATGGGTGCGCAATCCGCGGCTTCCGATTCTGGTCCGAACGAATCCACTGCTTTGCAGGACCTGGCTTTGCAGGGCCTCGCTTTGCAGGACCGACGAGCGGACGCGTGCAGGACGAACGCGCTCAAGGGTCGGCGGCACGACGGCACGGGCATTCGCGCCGTTGCCCTGCAGGACTTTGAGCCATGGCGAGCGAGAGCATGCCATCGACTCCGAACTTCACCATCAGTCACGAGGCGTGCGGTCAGACGGTCGAGCCGGGGTCGAATCGACGAAGGAAGTCGACGCAACCGCAGTGAGGACCGGAGGATCGAAGCGCGGCCGATGGCGCCGCATGCGTTCGGCGCGCGCGAGGATCGCCGCGAGGAGGCGGCGCCGCCCGCTTCGACCGCACCAACGGGCCGGTAACACCGATCCGGCGCAGTAGCTCGCAAAGCCGCGCAGCAGAATGCGCGTCTCGACCCACGGCGCCAGCGAAACGAAGAGGGCTGCAAGGTCCTTGACCCGCAGACGGTGGCCCCATCCGTGCCGTGTCGTGGCACGCGCGACATCGACGAGGCCGTGGATCCGGATTCGTCCGCTGTCGTCGAGTTGCCCGAGAACATGGCCGAGATAGAGATCCCGGTGGACGTAACCCGCGCCGTGCAACTCACGTACGAGCGGCAACAGGTCCGCGAGTGCGCACCGCGTCCGCGCGACGGGGTGCGCGCGCGGGAAGACTTCGTCGAGGCCCTCGCCCGGCAGAGCCGCCTGGATCGTGACGCCAGGTCCGAACCCACCGAGGCGACTCCAACATCCGAACAGCAGTCGCGGCACGGGTATCCCGGCTCGTCCGAGTTCGAGCAGTCGCTGGCACTCGATTTGGGCAGGCGCGGCCCAACGGGCGATCTTGCCCCTCCGGCCGGCGCCAGGGGCGTATTGCTTGACGACGACCGCGCCCTCGCCCCCGGGTACCGGCTCGACGCGGAACGTCCGGCGGCCTGGTGTTTCCCTCACGAGCGTGCCGATACGGCCGTTCACGAGGCGCTCGGGACGGACCGTTTCGATCGATGCACCCCCCAGCGACGCGGCGATCTGCGCCAAGGTCGCTTCGGAGGAGCCGGGACGCATCGCCGAAACGATGTGGATGCGTCGATCGTGCACGCTTGTGAGCTTGCGAAACGATGCGTAGAGTCTGGCGCTTTCCAAGAGTTTCACGACAGGGCGAAGCCGTACGGCGAACGCGATAACCCCCGAAGCCAGGCCTGCTCCGCGCCTCGACGAACCGCCGATGTCGATCCTAGAAGCGATCCCGCAACCGCGCCACGAATGCTGCACTGCGAGCTTCGCTTCTGAGAAGACCGACGGAGGCATCCGCTAGGGACGCACTTGCTCGACATGGCATCCACGCATCCAACCCGAGGTTGGCACGGACATCGATGAATCGAGAGCTGCAGAACAGCGAAACGAATCCCCTCGAGGCGATGCTATATCGCTTCGACATTGCCGCGAAGAAACTCGACCTCGACCCGGGTCTGTATCAGATCCTCGAGCGTCCGGACCGCGAGATCATCGTCGCCATCCCTGTGCAGATGGAGGACCGGTCGATCAAGGTCTTCACCGGGTATCGCGTCCAACATTCCGTCGCGCGCGGACCGGGCAAGGGCGGTGTGCGCTTCGATCGCAACGTCACGCTCGACGAAGTGCGTGCACTCGCGGCGTGGATGACGTGGAAGTGCGCGGTCGTCAACGTGCCGTTCGGCGGCGCGAAGGGCGGTGTCATCTGCGACCCCGGCAAGATGACTCAGGTCGAGCTCGAACGACTGACGCGTCGCTACATGGCGTCGATCATGGACCTGATCGGTCCGGATCGCGACGTGCCGGCGCCGGACGTCAACACCAACCCGCAGATCATGGCGTGGATGATGGATACGTATTCCATGCACATGCGCCAGTCGCAACCGGGGGTCGTGACGGGCAAGCCGATCGAGCTCGGCGGTAGTCACGGACGCGTGCGTGCGACCGGCTACGGCGTCGGCCTGATGACCCGCGAATCGCTCTACCGCATGGGCCTCGACCCCAAGCAGTGCAAAGCGGCGGTCCAGGGCGCCGGCAACGTCGGCGGCGTCTCGGCAGAATCCCTGCACGCACTCGGCATCAAGGTCTGCGCGATCAGCGACATCTCCGGCGCCCTCTACAACGACGACGGCCTCGACATGTCCGTCGTCAGCGCACACCTACGAGAACACCGCACCCTCGAAGGGCTGACGTGCGGAGACCACATCGACGGGGATGCGGTTCTGACCCTCGACGTGGACGTCCTCGTTCCCGCGGCGCTCGAGAACGTGATCACGCAGAAGAACGCCCACGACATCAAGGCGACCGTCATCGTCGAAGGCGCGAACGGTCCGATGACGCCTTCCGCCGAAGCCATCCTCGACGAGCGCGGGATCTTCGTCTGCCCCGACATCCTCGCCAACGCAGGCGGCGTCACGGTCTCCTACTTCGAGTGGGTCCAAAATCGCCTCGGCTACTACTGGGACGAACGCGACGTCAACGAGCGCCTCGAAAAGATCATGGTCGACGCGTTCCAATCCGTCTGCGGCCTAGCCGACCGCGAGTCGGTCTCCGCCCGCACCGCCAGCTACATGCTCGCGATCGAACGCGTAGCCCACGTCTACAAGCTCCGCGGCCTCTACGCCTAAGGCGCACAAAACGTGCCAGGGACAAACCGCGGTACTTTCCCGCGCGAAACGTGCCAGGGACAAACCGCGGTACTTTCCCGCGTGGAACGTGCCAGGGACAAACCGCGGTACTTTCCCGCGTGGAACGTGCCAGGGACGAAACGCGGTACTTTCCCGCGTGAAACGTGCCAGGGACAAAGCGCGGTACTTTCGCGCGTGATTCGTGCCAGGGACGAAGCGCGGTACTTTCGCGCGTGGAACTTCCTCAGTCGTTGTCGAGGATCATCAGCTTCTGCCAGATCTTGCGGGAGAGGCTGGTCGTTAGGTTCTCGACTTGGTCGACGGCTTCGAGGGCTACCGGGTCGGCCATTCGCTGGCCGTAGATCGCGGCGACCTTGCCGATCAGGGCTAGCAGTTCACTGCAGTAGTCCAGGTAGCGATTGAGTTCGAAGGCCGTCATCGTGCGTGCCGGAGAACTCGGCGTCGACGTCGCCGCTTCCATCACGTAGGCGGGGTCTTTGTCGAGCTGGTGCATGTCGATGATGTGCGCGAGTTCGCGCAATTCGTGAACCGCTGCGAGTGCGCGCCGCCGCTTGAACCGTGTCTCGAGCGTCATCAAGAACGCGATACCGATCCCGATGAAGACCAGACTCTCGACCGCGGCTTGGAAGAACGAGATCAACTCCGACAGACTCGACGGAACGAAGCTCAGATCGAGCACGACGAGTTCGTAAATCACGACGGTCGGCAGCGACACGATCAACACGAAGATCGGTAAGCGCAGCCACCAGATCGGTCGCGAGAACGCGATCGTCCGATCCCGCGCCTGGCGCGCCGTGTCGAGCACCGCTTCGGCCGTATGGACCAGCATCGCGCGCGGGAAGCGCTCCTCGATCCGCTTGACGAGACGTTCCATCGTCTCGATCAGGTAGCGCGGCTCGAGTTGTTTCTGGCTCATGTCTCGTCAGGGTACGCGAACGACCGGCCCCATACGTCTCCGAAGTTCGTCGAAGGGGGCTTCGACTTCTCGACGATTCAACGGCGCGAGAACGGATCCCCGCCTGCCTGGACCATGTCGAGCTTGTGCTTCCACTCCCGATCCGAAGGATCCACCCGCGCCGCGCGTTGCCAGTAGTCGAGCCCGAGTGCCCGATGGCCCGCCTTCCAAAGCGCGTCCCCGATGTTGCCGAGTTCTTCGTCGTCGCGCTGCACGAGCGGCGAAAGCACCGTTGCCGCACGCACAGGATCCAGCTCGAGGAGCCGCGAGGCGATCCCTCCCTCGAACCGCAGCGCGAGCGACTTCTCATAGGTTGCGAAGGCCTCCACCGCGCGACCGGCGCGCGCGAGTTCCTTCGCATAGAGATTCAAGGTCAACGCATCCCCAGGCAACCGCCGCGCGCGCTCGTCGAGGTACCGAAGCGCCTGTTCGGGCGCCCACTTGGTCAACGCATCGAGCCACAGCGGATCGAACTTCCGCGCGAGCTCCGCTTGGACCATCGTCGTTGCCTCGGCAATTCGCCCCTGGGATGCGATCGCGTCCGCGAGCCGCAGTTCATACCACGGACGGTCGTCGGCGCTGCAGGACGTGATCAACGCTCGCAATCGACGCTCCGAATCCGCAGGCGCCGCGTCCACGACGTCCTTCCACACGTCACGCGGGAGGTCCCCTTTCGCCGCGAGATCGTCGACGTAGGCAAGCAGATCCGCGGTGCGCCCGAGAGCATTGAGCATCCGAATGCGGCCATAGACGCGTGGCATGAACGCGATGTCGTCCTTCAGAACCGGATCATCGAGCATCGCGAGGGCGCGGTCGGGCGCGAGTTCGCTCAAGTGCCCCATCACGCGATACGGCTCGTGCGGAAACACGAGCAAGAACGCTTCGGTCGCCAACGTGCGGTTACCGGCTGCGAGCAAGGCTTCTCCGGTCGCGAGCGCTTCTTTCCAGACCTTGAACACGCGAGCGCACGCGACCACGACCGAGAACGCGTGTTCGGGACGACCCGCGGCGAGCCACGTCGTCACGAGGAACTCGTAGAGCCCCTTCCGATCGAGGGCGAAGCGCCGCCGAATCGCATCTCCTGCGAGCATGCGCTCGAGTTCTTCTCGAAGGAACGCGTCGATCGCGTCCTGGGAAACGAGCACCGGCTCCACGGTCGTCTTCGCCTCCGGCTCGTTCGCACTCGACGTGCGCTCACCGGAACTCGTCGATTCTTCGCTTGCGCGAAGGCGGCGGCGCAAGTCCGCGACTTCGTGTTCGAGCGCCGTGACCTCACGTGCGGTAGATGCCTCCGGCGATTGCGTTCGCCCGGGGTCGATCGTCGACGCCCCGAAGGCAAACCACCCGGTCGCAAGTCCGAGCCCGACTCCCATCAGGACGCTGGCGACGAGGCGACGTGTTCTGGAGTCGAACGGCACGTGTCCGAGGATAGAGCACGCGACGGCCCCCGTCCGATGCGCGAGGCTCGGAGGGACGAGAGGGGGCGGACCGCGAACGTCGGATGCTCTCGGGGAGTGCTCGCGCACGGCCCGAGGCGCGCGTCCAGCAACGCTGGCGGCACGGAGGACGCGCGTGCGTGCCCAGCGAGAAAAAGTCGAAAAAGCCTGTCACGTGATCGGGAGTTCTCACGCTCTACACAGTGTGCGCGGAGGTGAGAGCCCGCGCGCGACCGCAACCAGAAACGGAGATGGCTCCGCAAGCACGAAACACCATCGATTCCGAACGCATGCGTGACGAGCGAGCTACCCGACGATGGGTCACGGTCGCAATGAGAGGATGAGAGATAGACGATGAGAGACAGGACGCGCCCCGGCGATCTTCGGATCACCGGGGCGCGTTCTGTTGTCGGTCCCGCACATCCGGAAGCTGCCGTCCGTTCGTCGGCAGCCGGTCACTCCAGCCGCTCGTCGAGCCAACGGACCATGTCCGAAGGGGACTCGAAGAGCGCGTCCGGTTCCATATTCCGCAATGCTTCGATGTCGGCGAGCGGGCACCACGCAGCCGACAAGGCAACCAGGCCGAGTTCGCGCGCTGCACGGACATCGCTCGGGTGATCACCGACGTAGAAGCCATCCGCTCCGGTGAGCCCCCATGCATCGAGGATTCTCTGGAGCCGGTCGATCTTCTGCCAACCCTCTGCCGAACCCGCCTCGAGAACCTCGAAGTGCGCATCGAGCCCCAGCTGTTCGGCCGAAATGCGCGCACTGCGTGCGCCTTTGCCGGTGACGATTCCGCGTCGCATACCAGCCGTTCTGCATCGATCGAGCACTCGATCGATGCCATCGAAGAGACCGGGCACCGCTCGATGAAGCCGTTCGTAGTGCTCGAGGTAGCGCTCGGTCGCTTCCGCTTCTCGCTCGCCCCCCAGAACACTCCGCAGCACCCCTTCCTCGGATGGGCCGAAGTGCTCTTGGATCTCGGAATTCGACCACTCGCGCCCGAATGCCTCCAGGAACACCGCGCGAAACGCGTCGAAGCACACCGGCATCGTGTCTGCGAGGGTTCCGTCGAGATCGAAGAGTGCGGCGCGCATGGACGGCAAGCGTAGCAGCGCGTCGCTGCCCATCGAGCGTTTCGACCGTGGTATCTTCGAGTAGCTACGATGTCGAAACTCTCCCTACTCGCATTCGCGGCGCGCCCTTCCGAAATCGTGCACGGCATTCGCCGGCTCGGCCTGCGCGGCGCCGTGGTTCACGGCGTTCGTCGTGCGAGTGCGACCACCGAACGCGCGCTTCTCGGCCCGGCGCAGATCCGCCTCAACCCCATGGGCGCGATCTGCAATCACGCATGCCGCATGTGCTGGCTGCAGCACTTGGAGCCCGCGACACTCCAATCGCTCGTCAAGATCGACAAGACCGAGCGCATGGCGCTCACCGACTACGTGGCCCTCTTCGATGGCATGCCTCGCGGCCTGACCGAAGTCAACGTCGTCGGTGGTGGTGAACCGCTCGTGCACCCGGAGTGCCTCGACATCATGTCCGAAGTCAAGAAGCGCGGCTGGCGCGGCTACTTGATGAGCAACGGCACGCTCCTCGACGAACAATCTGCGCGCGCACTCGTCGACATGAACTGGGACAAGACGCGGTTCTCGATCCACGCAGGAGATCGCGACACGTATCGCGCAGTTCATGACCGCGACAACTTCGAGCGCCTGCACGACAATCTCTCGCGCCTCGTGAAGTATCGCAACGAACGCGCCGCAAACTCGGTTGGCATCGAAGCGCATTTCGTGATCCAGCGTCTCAACCTGCACACGATTCCGCAGATGTTCGCGTTCGCTCACGAAGTCGGCGTCGATCACATGGTCTTCGAGATCATCTTCGCGCTGTCGCCACAGTTCCGGTTGACCAAAGACGAGCACCGCGAAGCCGCTCGCCTCTTGCGCGAGTGCGCGAGCCGCTCGTCGATCACCTCGAACGCACTCGAAATCGCAGTCCTTCACGAGAGCGAAATCGTCGATGCCCCCGAACTACCGTTCGAGCCCTTCGACTTGACGCCGGAACAAGAACCCGACGAGCTCGCCCGCGAGCTGCAGGAAGTCGGCTCTAGGACACGCGAAACCGAGCCTGGAGGCGCGAGCGTCGCGCCAGCCGGTGTGCCTGTCACGACGAGCACAACGAGCACGACGGATACGACGGATACGACGAACAACAAAAGCTGCGCAGGCACCGTCAAGGCAAGGACCACCGGCTCGTGCGACCCCGAGCATGCCGACGTGTCTCCCCCACCGCAGCCAGCGCGCGACGTGTATGTCCCCGCGAAACGCTGCTCCGTCGGCTTCGACTCCGCGTTCATCACTGCGACCGGCGATGTCATGCCGTGTTGTTTCAGCGATGAGGTCATGGGCAATGTTCGCGAGAACAGCTTCCGTGAGATCTGGTACGGCGCGACGTACCGAGAGTTCCGCAAGCGTCTCATTCGTGGTCAGTTCGCGGATTATTGCTCGCGCGTGCGTTGCAAGCTGCGCTCGTTCCTGCACGACTGATCGGCATCACCAATCGTCACGAGACCACGCAACGCAATGAGCGAGTCGCACCCACCGGACTCGGCGGATGCGACTCGCAGAAGCAATGAGAGCTTCGTTCAGAGTATTGTGGTCAGAATGCCCTTGCTCCGAGTGTCAAGGTTGATCGAACGCGTGCCGCTCACTTCTCGTGGCCGAAGGTGGTGCGCATCGCGTTCGAGGCGTTGATCCCCAAGTTGTTGGCACCGTCGTCGACGATCAGCGCCTGGCTGTAGACCGTGAGGCCGATCAAACGCTCGTCCAGAGGCACTTTGAAGTAGGTGCCGCCGAAGCCGGTCGCTCCCGTCGCGAACGGGATCGTGATGTCCATGCTGACATGGAGTTGGCACAGGCCACCGCCGATGTCGCGCAGAGCGAGCGGCAGCGGGATCGCGCCCCAGTTCTGGCTCGAGAAGCCGATCGTGCAGAGTGCGGGAGCGAAGACCCGTGCGTTGCGCACGTCGAACTGGATGCCGTAGCCGATCCGAGGATAGGTCGCACCGTCACGCGGCTTGACACTGTGAAGCGGCATGCCACCCGAGCCCGCGCAAGCCGTGCCGAAGGCGCGGCTCTCGCCGTTCGCGAAGACTTCGATCAGCTTGGCGAGCGTGTTGTTGGTTTCGTCGAACTCGAACACACGCCGATCCCAATCCGTGACGATCAGCAAGTAGTAGTTCTGAATCGGCATCAGGGCCGGGATCGTGAAGGACAGTGTCGTCGAGACGGAAGCTCCCTTGGCGAGACTGCTGATGGTCTTGGTCGAGAGTCGAGCGTCTCCGTTGCTGTAGTTGGCGTCCTGGGAAAGGAACACGCCGACGTTGAAGGCTGGCGCATCGACACCACCACGGTTCTCGAGGACGGTCGATGCGATGAAGTAGTCGCCACGAGCGAACTTCGACGCGGTCGTCAAGGACTTGACGCGCAGGTCCGCCATGCCGCGACAGTTGGTTGCCTTGGCGGCGGTGTTGTCGTTCTCGTTGGACTCGGCATACGTGCGGTCGACGTCCGCGAACGCTCCGATGTAGCAAGTGCCGACGCCGATATCGAGCGGCACGTTGATGCGCACGATGCGCTTGACGGTTTCGTTGGCGGCCAACTTCGGCGTCGTGAAGCGTCCGAGAGGAGTATCGCCGGTCGAGATGACCGAGTTCGTCGAGAGGAAGAGGCCGGTGACCGTGGTCACGTCGATCGGCTTCGTGCTGCGGTTCGTGATCCAGACGGAGACTTCGACGTTGGCTCCGGGATCGAGGTTGGCGGGGGCGGCAAGCGCGCTGACGTCGAGATTGCCCTGCGCGAAAGCGCTTCCGGCAAAGAGGCTGAGGGCGGCGATTGCGAGAGTGTTCTTGTAGTTCTTCATCATTCTTCTCCTGGTGCTCGGAGAAGGGTCGAACCTCGGCTCAGCGTTCGAGCGCTCGATCGTTTTCCTGACTTTCCCCGTGACGTCCCGGCCCGTGCTTGCACTCACGCACTCGGCACGCGACCGAGTTGTTCAACACGCTGCGAAAGCGTGCGGGAACCGCCCGAGAACGCACCCCAGGAACACGATGTCAACGAGATCTACCTGCACGGCATGACGAAGTCGTCGACGATCGCTGCGATCGGTTGGCGACTCGACGACAAGATTTCGGTCACAGCGCAGACGACTCGTCTCGAAGTCGTGCTCGACAACTCGACGCTCGCCACGACGCGATCACTCTCGACGACGTACGCCGCGAACTTGACGACGAACGCCGTGACGTTCTTCAGCATGAAGATCGTCCATTGCCTGCACTCGGGCTGCCGACCGACTCCACGGTCCCGGCCGTGTGGTTGCCGGCGGACGTCCCTTTCGTGTTCACCGGCCCCGATCTGCTCGTACAGGTCGACGTCCAGATGTCATCCCCGCCGGTCAACACCGGCTACGACGTCGATTCCATCCTTCGAGAACCCGCAACCCAGTTCGGGTGGCGTTTCGGCCGCAACTGTAGCGGTGCAGGCCTATCGATCTGGTACACGAAGAGTCAACAGGACTGCGTGATTCAGGTCGGTCCCGCGTCGACGACGGAGGCCTATTTCGTCATGCTCGGCGTCGACAGCCAGAGGTACGGAAGCTTGAACCTCCCGCTGGATCTCGGGCCCATCCTCGGAATGACGGGTTGCGATCTCGGAGTGGCTCCACTCGTCACGTTGCCGGTTCCCCCGTTCGGGCTGGGCAGCAGGTTTCTCTCCGCCAAGATCCCAAGGCCAGCGACGGGAAGCGCATTCCCGCTCTTCGCACAAGTGCTGCACACGGGTCCCGGACCGGTGGGGCTCTACACCACGCAGGTGATTTCGATCGTTCTCGGTGACTCGGAGAGCGTCAACACGGTCTCCAGCTCGACGACGTTCACGGGCACGGCGCAGTTCGGGCCGGCCGTCGGATACAGCTCCGGCCCGGTCTTGCTGCTGCGCTGACGCGAACTCGCTCAGCGACGTCGGCCGACGACGATTCGATACGGCCGCGGCATGAGCACACCGAGCGGCGTCCGATACTCTTCGTGCAACTCGACGAAGGCGCGCTCGAGGCTCATGCGATCGCTCGCGCTGAGGCTGTCGGCGACCGTGCGAATCGGCCCATAGCCGTTGACGAAGCTCTGCCACGCCGACGCGCCATCCGGCTCGCGGTAGTAGCTGACGGCGTCCTCGACCGCGATGTCGAAGCTGTGGCCGAAGAGGCGTTCGAGTTGCTCGGTCTCGGCCCACGCGAACGGCGAGGGACCGGGCTTCTGCGCGAAGCGCGTCAAGACCTTGAACATCTCGTGCACGCCACCGTGCGCAGGCCAGACGGCCAGGGCCATACGGCCGCCGGGACGGCACACGCGGGCGAGTTCGGACGCCGCCGCCTCGGGGTTCGCGCAGAACATGACGCCGAACGTCGACAGCACACCATCGAACTCCCCATCCTCGTACGGAAGCGCCTCGGCGTCCGCGATCGCGAAGCTCGTGCCCGGCATCGCCAGATCCCTCGCGACCTCGAGCACTCCGGCAGCGAAGTCGACACCGACACACTCGGCGCCGCGACGCGCGACACGGCGAGCCGCCCAACCCGTGCCGGTAGCGACATCGAGAATGCGCTCCCCGCGCTGCGGGTCGAGGCGGTCGATGCAATGCTCGATGATGTTGGCGATCTGGCGGCTGATGACCTCGTAGCCGCGGCCGCCGCCGCCCCAGGTCTGGGCCGCGCGGACGTTGGATGCGAGGGGAGCAAAACGGCTCGAGATCTCGCGGGACTGCTGCATTTGGGTATCCATCGTTCTTGTCTCCTTCTGGTTTCGAATGTCGATTGCGAAGGAGAGGGTCGGGCGATCCCGAAACGTTCGCGCGGTTTCGTTTTTCGCTATCCTCCTCGACTGACCGAGACCTCGAGGCCCTCGGCGAGTCGGCGTGCGGCATCGGAATGCGAGACGGGTTGTTGATCCGCTGTTTGGCAGTCGTCGGGCCAGCGAATCCGGGGTCACCGGGGGCTTTCTCCATTTCCACGAAATCCACGAACGGAATCGGACCTCACGACCCTCCTCTCGTGGACCTGATAACACTGCCGCATGGCTGACCTCGAACAGCTCGTCGCCGATTGTCTCGATGCCCTCGAGGGTGGCAATTGGAGCAAGATCGATGCGATCTGTGCCGCGCACCCGGACCACGCCGACACGATCCGCAAGCGCGTACAACGGATTGCCGGCATGGGACTCGTCAAGTCCACGGACGAGCCGGAACACATCGGTCCCTATCGCATACTCGACAAGCTCGGGCACGGCGGCATGGGCACGGTCTATCTTGCCGAACAACGCCAACCGGTACGACGCAAGGTCGCGCTCAAGGTCATCAAGCTCGGCATGGACACGCGCGAGGTCATTCGGCGCTTCGAAGCCGAGCGTCAAGCACTCGCGCTGATGAACCATGCAAACATCGCCCGCGTGTTCGATGCGGGCCGCACCGACGAAGGGCGCCCCTACTTCGCGATGGAGTACGTGCCAGGTCAACCGATCACGCAGTACTGCAATGCGAACACGCTGACGATTCGACAGCGCATCGAGATCCTCCTACTCGTCTGCGAAGCGATCCAACACGCACACAGCAAGGGCATCATCCATCGCGACCTCAAGCCGTCGAACGTGATCGTCGGAACCGGAGACGACGGGCGACCGATGCCCAAGGTCATCGACTTCGGTGTCGCCAAAGCGACGCATGGCGCGCTGACGGACGGCACCGTCTACACCTCGCACGGGCAACTCGTTGGGACTCCCGAATACATGAGCCCCGAGCAGGCGGCATGGCAGCCCCATGACCTCGATGCACGAGCGGACGTGTACGCACTCGGCACGTTGCTCTACGAGCTGCTCTCCGGCGCTTTGCCATTCGATGCAGAGCGCCTGCGCAACACGAACCCTGCCGAGATGTTCCGCATCCTGCAGGAAGAGCCGGCCCCCCCACTCCTTTCCTATCTCGTCGATGACGATGTCTGCACCGAGCGTGCTCGACAACGAGCGAGCGACGCACGCACCTTGCGACGAGATGTGCGCGGTGACCTCGATTGGATCGTGCGCCACGCACTCGAGAAGGACCGCAAGCGCCGCTACCAGACGCCACTCCAACTCGCCGACGACCTGCGTCGCTACCTCGAACACGAGCCGGTGCACGCGCGCCCGCCGAGCCGAAGCTATCGGTTCGCGAAGCTGCTTCGAAAGCACCGCGTCGCCGCGCTAGCATGCGGCCTCTTCGTCGTCGCTTTGATCGCCGGCATCGTCTCGACGACGACCGCAATGGTTCGCGCCAACGACGCTGCGCGCCGCGAGACGCTCGCTCGTACCGAGCTCGAACGAAGTCAGCAGCGTTATCGCTTGCTCGCAAGTGTCGCGATGCTTTCCCAGGCTCGCGAGGAGGCGCGCACGATCCGGCCCGCGTGGCCCTCGGAGAGCGCCAAGTTCGCCAAGTGGATGCAGGAGCTCGGCGAACCGCTGCGGCGACGCAAGCCCGAGATCGAACGCGCGCTCGTCGACATGCGCGCGCTGCACGGCACTGCGATCGACGACGTGACCTCGGCCAACGCCGACGCTGATCGATCGGATCGTGCGCTCGGTGGCGAGGACGCGCGCGACATCGATCGCGCCGAGCGCTTCCTCTTCGGTCAACTTCTTGCAACTCACAACGAGCTCGAAGAGTTCTTCGGCGAACGCGGCGCGTTCGAGTTCGTCTCCGAACGCAAGCGTTGGGCAGAGACGATCCAGGCACGTTCGATCGACGAACACAGGGCCAAGTGGGACGCCACCATTCGCTCCGTGCGCGACGACCCGAGGTACAACCTCGTGCTCGAGCCGCAGATCGGTTTGGTCCCGCTCGGACGCGATCCGGAGTCGGGACTCTTCGAGTTCACTCACCTGCGGAGCGGCCGCGCGCCTGTTCGCGACGCTGAGAGTGGGCGTCTCGCGATCGACGAAGACACCGGCCTCGTCTTCGTGCTCGTGCCGCCGGGCACGTTCACAATGGGTCAACAACCGGAGGATCCGGGTCGCGTGCGCTATCACAAGAACGCAGCAGCTTGGGAAGCGCCGGTACACACCGTGGGTCTTCCAACGGCGTTCTTCCTGTCGAAGTACGAGATGACGCAAGGGCAGTGGGCGCGATTGTCACGTGGCGGTCGGCCGAGCTTGCACAACAAGGATGCCGACGTGAGTCGCTTCCTCGCCGACGGAAAGACGCTGGACGACGCCGAACGCACGCGAGTAGGACTCGTGTTTACCGACGTGCACCCCGTCGAACGCATCAGCTGGAACGACTGCGCCGAACTCTTCGAATTCGACGCCCTCATGTTGCCAACCGAAGCGCAGTGGGAATACGCGTGCCGCGCCGGTGGTGACACCTTGTGGTCGACCGGAAACGAGGTCGCGACGCTCGAGGGCTACGCCAACTTCGCAGACGACGCAGCGGCATCCATTCGCGACACGAAGCCCAACTCGTCGTGGATCCCGCATGGCGATGGATTCGCCGCCCACGCACGCGTCGATGCGCTCAAACCCAACGCTTGGGGCTTCCACAACATGCATGGAAACGTGTGGGAGTGGTGTCGCGACGGTTTCCTCAGCTATCGACACCCGGTCGAAGGCGAGGACTCGTTGCGCGGCGACACTGCGCTGCCCGAAACACGACGAGTGCAACGAGGTGGCTCGTACGCCGTCGGTCCGGAGATGGGCCGCTCGTCGATGCGCTGGTCGCTCGGACCCGGCGTGCGACATGCCAACTGCGGTGTGCGACCAGCTCGCGCGCTCACGCGTTCTTGATGGCGTTCCATCGCCTGTCCAGGAGTTCTGCAGCGGAGATCGAGACTTGAAAGCATTCGAACAAACAGTCGAAGCCGCACGCGGTGGCGACGACGCGGCCTTCGGCTCGCTCTTCGAGCGTAGTCTGCCGCGCCTCGTCGCCTTCGTACGCGCGCGCGCCGGCGGTGCCGTCGCCGCGCACGAGTCGGCCCACGACCTCGCCCTCTCCGTCTGCCGCGAAGCACTCGAGGACATCGATCGCTTCGACTATCGAAGCGAAGAAGCCTTCCGCCATTGGCTCTTCGTGCGCGCTGCGCGCAAGATCAACAACCGTCACCGCTACCTCCACCGCCACAAGCGCGACGTGTCGCGCGAAGTCTCCGCGCCGGCGCGCGCCGACGGTGAAAGCGAGTTCGAGAACGTCCTGACGGCCTACGCGACCCTTACGACTCCGAGCCGCATCCTCAGCGCCCGTGACGAGTGCACGCGCATCGAGGAGGCACTCGCCGCGCTTCCCGACGCGCAGCGCGAAGCCATCACGCTGACGCGCGTCGCCGGCCTGAGTTACGCCGAGGCCGCCGAGCAGTCGGACAAGACCGAGTCCTCGATGCGCGGCCTCGTCATGCGAGGGCTCGCGCGGTTGGCGGAGTTGCTCGAAGAGGACTGAGCCGTCGACTGGTGCTCGAACAGGACCTTCATGATCGTCACTGACTCTCGCACACGTCCATCGCCGCAGCTTCGTCACGCGCCACAGCAGGCATGAGTCGTCGATGAGTCGCAAGCGGCTCGTGTCGCAGCACGTCGACTTCGGGCGTCGCAGGCTCGAGCCGTGGGTCGCTTGCTTCGAACAAGAACGCGAACGTCGCTGACGTCAGGAACGAGTCCCAGACGAGGTGGACTCGCGGCGCGGCACCACGGTTGTGCGTAGAGTGCACGCAGCCCTGATTGACGAGGAAGACCGCTCCCGCTTCGAGGTGATGAACGGCGCCATCGAGATTGAGCTCGGCCTCGGGATTCGTCTCGATGGGCAGGTGGAAGCGCAAGCGCGCACCGACGCCGCCGCGCTTCGTGCGGAACGGCACATGCTCTTCGTGGGCTTCGAGGGCCGCACCCGCAGCCAACACGTGGACTCGGAAGTTGATGACATCGGGCCATGTCGTGATCCAATCCGAGAGCGCAGGCCAGCGCACGGCATCGAAGAACCACTTGTTCCGTGTCGAGAGGTCGTGATCGCTCGCGAAATCGTCGGTGCGCCCCGAGGCGTTGAGCAAGCTGTACTGCAACACCTCGCCGCGCGGGCCTGCCCAATTCGTGACGTGGCTCCGTTCGCCGACGACCGATGGCTTGCATCGATCGCGCAGATCGGCAACTTCGTGACGCAGCGATGCGAAGAGCTGCGCGTCGACACGGAACAAACGGCGACATCGAAGCCCGCCGTCATGTCGGTCCGCTGCGAGCAAACCTTCGAGGAACTCGTCTCGGTTCATGTCGCGTGCTCCAGTGCGTGCACACCGACCGGACATGCACGAATCAGTGGCATGAGGTCGAACGACGTCGGCGGCGAGATCGCGTGCCGCACCAACGTGTTCGCTTCGAGTTCGTTCGGGGTGAGTTCGAGCGGCGCGTCGCGCGCTCGATCCACCGCGAGCAAATAGTCACGGAACTTCGCGCCGTCGCCCGACGGCAACGGACGAAACTGCACCCACACCGCCGGGATTCCGTAGGCGTGACTCGTGATCAATCCATGGAGCGACGACGCCGCGACGAGCTCGCAGCAAGCGATCTGTTCGATCACCGACTCGACCGGCGCCTGCATGTCGATCAAATGCACGCTCGGCGGCAGCTTTCCGAGCAGCCTCGGTCGATCCGAAAAATGTGCGGCTAAACCGATCCCACGTCGAGACGCACTCGGTGGACGGTGCAGTCGAGGCAAGAGGAGCGCCGGATCTCCATAGACCTCTAGACACGACGCGCCGCTCGCGAGCGCGCGCGCACGCGTCAGCGGTCCACGCACGGCGAGGAGGCGCGCTTCGGGTGAGATCACGTCGTCCGCGTTCATGATTCCAGCACCCCAGACGGTGCATGCAGACGCAGCGAGCGTAGCGATACTCCCGGTCACGAAGAGCTTCTCACGAGGATCGTTCGGCCAGGTAAAACGCGGGTGATGCCCGGTCAGCTTCTCGAGCAACCACGGCGTGAGCGCATCGCCGAAGTTGGGCCGACTCGGCGTGCGACACCAGAACGCCGCCACGCCCTCACCCATCGTGAGCCTCCTGCGACGCCACGAGCCTCTCGAGGTCCCGGCGCATCGCGTCGTCGATACCGCCCCAACTCCAGTGCCAGTGGCAGCGTCGTTCTTCTTCGCCGATGTCCCGGGAGCGCACCCACACGAAGCGATCGCGATGATGCGCGTAGGCGTAGGCACCGAGAGCGTTGAACTCGGAGAAGCCGCGCGATGGCCGGGACAACACCCAGGACGCGAGTTCGACTCCGTGGGTCGCGCGGCACCAAGCCCGCAGTTCGCGGTAGAGCCACGCGGGATACGTGAACGGCGGACACTGCATGAAATCGTGCGTCGGCGCCTCGCCGACGAAGTCACACGTCGGTCCGAACCATGGCCACGGCTCGGGCAGCTCGTCCAGCGGCCGCGTGTAGATCTTCGGCTTGCCGATCGGCACCAGATCCTCGACGGTCGTCGGCACGCGAAAGATGCAGTCCGAATCGACGTGGCACAGGTACTCGGCGTCGGAGATCTCGTCCGCGTAGAGCTTCGTCACCTGCTGTCCGAGATAGTCGTCGGGGTAATCGGGACCGACGATGAGCCGGTACTGACCGATCGTGCCACCGCGCCGTCGTCCGTGTTGCTGCAACGCAGTGTGGCGCTCGAACCACGGCATGCTCTTCGCCGGAAGAACGACGAGGATCTCACGAAAGCCGTGGCAGTAGCGCTCGATCGACCGAAGGCAGTAGTCGAGCCACTCGAGGTCACGCCAGTAGCTTCGAACAACGATGTCGCAGATCACGGTCGCTCGCGAGTCTACGCCTGCTGGCGGATTGGCCCAAGCCCCTGCGATCGCTGCTATGCTCGCGCACCATGAACGCCCCCCTCGCCGAGACCGCAGGCGAATCGCGTGCAGGCAGCGCCATCGCGTGGTCCACGGCCGAGAACCTTCATCGAGCGCTCGAACAGCCGGGACTCCAAGCGGTGCTCATCGCTCCGCAAGCCGAGTGCGCATGGCGCCAAGAGCTGGATGCAGCCATCGAGTCTGGCGCGTTGCAGATTCCACGCACGATCTGGCCCGAGATCGGGATCGACGAGTTCGCGACCTGGCTCGAACGAACGGTTTCGCCCGACGCAGTGTCTCGCGACACGCGCGATGCGTTGCTTTCCGACTTGTGTGACTTGTTGCACCTGCACGAGTCGATCGGCGGCACGGAGTCGTTTCACGTGCGCGTGTTCACGGCAGCGCCGAGTCGCTACTGCGGCTTTCACGTCGATACCGTTCCACCTGGTGTCTGCCCATGGGGTTTGTTCCGCGCGTACAACGGGCCGGGACCGACGTGGGTCGAGCCTCGCGACGTGCACTCGATGCGGGCGTTCTACGACTGGCTGCAAATGCGGGATCGCATCGTGCGCGAGTTCGAGGATCCGATCGCGCGAGACCGTGCACTCGTCGAGCTGGACGACCGCCCCTCGTTCCTGACGAGCGGTGACATTCGTCCCGCGATTCCCGAACGCGTCACCGCCGTCTTCCGTCAGCTCGACGTGCGCCGACACTGGAGCGACCACGGCCCATCGGAGGCGTGGATCCACTGCTCGCCCATGGCCGGATCGCCGCGCCTCGTCATCAACGTCAGTAGCGCGGTTCCGCCTCGAGCGCACACGATTCGCTGAACCCGAGCGGCTCCTCGGGATCGATCGAAGCGTCGACACGCGCGAGCAATGCGGCAAGCTCGAGACCGGCACGTCGTGACCCGTGGTGTGCGCGGAACCACGATCGAGGATCGAAGGACTCTTCGAGACACGCGCGTGCTGCCGCGACGACATCGTGCTCGTCCGCGAAGAACACGCCCGTCTCCTTCGTCACGTACTTCCAACCACCGAGGATCCCTTCGTGAACGAGGATCGGCACGTCGAGACAGAGCGCTTCGGCCAGGACCCTCGGCGACGCGTCCTGCGCGTACGGCGCGAACAAGAACCGGCATTGCGCGAGCAGATCGAAGAACGACTCGCGCGGTAGCCAGGGGCCGATCGTGAGCCCCGGCACTCCCGGGAACGAACCGCGCGGCACGCCGAGCGCGAGGCCACGCAAACCGAGTTCGCGACACAATCGCGGAATGCATCGTCGTGCGAGGTCCCAGTTCTTCGACCGTTGCTTCCACGGCTCCGTCGCTCCGAGGTAGACGAAGTCGTAGCTCGGACCGAGACCGCCGACGAACTGCCGCGGCGTGTCGTGACGAGACGCCTGTTCACTGCATCGAGCGTCACTGGGCCTCACGACCGCGGGATCGATGAAATCGGAGAGCGACAGCAGAGCTCGCGGAGCGCCTCGCGGGAGAGCGTGCTCGGGCTCGCGAAAGCAGTGGCACCAGGCCTCGCAGACCGAGCCGTAGTCGACTTCGTCGGGACCGCGAAGTTCGGACGGCTCATCCCGCGAGGGGAAGCCCGCGAAGCTGCACATGCCGACGAAGCGCAGCCCCCGCCGCCGATAGTCGGCAAATTCTTCCCGGCGCGACTCCGACACGAGCGGAGCGTGCAGTGCGACCCAATCCGTACGGTTCCCGTCCGATCGCACGACGAACGCGAACGGCCAATGCGCGCGCAGAGTCTCGGGATCCCAATCCGCGGTCCCATCGGTCGTTCGCTTCGCTCGGGCCCCCAACGGCGACGTCTCCTCGCTACGATTTCTCACGACGGCAAACGCTTGCACGCTCGCTGAAGAGAGTATGGGCGCGGAGACGCAACCGCGCTCGACGTTTGGCGACGCGCTGCGACGCACGCCCGGACATCGACGCACCTCGACTCAGGAGAAGCCCCGTGACAGCTGCCAACGACGAGAACCGTCCTCGCCCGTCGTTCTTCGGCGAGCGCAACAGCGCCACCCGCATCGACATGTTCGAAGAGCTGAGCGAGACGGCCGAGCCCGCGCTGCGCCAGTTCTTCCGCCGTCTCGATGCGGCCCACTTCGTCGACGAGGTGTTGCTCCCGACGTTGAAACTCGGCGATGCGCGCGTCTACTGCGCCGTGCGAGACCGTCCCTGGCCACCGTGGGGACTCGGTGCACGCCACATCAGCGCGGTCTGCGACGCGCACTCGATCGCTCCCGAGAGCTGGGCGATCAGCCCTGTCTACGTCGCCGACGAGGACGCGACCAACATCGGGCTCGTGAGTGCGGTCTACAAAGAAGTGCTCGAGTCGATCGCGGTCAGCAAGACCGCCGAGGTCTGCTACCTCGTCGCCGAAGGATCGAAGCTCGCGGACCACGTGCTGCGCGACGTCGGGTTCCGCGTCTTCGAAGACGTGTTCATGACCGAGCAAGCGCGCTACTACACCTATCGCATCTCGGCGCGCGAACTCCTCGACAAGCTCGGCCTCGCCAAGACGTCGACGCCCGCGCTGCTGATGCACGAAGTGCGTGACGACACGCTCGTGAAGAATGCGCTCTTCCATCAGACGGTGCTGCTCGGTGCCCGCGCGGAGTTGCGCGATGTTCTCCTGCGACCCGAGATCCTGCGCTTGGTCCGTGGAGGGCACGCCTCCAAGCCTGGCGGCGTGCCCGGAGGCACGGGGACCGAGCTGGGAACCGACATGCGACTCGGTCCACGCGATCGCGAATTGCCCGCGATCTACGTCGCGTTGGGCGGTTTTCTCCGCGACAAGCGCGAGGGCCTCGTCCAGAAGCTCGTGCAGAAACAAGACGCGTTCGAGGCTGCCACCGTCCTGCCGCGCGGAGAGAAGAAGGCGAAGGTCGACGAACGCGTGCGGAAGGCGCAGACGCTCGACGACTTGTCGTTCGTGCGCGACGAGTTCCTCGAGCGCCTCAAGGGCACGCTCGAAGGTGCGATCGCGCGCCTCGGCATGGAGGCGTTCCCCGTAGGCGAGATCGAACTGCAGGTCACCGCCTCGGGAGACGGCGACTACTATCGCATGCACACCGATGCGGACGCGGAGTCGACACGCGTGCTGTCGTTCGTCTACTTCCTGCACAGCGAACCTCGGCGCTTCTCGGGCGGCGAGCTGCGCCTCTTCGACGACCGTCTCGTTCGAGGAGATTCGCATGCAGACAGCTCGGTGCTGATCTCGCCACGACAGGACATGTTGGTCCTGTTCCGCAGCGACAGCCCGCACGAGTTGTTGCCGGTGCGCGTGCCGACGAAAGAGTTCGCGGACAGTCGCTTCACGATCAACGGTTGGGTGCACCGCAAGGCCAAGGGCTGATCGACGGAGTCCTCGATGCACGTCCTCACGCTCCGCATCGAAACCGGCTCGGAGTGGGGACTCGACTGGTCGACGCAGCGAAGCGTCGCGCAGGCGATCCCGCCCGCGATCCCCGGGCTCATCGTGCGCACGTGGAGCGCGACGCGACGTGCTGCCGAAGGCCGCTATGTCTTCGAGGATCGCGACTCGCTCGACGCGTTTCGGGCTGATCCGCAGGGCGCGGATCCTGCCGCGCGGGAGATCCTCGCGCTCGGTGCGCGAACCGACACGGTGCACGCATTTGGCACGACCGTCGACGCGACTTGTGACATGAGCATCGACACGGTCACGTTCGATCGACCGGTCTTCATCGTGTCCGCTCCGCGCGCGGGCAGCACGCTCTTGTTCGAGTTGCTCGGTGCGTGCGATGCGCTGTGGACGATCGGACGCGAGATGCAGTCGATCGTCGAGGCGATCCCTGCGTTGCACCTCGCGACGCGTGGCTACGAATCGCAGGTGCTCGGCGAAGACGACGCGGACGTGGCGACCGTGCGCGCGCTCCGCGCCGGCGTCCTGTCGGAGCTCCGGTCCGCCGACGGCCGCCTCTGGATCGATCGAGCGCCAGCGGTGCGACCGAAGCACGTGCGCTTCCTCGACAAGACGCTCGAGAACGCGCTTCGTCTGCCGTTCCTACGCCGCGCCTTTCCGGATGCGCGCTTCGTTTTCCTCTACCGCGATCTCCGGCAGAACGTGTCGTCGATGGTCGAGGCTTGGCAGCATCCTGGCTTCGTCGCGATTCCCGAGTTGCCGGGCTGGTCGCGCAGGTCGTGGTGCTTCTTGCTCCCGCCGGGTTGGCGCGACCTCGACGGTGCGTCGTGGACCGAGATCGCGGGCTTCCAGTGGCAGGCCGCGAATCGCGCGATCCTGCAAGAACTCGAGGGCCTGGACCACGACCGCTGGATCGCGGTCTCCTATGCGGACTTGATCGCGGCAACCAAGGCCCAGGTCGAGCGCATTTGCGCGTTCTGCGGCGTCGAACCCGGAGCGCGGTTGCAGTCGTTGCTCGAACAGCCGCTGCGCGCGTCGGCGACGACGCTCCGCCCCCCATCACCGATCAAGTGGAAGTCCAACCGCCTGTTCGATACGGACCAGGTCAGAGGCTTGCAGCCGCTCGCCGGACGCATTCGCACGCTGCATTCAGGGCCTGGTCCCGAGACGTTGCGCACGTGCGACGCGACGAGCGTGCGGTTCTCGTGCTTCGTCGACGAGCTCGAGGGCGTCTCGACACCGGACGATGTCGTCGTCGCGCCGTCGTTGCAGGTGCAGTTCGGTTCTGCGCCGCCACTGCAATTGCTGCGACGCGTCGCGCATCGAGAACGCTTCTTGTCCGACCATCCACTGCTCTGGGTGCAGGATCCGGCGACCGATATGTGGAGTCCGCGTTGGCTGCGCACCTATCAAGCAGCGTGGTGCCGTTCGTTGCGTCCCGGACAGCCACCGACGACGAACCTCCCCGCGGAGTTTCGGGATCGACTCTTCGCAGCCGGAATCCTGGTCACGCAGGAGGCGTATCGTGCGCGTCTGCAGCACGGAACGGACCTCGTGGCCCAGGGGAGCGCGGCGTTGTCGCGGGATCGCTTCTGCCATCTGCCATGCATGCTCGACCCGGTGCTGACCCGCGCCATCGCACGCTATCACCGCGCAATGATCGACTCCGGCGAGTGGCCGCTCGGCGACGCCCAAGTGCGCCGCCGACACGGTTGGCACAACGAGCGCCTGGCGCGCTTCGTGCACCACGGACTGATCGACTTCGTCTCGAAGCTCGCCGGCCTCGAGCTCAAACCGACGTATTGCTACACCTCCGCCTACCGCGGCGGCGCAGGCCTCTCGGCGCACTTCGACCGCGAGCAATGCGACTACACCCTGTCGCTGATGATCGACGAGGATGCCCCCGAGGACAGTGCGCCATGGCCGCTCTGGCTCGACAGTCCGTCCGGCAAACGCAGCGTGACGCTCGCGGTCGGCGACGGCGTGCTCTTCCGCGGTTGCGAACTGCCGCACTGGCGCGAAGCCGCGCACCCGGATCACGAGCAGATCAATCTGCTGTTCCACTTCGTGCCGGCGGACTGGGCGGGGGTCATGGATTGATAGGCTTCGGCGTTGCGCTCCGTCGCGTGGACTGCGAATCAAAGTCGCGGATCGATGTCTGAATCTGGTTCAAGCACTGGGACAAGAGCGCGAGGACGAACACAGTCCAATGACGTGGACCCCGGACTGCGATCGGGTTTGGATGTGCGATGCGGAATGCATCTACGATCGCGGCGACTACAAGACCATCGTCGAACGACTCGAGCACATGACCAGCAAAGCGTTGTCACTCGAGGACATCGACGATGAGGTCGACATCGAACGCGGGATCGCGCGCGTGCGTTTTTCGCACAGCGGCCAGACTGTCCGTTGGAAGTTCGCCGTTCACGACGACTGGCTCGACGGATCGATCTTCCCCAGGTACGCCAAGCTCTTGGCCGACTCGAACGGTCCGCTTCGACTCTTCGGCAACTTCCGCAAGTTCGGTCAGTGCGCTTTACTCGTGGCACTTCGACCGACCGACCGAGGCAAGTTCGTCAAGCTGACGCGGATTCGCGTGCGACGGATGGCCTGATTCGAGACGTGCCTGATTCGAGACGTGTATCTCGAACGCCACCAACGAACATCGACTCAGCGCCTTTGCAACGGTGGCAGGCGGCACTCGACGATTTGATCCGTCACGACCTCGATGTCTTTGCGAACCCGCTCGGCATCCAGCATGGAAGCTTCGATCCGCAACTTGCCAGCCGGGGACAAGAACACCCACCCGGATCGCCTATTACTCCATTTGGGCGTGAAAGCCAGGGAGCCGAACTTCCCTACGCATTGCAGGAAAATCGGCTCTTCTTGCGCATCGAATCGATACCCGGGCAGGATTCGCACCAAGCCGTATTCCACGTTTGTCTTCAGTGCAACGTCCAGGCAGGAATCACCTTCTTCGACGACCACGGACCTCGGCTTCCACAGATGGCTCCCCATGATCGTGTAGTGGTCACCGGCAATTTCGTACTCGCCCACCGGCACAGACATCTCCTGGCCAATCTTGGCGACATACCACTCACGACCGTTAAACAACGAGACTCTGGTATCCAAGTTCGCGCAATACGGGAACAGGACACGCACCTGCCTCATCTCACGCATCTCGTGCTTCGCGAGCAGCTGCGGCTTGGCACGACCTGCCAAGACGAACTTCACATCCTCTTCGTAGTAGCGACCGTCTGCGCACTGCACGCGGAAGGTCGCGGCGCCGACATCATCACCTTCGCTCGCCCCGTATTCGCCAACGATCACGGCACACAGATTCGTGTCGAACGTCCTCTCCAGCCGCTGCCTCACGAGTTTGTCGATCTCACACGAGACACGGCGACGCCGTGCATTGGCCTGGTACGAATGCCACGAAACGTCTCCCTGCACAGCGGCGATCGCAGCGAAGACTGGAGTGCAAACGACCGTGACTTCGTTGCTTGGAATCTGCACATCAGCACCACCGCAATACATGGCCTCGACCGGACACCATGATTCCGCGAAGACGTGCACGCGGTACTTCCCGGCCGGCATCCCCTCGACGTTCACAGTCCCGTCGTCGCCGGTGACTCCACCCCAGACAGAACCGCCGATTCCAGCAACTCCGCTTACTGCACTACTGACCAACGGCGGCTGCCAATACTGCGTATCGGAGACGACGACCGCGCATCCGCGAATCGGTTTCCCCGTCGCGCTCTGGGCCTTGACTGCCAAGCCCACGCCGGCGCGCATCGTCACTTCGGTCTCACCATCGCTCGGAAGGTCGACGCGTATGGACGCATATCCGTCCTGGACTGCCACGACGCTCGTGACGTGCTGCTGCACGAGTGCTGCAACACGGACTCGCCCATCGCGATCGGAAACTCCATCACAGGTGTCACTCAGCGCCACGGAAGACATCGTCGACTCGTAGCGATAGATCTTGACACCTGAGACAGGACTCTTGACTCCACGACCCACTACGAAGCGGAGCACTGGAGCCGCACTGGACGTAGCAACGTCGCGCGTTGGCACGTGCGGGGCTCCACCATGCGATTCCGTTGTCGGCGCGGGTGCCACGACAGCGCCGACGGGAAGATCAGCCAGTTCTACGGTGTCCGTCTTCAGGAGGAACAACCAAGCGGCAGCTGCGGCGACGGCAACGAGAACCAGATACAAAGCAATGCGCGGCTTCATGACTCAACAGCTCCTCGACCCGATCTCGCGAAGCGCCGAGATCACTGCGCGTAGAGCACAGGCATCGGCGTCGTCGAGATCACGATCGGATACGGAATGCGCGCGACGATCCGCGTGATCCCGAACCTGGTCGTCGGACCGCTCCCGCCCGCGACGTAGGGCGTCGTCGTGCGACAGCCATTCGTGAGCACGAACCGCAGGGGCTGTTGCGTCGCATCGAGACAGAGTCCCTGAGCAAACAATGGCACACCCGCGATGCTCGCACTCCACGGCATCGTCGCGCGCGCCGTGACGTCGCCAAAGCCGTCCGTCGCACCGAGGGGCACGACGATCGCGGGATCGGCGCGCAGATTGGCACACAGGCCGATCGCGAGGTTCGGATCTTGAAACCCGAGGAAGGCAAGCGCTGGGGCGCCGCTCGGGCCGTTCCAGACCTCGTGCACGAAGGCGAGGGTCGTTGCATCGGCTTCGGTGCGCAGCTCGTAGCCCACGACACCGTTCGCCGTCGCGCACCCGCGTCCGAATTCTTGCGGAAGCTCTCCCGAAGTCCACGGAGGCAACTTGGAGAACAGATCGAACTCGTGCGTGTCCACGAAGTAGATCCAGGACTTCATGTCCCACAGTGGCACTTGCTTGGGATCGAGCACGAACGCGGAGTCGAACTTGAGCGTGAACTCGAAGTCGGCTGGACTGCGTGTCCCCATGGTCCAGTCGGGGAGCATGACGGACTTCTTGGTGAAGACGATCTTCTTCGTGCCGCTCGCGTAATTGTTGTCCATGTTCGTGCCGAGCGTCGCGACCGCGAACCCCATGGAGAGCTCGATCTCACAACCCTGCGGCGTGGACGAACCCTGTGGCGCCGCGTTGCGACGCAGCGATATGCTGCGCACGGATGTCAGATTCGACGCACGCAGGTTGTCATCGACCTGCATGCTGCGCGATGCGATGAAGAACAGCGCGGACCGCGAGTCCCCCTCGACGCCCACGGCCTGGGGCGGCGACACGAGCTGCTGTGCGCCAGCGACACCGAGCGAGAGAAGGAATGCGAACAGGAAGCGAGTGGCGACACCCATCGTTCACCTCTCGAAGGTCGTCGAGACCGAATTCGAGATCGCACCAATGCCCGACCGAGCCGTCGCGTCGAGCGCGACGAAGGCCGTCCAGAGCGTCAGACCACGGAGCGCCGGATCGTACGGCAGCAGCAACGTGGCCGTGCCACGGCCCTGCGCATCGAGTTGCCCAACGTAGTTCTGGAATACGCTCTGAACGCTCATCGAAGCGAACAGCACGGGATCGGCGCTGAGGAAGAGATCTCGATGATCGATGCGAATCGCGGGTAAGTACGACAGCGCGGTCATCGCGACGTAGGTGCGTCCGGCAGCGCGCGGATCCTCGAGTGCGAAGCGCAGCGGACGCCCGAGTCGCGGCTCGTTCGCGGCTTCGATCTTCGGATGGACCGTGTAGACGACGAGGTTGCCGCCGGACATCGGGTAGGTCGGCAGGATCTTCTCTTCGGCGAGGAAGAGCGCCGCCGAGCCGTCGTTCGCGAACACGCCGTTGTAGGTACCCGCTGGAGTGCCCCACGGCGTGTAGGCGAAACGGCGGAAGGTCTTCGCCTGCAGGTCGTAGACGACCGCGTCGGAAGCCCCTTCGGCGTGATTCGCGACCATGTCCGTCGCGAGAGTATCGAAGAGGACAAGGTTGCCGGCGACCGCTCCACCCGAAAACCGCAGACCCGAACCATTGTCGAACGCACTCCCGTCCGGACGCTGCGTGAGGCGTTGCGCGAACTGAGCGAAGCGATTGTAGCCGTAGACCTCGAGCCGGAGCGAGCTGCCGCCGATGACCAAGTTCGTAGCCCCACTATCGAACACGACCCAGGTGCCGTCGCGCGACAGACTCGGGTTTTGGCTGCCTCCGTTCGCTTCGCGCCCACCTGGACCGACGTTCACGCGTCGAGTCGTCGTGTTCACTCGATCGAAGAGAAACACGTCTTTGACCTTGTTCGTGTCTCCAGGAACGATGTTCGTCGCATAACTCGTGTATGCGATCCAATTGCCGTCGGCAGAAATCGTCACGCTCGTCGCAGCCTGATCGATTCCGCCGGCGTTGTAACTGCGCGAGACCAAGGTCGTCGTTCCGAGCTTACGGTCACGCACGAAGGCATCGCGAATCGTCGCATTGGCGTCGTTCACAACCAAGTCAGACGCGTAACTCGAGAACACAACATAGCGACCGTCCGCGGAAATGGAGTACGGATGCGCGATGCTATTCGCGTTTCCACTACCGCTACTCACTGAGATCGATACCAACTCAGAACGTGCCAATTGAAGGTCACGGACAAACACGTCCCACGCACGATTCTGATCATTCGCAACGATGTCCGTAGAGCTACTTGCAAAGGCGACGAAACGGCCGTCTGCCGATATTGAAGGAGCCCACGACCAATTGTCGCCTGGCATGCCGCTACGATTGACGCTTACACAACTCGTAATTCCGGTTTTCCTATCATGCAAGAAAACGTCCGAACCATTGTTCGTATCATTCGGCACGATGTTGGCATCATCGGATTCGAACACGACGAAGCGCCCATCACCGCTGATACCCTTGTGATTCTGCGAAGTGCGAATGGGGCGCATCGACGTCGTCTTCGAAACAAGGTCGAGCATGCCACTCTGCGAAGGGAGTGCGCGGCTCGATAGCGCGGCAAGGAGCAGCACGCTCGACACGAGCCGCACATGGCATCGAGCATCACACGAACAGGGCACGATCGAGTCTCTTCTTGGGCGGGTTCGAACTTCGGTAGGCATGAGATCGCTGGGTTGAGGTCCACGGGGAGAGACCTGCTCAGCATGACGAACTCGTCACACCCCGGACACCCCCTCGACCTGCTGCCCAGGCAGTCAATCTGGATCTGTTGAATACCGCTTGCATATTCATGCACTGCCTGCATGATCTTCCACCTCGATGTCCAAAGCCGCCCGCCAGTCCCTGATCCGACAGCTCCTCGACCGCGGTCCGATCGCGAGTCAGGACGAGCTCGCGCGCGCGCTCGATCACGCGGGCTTCGCGGCGACACAGGCGACGATCAGCCGGGACCTGCGCGAACTCGGCGCGGTCAAGACGGCCGAAGGCTACGCCCTCTCGAGCCTCACGATGCCTGGCGCGCGACGCGTCGCCCGCGAGCCCAAGCTCGATCACGTCATGACGATCGCGACTTCGGGTAGCTTCGTCGTCTTGCGCACGCCTCCCGGGATGGCGCAGCCAACCGCGATCGACGTCGAGACGAGCACGCTGAAGGGCGTCGTCGGGACGATCGCTGGCGATGACACGGTCTTCGTCGCGGCACCGGATGCCAAGGGCGCTCGTGCACTCGCGAAGAAGCTCGGTACGCTGCGCGACAAGTCGGGACAGCATCCCGCACGGAGGAAGAACGCATGACTCACGGCATCGCCAAGCGCCGCGTCGCCGTCGTCGGCGCGTCTGGATTCACGGGCAAGGAAGCGCTCCGCCTCCTCGCGCAGCACCCCCACGTCGAGGTCACCGGCGTGTACTCGGCACGCAGTGGCGAGGCCAGTGCGGCCGAGACCTATGCCGGAGCGCTGCGCGAACCCGTCAGTGCGAGCCTCGATCTCGATGCGCTCGGCACCAACGATGCCGTCCTCCTTTGCGCTCCGCACGAGGCGTCGGCGACCCTCGTGCCCCAGCTGCTCGAGTCCGTGCCGCTCGTCCTCGACCTGTCAGCCGCGTATCGGTTGCGGGATGCCGCGATGTATCCGCGCTTCTACGGCTTCGAACATCCGGCACCCGATCTGCTCGAAGAACGCGTCTACGGCCTGACGGAGTTCGCGCGCGAGGAGCTGCGCAACACGCGCCTCGTCGCGTGCCCGGGTTGTTACGTGACGTCGGTATTGCTGCCGCTGCTCGCGTTGCGCGACGCAGGGCTCCTGACGGACGACGACGTGATCGCCGACTGCAAGTCGGGCGTCAGCGGTGCGGGCAAGGCCGCGACCGGAGTCACGCACTTCGCCTCGGTGCACGAGGACTTTCGCGCGTACGGCGTCGGCACGCACCGGCACGAGCCCGAGATCCGCGAGCAGTTCGCGAGCGATCGCGTCTACTTCACGCCGCACCTGCTACCGATCTTCCGCGGCATCCTCTCGACGCTGCACCTCCGTGCGGACGGCGACGCCAATTCCGTGCGCGAAGCGCTGCGCACGCGCTTCGAGGGCGAGCCGTTCGTGTCGGTTCTCGACAAGGGCCTGCCCGCGGTCTCCGAAGCCCAGACCAGCAATCGCTGCGTACTCGGCGTCGCGAGCCACGGCGATCGCATCGTCGTCGTCTCGTGCATCGACAACCTCGTCAAGGGCGCGTCCGGTCAAGCCATCCAAAATCTCAACGTCGCACTCGACCTCCCCGAGACCGCGGGACTCGAGCCCGTGCACGCGGCGATCCCGGGGTGGCGCTGATGCGCCTGTGCATCAAGGTCGGCGGCGCGCTCGTCGAAACGACCGAAGGCCGCGCCCGTCTCGCCGCGATGTTGCGGCGCGCGATCACGCGGGGCGAAGAGTGCATCCTCGTCCACGGCGGCGGCAAGCAGATCGCCGAAGTCGCGACGCGGCTCGGGCTCGAAGAACGCCGCCACGAAGGCCTGCGCATCACCGACGCCGCGACCGCGCGCGTCGTCACGTGGGTTCTGGCCGGCGAAGTCAACAAGGGGATCGTCGCCGCCCTCGTCACGAGCGGTATCCAGGCGATCGGCATTTGTGGCGCCGACCTCGGGTTCTTCACGCCGACGCGTAAGACCTCGGACGTCGACCTCGGATACGTCGGCACCTTGACGCCGAACG
>JAGQQW010000029.1:22645-34230 GCA_020426005.1 Planctomycetota bacterium | reverse complement strand
TGGGAGCGCGCGTCACAGCTCGCGGATGATGGCTCGACGAAACCGACGACGAAGCGTCGATCCGACTGGCAACGTCGGAGCGGCTACATCGGGGTCGTCGTCCACACGGCGATCGAGATCGCCGCGGCGCTCCAACACGCGCACGACGCCGGCATCGTTCACCGGGACGTCAAGCCTGCCAACATCATCTTGCGCGCCGACGGCACGCCGGTGCTCACGGACTTCGGTCTGGCTCGAGTCGAGAGTGATCCGTCGCTGTCGCGCAGTGGGTCGTTCCTCGGGACGCCGCACTACATGTCGCCCGAGCAAGCGATGGCTAATCGTGTGGATGTCGACGCGCGTAGCGATCTCTTCTCGCTCGGTGCGATGCTCTACGAGTTGCTCACGCTGCAGGTGTGCTTCGATGGATCGAGCCAACACGAGGTCCTCGGCAAGATTCTCGCGAAGGACCCGAAGGACCCTGTGCGCCTCAATCCTCGATTGCCGCTCGAACTCGCCGCGATCGTTCTGAAGTGTCTCGAGAAGGACCCGGATCGTCGGTACGCCACGGCAGCGGCGTTGTCCGACGATCTGCGGGCGTTCCTCGAATTCCGACCCGTGACCGCGCGCCGACCAGGCATGGGCACTCGGCTACGTCGCTGGATGCAGCGCGAGCCGGCACTCGCGAGTGCGGTATGCGCGGCTGCCTCGTTTCTCGTCGTTGGCATCGTGCTCGCGTTCCTCTATGCGCGTCAGGTCGGAGTCGCCCGCGACCGAGCGATCGCCGATGCCGACGAGATCCGGCGCTTGTCGGACGCGATGCGTGTCCGTGATCTCGAGGCTCGCGAAGCTCGCTTGTGGCCACTCGGAGAGGCGACGAACGGAAGCCTCGACGCGTGGCTCGACGACAGCGCAGCGTTGATCGCGCGGCGATCGATGCACGAAACATCGCTCGCCAAACTCGTCGGGGACGCAGAGGCCGCACGGGACAGCTCGGACGCCGGAGGGGATGCGCTGGCTCGATGGAAGCAGCACGTCTTGACCACGGTGCTCTCGGGCCTCGATCGTCTCCATGAACTTCGCGAACAGGTGCTTCGTGATCGCGCCGCATCGCTCGATGCCGACCGAATCGCCACCGACTCGGACGAAGCGCGTACTGCATGGCGTGCGTGCACGGACACGATCGCCGCGGATCCGAAGTACGGCCGCATGCGGATCAGGCCCGTCAAGCACCTGCTGCCGCTCGGCGTCGACGCGACGACGAAGCTCCAGGAGTTCTGGCACGTGCGCTCGGGAGAGCGTCCACGGCGGGATGCATCGGGCCGGCACGTCATCGACGATTCGAGCGGCGTCGTGTTCGTGCTCCTACCCGGTGGTCCGTTCCACATGGGGTCTTCACCGGCCACCGACACCGCACCGAATGGGACGGACATCCACGTCGACCGCTGGCACGAGGCGAACGAGGCGCCGCCGCATCTCGTCAAACTGGGGGCGTTCTTCGTTTCGAAGTACGAAGTGACCCAAGGGCAGTGGTTGCGTCTCACGGGGTCCAATCCCAGTAAGTACGCGAACGGCAGTGACAAGGCCAAGGCCGTCGCTTCGCTGGCACACCCTGTAGATACGGTCTCGTGGGACGACTGCACGCGAGTCCTGCATCGGTACGGCTGGGAGTTGCCGACCGAGGCACAATGGGAATACGCGTGCCGCGCAGGCACGGACACCGTTTGGTGCTATGGCAATTCGATCCTCGACCTCCAGGGCAAAGGCAACTTCGCCGATGCGAGCCTTCGGCTTCAGACCACGGCGCTCGTGACCGAGGACCGCCTCGATGACCGGAGCGCGTTTCAATCGCCCGTCGGCACCTACGCACAGAACGATTTCGGTCTGTACGACATGCACGGCAACGTGTCCGAATGGTGCCGCGACGGATTTTGTGACTACGACGTCGCGCCGGCGCCCGAGACGGGCTTGCGCGAAGAGCCGGACGGCTCCAAGTCGAAGATCGTTCGAGGGGGCAGTTATTACTTTCCGCCGACCGTGGGTCGCAGTGCGCGTCGTTGGGCGGATCTGCCACATGATCGATACGCCAACATCGGCGTGCGTCCCGTGATCGAAGTCCGGTATCGCTGAGCGACTCAACGCCTGGGTCCCAGGCGCGGCACGAAACGCCCGGTTGCGTTCCGATACGAGCGATAGCCGGGGAGCGCGCTCTCGAGCGCGCGTTCTTCGAGACGCGCGCTCCGCGCTGCATACATCGCCAAGAGGATCGCGTTGAGCAGGATCCACACACTTCCGGTCATCGCGAACAAACCGAAGAGCACGAGGAAGTTGCCTGTGTAGATCGGATGCCGTACGAAGCGATACGGGCCGTCGCTCACGATCATCCCGGGGAGATGCGCGTCATAGCACGGGCTGTAGGCGGCGCCGAGTCGGCGCTTCGACACCACGAAGAGCGTCAGCCCCGCGAGTGCGATGACCATGCCGACGAAGAGCAAGACGTTGTCGTCGTGAATGTCGAGGAGGAGGGGCGACTCGGTGACGAAGGCGAGCGTGCCGGCAACGATCGTCGTGATCCGCATGTAGCCGTAGGCGAGGCGAAAGCTCCCGACCGAGGCATGCGCACGACGCCCACGGGCGTAGCGCCGTTCCGAGTGGTCGTAGTAGTACGCCGATACGAGGACGACGAGGACCAGCACGAAGAGGCCGGCGAACTCCTCGAGATGCATGGATCGAAGGGCCATGGTGATCCTCCGTCAGATCAAGAAGACAGGGACCGATGCACGAATGCACAGCGCGTCGCCGACTCGCGTTTCGATGCGTGCTCGATAGGTCCGATCGTCGATTCTGCGCAGTTGTAGCACGTCGAGGACTTGGACGACGTCGGCGATCTGGTCGCAGAGCTTCGGCATCGAGACCTCGACCTTGGTCGGCCACATCTTGAGTCTCTCGGGACCGTCCGGGTCGTACTCGAAGCCGAAGTGTGCGCACAGTGCGAGATAGAGCATCTTCTGGGTGTGTGCGAGCGCGGTCAGGAAGACGAGGTGGTCCGGACTGTTGCGCATGGAGCTCCGGTAGTCGCGGTCGAAGCGTGCAAGGACGCGATGCGGGGTCACTTCGTAGTGGTGCACGTGCAAGGTCTCGGTGACGGGGCGGTCGTTCATCACGTTGAAGCTGCACGAGATCTGCGCGTCGTCGTGCACGAGTGTGGGGCGGTCGGCGAGGGTCGGGGCGAGTGTCGGGGTGAGGTCGCTGAGCGTGCTCATTTCGTTCTCCTTGGTTCTCCATCTGCCCGGCGTCTTGCCGGACAGCAGGGTCAAGGGATTCGCCGTGTGTGCGTTACCGAAATCGTCCGACGAAAAAAGTCGATCACGGCCTGTAACGCCGCGGAGGCGACTTCCTTGACCGGGGTGGACTCGAATCAAGGAGAGAACGATGAAGACGCACGCAGCACTGATGCTCACCCTCGCCGCCAGCCTCGCCAACACGGCCTCGGCCCAGGAGGGCTTCGAAGAGCGGATCCTGCCGTTCCGCCCCTCCATTCATGGCATGCCCTTCACCAACGGCGGTGGGTGGAACGTCCCACTGCAGATCAAGGTGGGGGGCAAGACCTTCGGTTGGACCGTCGAATGGGGCTTCTGTGGTGGGCTCTGCTACCTCGCGGCGGACGACTACTACACGTCGAACTGGCGTCCACGCACGGACCCCAAGCCTCCGACGCACTCGGGGCTGTGGGACCTGCTCTACAAGCGGCAGGTCGACAGCCTGAATCAGGCCGGGTGGGCGAAGATCTACTATTGGCAGCAGCGGCCGCTCAGCGGGTCGGCGACCAACCCGATCCACAGCATGCGCCAGGCGGTGCCCGGAGAGTGGGGCATGATCAAGGACAAGATCGATGCCGGTGAGCTCGCGCAGGTCTGCGAGATCAGCGTCTATGGCGCCAACGAGAATCCCGGCAAGAACCACCAGACGCTCGCGTACGGGTATCGCCACTTCCCGTCGACCGGTCGCGTCGAACTCAACATCTACGATCCCAACTATCCGAACGCCGACGACATCTTCTTGGAGTTCTTCGTGGGTGGGCGCGAGACCAAGCTCGTCAAGCGACGGAACGCCACGAAGATCCGGGACCTGCGCGGCCTCTTCTACGTGCCGTACGATCGCACGCCGACGCGCAGGCGCTTCTGGGCGAACAAGGACGACAGCAGGCCCACGTGGATGCTCGACACCGACGGCGATGGTGCGGACGAGATCTTGCGCTACGACCCGCGGGGGCGGCTCTTCGAGATCGGCGACTACCGTCGTGGCCGACTCTGCTGGCGCAGTGCGGGTTCGACCGCGCACTTCGGTCAGCTCTGGGACGGACGTCCGATGTTCACCGGCGACTTCGATGGCGATGGGCGCGAAGAGATCGCGTTCTACTACCCAGGCGACGGCAACGTGTGGCTTGGGCGATCGAACGGATCGATGCTCGAGTGGAAGCGGATCTCGGCGATCGCGCACTTCGGCAACATCGGTGATGGTCGGCCCTTGTGGAGCGAAGACTTCGACGGCGATGGCAAGACGGATGTGCTGTTCTACTACCCGGGAGACCACAGCTGGTGGCTCGGTCGATCGACGGGGGAGAAGCTCGAATGGACGCTCGCAGGCAACACCGCGGGCTTTGGCAATCTCGATGACGGGCGTCCGATGTTCGTGCTCGACGTCGATGGCGATCGCCGTCAGGACGTGCTCTTCAACTACCCCGGAGATCACAACTGGTGGCTCGGGCGCTTTTCGGGCACCACACTGCACTGGACGCGTGTCGGGAACACCGCTGGTTTTGGTCGGCTCGATGATGGCCGGCGCTTCTTCCACGGGGACTTCGATCGGGATCGTCGCGACGAGCTCGTCTTCTACTCGCCTGGCGACCAAAAATGGTGGATCGCCGATTTCGGTCGCACGACGCTGAATTGGCGTCTGCTCTGCAACACGAACGGTTTCGGGACGATGAACGACGGACGACTGTTCCACGTCGGCGACTTCGACGGCGACGACCGCGCCGACGTCTACTTCTACAGCGCGATCGATGGACATCACTGGATCGGGTCGAGCGACGGAGCGACGCTGCACTGGTCCGCGCCGAACCCGTCGTTCGCGAACTACGGCTGGCAGACCGAGGAACTCATGATCGGCGACCTCGATGGGGACGGGAAGGACGACTTGCTGCACGCCGAGCATCCGTTCGGCAACTACACGCAGCGCCGCTCGGGGACTTCCGCTTGGACCTACGTCGCACCGGGTTGTTTGCCGAGCTTCCGTTCGTTCGGCTACGGCTGTCCGGGTCGCGTCGCGACGCTGCAACACTATGCGGTCAACCTCTCGAGCGGACCGAAGCTCGGCACGACGAACAACTTCAAGCTGCAGGGGGCGAGCCCGAATACCGCGGTCTCCCTCTACCTCGGCCTGAATCGGGACGAGTGGGCCGGCTACCGTCTGCCACTCGATCTCAGCATGCTCGGCGCGAAGGGCTGCACGCTCTACGTCGATCCGCTCCTGCGCTTCGGTGGCGTCAGCGACGCCTACGGAGTTCGTTCGACCTACGTGACCCTGCCGATCGACTCGAGTCTCGTCGGCTTGCGACTCTACTCGCAATACGTGTCGCACGAGCCGGGCGTGCAGGCTTGGCCGTTCAGCTACAGCAACGCGGTCGAGAGCGTGCTCGAACTCTGAGCTGCGGTCGGTGCTCCGCGCTCGGGCCTGACCGAATGACACGGGACGATTGAATCGTCCCGTGCGCGAACGTGCGCCGAAGTCGATGACTCAGACCAAGAAATCGAGCAACGAGTCGAACGGTGTGGTGCCAATCGTGCCGCCGTAGCCTGGCAGCACGCTGTCGACAGTCACTCCGGCTCCCACACGCGGTAGATTGAAATGCTTCTCGAGGATCTCGGCGAAGACGACCCGGAAGTCGGACTTGGGTGTCAACGCGTCGGGATAGGTTGGATCGTTGACCTGCGAAGCGATGGGATCCCATGCTTGTCCGAAGTCCTTCGGCTTGGACGTCGAGTTCGTTCCGTTGTAGACGCCGCTCTTCACTCCGTGTCCCACGGCAATGAAGCAAGACCCTACGCCGTGATCGAGACCAGCCGTCGAGTTCGGTGCGATCGTTCGCCCGAACTCCGTAATCGCGAGGAAGAGGTACTCGTTGCCTGCGTCGTTGCTGATTGCCCATTGGTCAGCGTGGTACATCGCATGGCTCACGATCGTCAACAAATTGGCGTACGCGCCTTCGTGTGGAAGACCACTGTAGTGATTTTGGTGCGTGTCGAAACCGCCGAGTTCGAGTCCGGCTACCTGACAGTCGGTGTGCTTCAAGACGTGCATTGCCGACTCGAGGTTGGCCATCATCTCGGTCCCCTGTGGGGGAATGTTGTTCGGATCGACCGGGAACGCCGCTTCGTCGTGGATGATGGGGTTCGGGAGGTTTGTCGCAAGATCGCCGATCACATCGAACAGCTTGTCACCGGATCCGCGGACGAGTGTATCTGCCACGGTATCCACGGTCGAAGTCGTGCCGAAATGACTCGCCCAGCGGTTGCTGAGGTTGCTGATTTCAGGCGGTGGTGCTCCCGACGAGTCGATCGCGAATACGAGGTCGCGAGAGGCTCCATTGACGTCTCCGTAGACCGTCTTGAGATTTGGCATCAAGAACGAGGTCGGGGTAGCACGGAAGAGTTGCTGGAGCTTCTTCGAGAACGATGCTCCACCAATGACAGGCTGATTCTGGAAAGCGAGTGCGAGGCGCGTGGCCCAGCCCTCACGTATCAAGTCGAGTGTTGTCCCTGGCTTTCCGGTCTCGTAGATCTGCATCTCCTTGAAGTGCGAGCGATCGGAAGTTGCATTCCCGATGCGATGCAGAAAAGCCGCACGACCAGCTTCGAAGCTGGTGCGCAACTTCAGCAGGCTCGGATGAACGAAGAAGTTCGAACCCGTTAGCGCGATTGCACGCCCGCTGCCGCTGAACGGCAGTGCGAGCGCTCCTCGCGTCGCGGTGTAGGTCGAGTCCAAGTTTGGGCCGGGGATAGCCAGGTTGACACCATCGCAACCTCCACGAAGGAAGAAGACGACGAGTTTGCGGTTCGTCGGCGCTGTTGGTGCGCACGCATTTCCGAAGACACGGGACAACGGTGAGCTGCGCAATCCACGCAGGAAGAACACTGGGGCGGCGAGAGCGCTGCCTTTGAGGAGAGAACGTCGATTGATTGGATCCATGAGGCGCTCCTTGAGCATCACTTGGTGTGGTTTTGGGTGAGGCCAGCGAGGAAGTAGGCGAGGAACTCGAGGCGATCGCGCTTCTCGTTGATCGTGATATTCACGTCGCTCCACAGAGGGCCTCCGCTGCTTCCGTCCGGGTTCGAGTTGAGAATGTCAACGCAGTCCGCGTGATTCCCGACGTCCCAGTGATTCTGGTAGAAGAGCATCAAGGTGGCAGTTGCGATATCGCCGGCGGTCGAGTTGATCGTGACGTTTCCGAGTAGTGAGAACAGGTCTGCCACGCTCAGTGTGCTCGGTAGATTCTGGTTCCCCGTGTAGACGAGTGTCGGACCGATCAATCGCTGGAGTGCCATGTCGACATCTGTTTGCTCCGTGCTGACGATCGAATAACCGTCTGGTGACGGGAACGTGAACATCTGCTGCGGCATCGCATTGCTGATGCGATTCGAGAGCTGCAGTAGAGCGCTCGTTGATGTCGAATTCGCCGCGTAGATTGCCTTGTCGAACATGCGTTGGATCGACACTTCGCTCTCGAGCGGCGTCTTGATGAGCTTCCAAAGCCGGGCGTTGTTGTTGAACTTCGGATGCGTCACCATCGCCTGCACGACGGCTGTGATATCGCCCGACAGGCCCCATTGGGCTTTCATTGCGTTGAGGATGGCAGTGGGTACCTGGCTGGGCTCCCAGTCATGCGCGAAGAAGCGAAGAAGCCTGCGACAAACGTGGTCGATGGTTTCCGGGTGCTTCGCGAGCTCTGTGACGAGCAGATCGAGACGCGCATTCATGGTCAGGTTGCTCGGAATCGAGATCGGAGTGCCGGTCAACGACAGAATGTCGAGCTGCGCGAAGTCGTGGGCGTTCGCATCGTTGAGGATGCCGCCGGTCGAAGAGTTCTCGTTCTCGTCGACGAACAGACCGGTCATGAAACGAGCTAGTTTCTGAATGTCTGTCTGATCGTAGTTCTTGGCTCCAGTCGCGCTTTCCGGGCTGAGTGAATGCAGCTCCAAGAGCTCGCGTGAGTAGTCCTCGTTCGGCTCAGGATTGCTCTTGTGATTCGCGGTCGTGTGCAGATAGATGCGCATCGGTGATGAGTTCATCGAGATGCTGAGCAGATCCTTGAACGTGCCGAGTGCATTCGCACGGAAGTCTTCGTATTGCTTCCAGCAGGTCGTCACGGCAACGTCGGCCGCGATGGCATCGTTCGTCCACTTGTTCTTGTAGAAGTTGTCGACGCGTCCCTGCGACGTGTTGAAGTGCTGCGACCAGAAGACGGTCAGCTTTTCGCGTAATTGATTTGGCGAGAACAGGGCCCACGCGACTGCGTATTGCCGCAGTTCGGTGATCGTCCAGTCGTGAACTCGTGGATTGCTGCTCGGTGGTATTGTCGCGAGTGCTGCGACCAGATTCGTGAGGTCTGCAGGTACCGCTTGGTTGCCAGCAAGCTGGGTCAGCACCCACTGATCGACGTCGGTCTGGGAACTGATCGCCGCGTATTCACTCGCTTTGGGGCCGAATGCGAGGCGACGCATCATGTGACCAGCCTGGACCTGATAGTCCTGGATTGGCGGGATTTGGGCGATTGCAGTCGTAGCGACGAGGGTCGAGAGCACGAAGACTGCACGAGTCGCGAGTCGATGTTGGTTCATTGGTTCACCATCCGAGGTTTCGGGATGCGCCTGTACTCACGAGGTCCGTGCTTTTGGAAGGCGATATCGACACGAAGACTCTTGTGACAACGCAGGCACCGCGTCGCCTGACTCGTGGAAACAACCATGCAGACACGAGAGACGCAGAGCTGGCTCGATTGCCTCGCACGACGAGATGCCGGTGCGTGGCGGATCCTCATTGACCGCTACGATGCACTCGTTGGCGCGATCGGCAGGTGCGCAGGTCTCCAAGCCTGCGAGGTCGATGATCTCCGACAAGAGGTCTGGGGCAGCCTTTGGCGGCGCTTGCCGACGTTTTCTCTCGACTCGTCACGTGGACGCTTCTGTGACTACTTACGCGTCACGACCAAGAACGCCGTACGCCGAATGCTGCGCCAACGTGAGCGACATCTCGTCGAAATCGGCCTTTTGACGATGGAACCTCGTGACGAGTTCGATCCGGTTGTAGAGATCGAAGCGCGCGAGTCGCGGAGCCATACACTCGAGCGTGCGCTCGTCCTTGCACGGCGTCAGTTCGATGATCGAACAGTCAACGTCTTCGTCGTCTTGCTCGAAGGGAGCAGCATCGAGGAATGTGCCCGGCTATTCAGTCTGCGGCCGAATACGGTCTACAAGATCCGGCGTCGTGTGTGCGATCGGTTGCGGGAGGACCTCCGCGACGATTGAGCATTGAAATCACTGGTCGCTCGCCGGCGGATCGAACGACAAGAACGTCGTGTTGCGCGTGAGACGCATCTCTATGGTTCTGCGCATGACCGATCCTCAACAGCGCGATGGCACGCTCGCCCAGCGTAAGGCCCTGCGCGCAGGCTGCCGCCGCGTGCAAGGCCACGGGGCGGAGCGGCCGGCCGATCACCTCGAACGTCTAGTCGCCTGGTGCCGAGAGCACGACATCGACTACGACTGCTACGGCTCGGGTGCGTTGATCGAGGACTTCGAGTCGAAGGTCGCTGATCTGCTCGGGTTTCCGGCCGCGCGCTTCGTGCCTTCTGGCAAGGTCGCACAGAACGTCGCGATGCGTGTCTGGTGCGAACGTGCCAAGTTGTTGCACTTCGGGATGCACCCGACGTCCCACCTCGAGCATCACGAAGCGCGTGCCTATGCTCATCTTTGGGGTATGCGTGCGACGCTCGTCGGCCCGAGTTCGAGTCCGATGCTGGCGGAGCACCTGCAGACGGTCCACGAGCCGCTCGGCGCGTTGTTGACCGAGCTCCCGATTCGCGAAGCGGGAGGACTCCTACCGACGTGGGAGCAGCTCGAAGATCTCAAGCGAGCGACGAAGGATCGGGGGATTCGATTCCATCTCGACGGTGCGCGTCTCTGGGAGTGCGCTGCTCACTACGGCAAGTCGTACGCGGAGATTTGCGCAGGCTTCGACTCGGTCTACGTGTCCTTCTACAAAGGCATCGGTGCGCTTTCGGGTTCGATGCTGCTCGGTCCGGAGGACTTCATCGCAGAGGCCGCGATCTGGCAGCGTCGTTGCGGTGCGGTGCTCTTCACCTTGCTGCCCAACGTCGCGTCGGCAGCGATGCTCCTCGACGAACGTCTCGCGCGCATGGGCGCCTACTACGATCGAACATGCGCCATCGCACGCGCACTCGAAGGGATCAACGGTGTGCGCGTCCTTCCGCGCGAGCCGCATACCAACCTCGTACACATCTTCGTCGAACGCGAAGAGAGCGACGCGCACGCCGCGCGCGATCGCGTCGCGATGGAGCACGGCGTCTGGTTGTTCGACAGGATCCACAGCGCGGACGTTCCTGGCTGGTCACGCTACGAGTGGTACGTCGGAGAAGCCGCGTGCGCGATCGAGATCGATGAGCTGCGTGAGTGCTTCGAACTCCTCGTGACAGGAGCGGGTCACTAATACTAGCCGAACGCCACGACCACCTGCGACCCGTAGAGCGGATAGTCGATCTGGCAGCGGTACGCGCGGTATTCACCGGCCTGCCACCCGCGACTCTCGAAGACGTGATCGAGCAAATCGGCGTGATGGGGGACCGAGTCGTTGCGGAGTTCCGTCTTGCCGTGGCCGAGGTGCCGTAGGCGTGCCGTCGTCTCGATGCGATCGATCGCGCGGGCGGGGTCGTTGGCGTTGACGATGCCGTCGAACGTCGTGTCGTAGAGTTCGAGCCCTGGTGTGATACCGGGATAGACGTCGTCGTGCACGAGCACGTCGAAGAGGATCTCGTGGCACGGCGTGCTGACTTCTGCGAAGACGTACCCGCGACGACCCTGTGCCGGCACGCGCTGCATCTCGGCCAGGTTGACTTCGGCGAAGAGCAAGTCCACCGCTTGCTTGCGTCCGAGCCCGTCTCCCGCGAGGAGGTAGTGAACCGTGTCGCCGACTTGACGGACGTCGATCTCAGCAGGCGCTGCGTGGCAAAAGCGATCGAGGCGCAACCCTTCGATTCCTTCCACGCTTTCCCCGGACAGAGTCCTCGGATGGCGCGCAGGATCTCCGCTCGTGATCCGGCGCGTCGCGAGCTTGACGCGTGCGCCGACGCGCCAACGCCTCAATCCGTAGAGCCCGACGATCCACACGACGTCGATGTGCGTACCGTCCGCCGAAGGGTGGATGACGACGGTGCCAAAGCTCGTCGTCGCGGACACGCCCTTGAGTTGGCTCATCGCCTTGAAGGCGCTCTGACGGCGGCGCAGTTCGAACTCTTCGCGCGCGGACGG
>JAGQQW010000029.1:0-22635 GCA_020426005.1 Planctomycetota bacterium | reverse complement strand
CGACGAGAGGAGCGCATCGAGCGAACTGCGATCGCCGACTTCTTCACGCACGAGTGCGTCGAAGGCGGTGATGCTCTCTTCTCCAGCCGCGACCGAATCGCCATCGGCACCCCGCCGCCGAGCCGCCTTGTAGAAGCGTCGCATCGGCTCCTTGCCCGGAACGTGATAGGCGACACCGATCGGGTCCTTGCAGCGTGCGGTCTTGAGAACGCGACTGAGGAGGACCTTGTCGAGCGTGAGCGAGCGCGCCAGGACCTGCGGTCCCTGCTGTCCCTCGGGTAGGGAATCGAGCACGCCTCGGATCGAGTCGCGGATTTGATGTCCGAGCGTGGCGACGCGCTGCTGCAAGTCCATCGTGCTGTAGCGTAAGGGTTTGCACGGGTCATTCAAGGGTCTGGAGAATGTCCTGGAAGTTTCCAGGAAACTTTCTCGACGGAGCGACGTGCTCGGCTAGGTTGTGGGCATCGCAGCTGGTGGCGACGGTTCGAAGTTCCGAGGCCATAGTGCGACACGTTCTCGGCAGGCCACGCGCGAACTCCTTCCGTGCCTGCGAGACGATCTGCCGATCCCGACCAACCGTTTCGTCCGGAGTCCTCTCATGACCACGACGCCCTTCGCGACCACGGTCGCTGCTCTCGCCCTCTCGCTGCCTCTCGTGGCCCAGACGGGTTCGTTCACCAACTTCGGTATTGGCTGCCCCGGCTCGCCGATGCCTCGCGTCTGCGCGAGTGCCAACGACACGGCGACGTCGTTGCAGGGGCTCTTCTTCTCGCAGACGAGCGAGGTCGCGCTCGAAGTCGCGGCCATGACGACGCCATCTCTCGTCACGGGATTCGAGATTCTCAGCCAGGCACCACGAGGCAAGATCACGGTGACGGGTCGCCTGCACCTCGCGGATGCTTCGGGTCGTCCACTCGCGACCGAAGCCGCGTCGGGTCCGCTCACGGTCGACACGTCCACGGGTTGGTATCGCGTCACGTTCACCAAGGCGTTGCTCGTACCGGCCAATCAGAAGTTCTTCGTCTCGTGGTCGGACTCGCGCGTGCCGTTCTCACAGGACATCGACTGGCCCGTGCCAGTGACCGGCACCAATGGCACGACCTATCATCGTTACAACCAGACTGGGGCGTTCAGTGCCGGTCCGTTCACGACCTATCCGTGGTCGTGGCGCGTGCTCTGCTCCGGTGGTGCGACGCAAGTGCCTGCACTCGGCAACACCGGCACGCCCAAGATCGGTGCGTCCTACTCGGTCGACTTGACGATGGCCAAGGACAGCTCGGTCGCGATCCTCATCAGCGGCTTGTCCAACACGACATGGCTGACGGTGCCGCTGCCGCTCGACCTCGCACCCCTCGGTGCTGCCGGGTGCAAGCTGCTCGTGAGCTACGACTTCCTCGCCGCCGTCGTGACGAGCGCGATTGGCACCGGTTCGTTGTCGATCCCGGTGCCGGCCCAGAACACGCTGATCGGCGTCAAGCTGCACCACGAGTGGATGGTGGTGGACAGCGGGGCCAACGCGCTCGGTTTCTCGTTCTCGGGCGGCGGGACCGCGACGATCGGGCAGTAGGCGGCGGCCGGCGCGGGGAGCCGGAGGACATGTTCGCGGGAAGAACATGACGTGGGACGAAACCTGCCCGGCACGTCTTTCCCGCTTCGTCCCCTTGCGTGGTGAGCGTGTTCTCGTAACACCGGACACCGAGGAGGATCACGTGGAACGATGGTCTGAGGATTTGTTCAAAGAACGCGTAGCGAAGGAGCTCTTCGACGAGACCAGCGACATGAGTCGTGAGGACCTTCAGAGCGTGCGCGAACTCGCCTTCCTGTGTGAAGGCGTCTTCCGTACGGTCGAACGCGTGCAGACGGTCCGCTCGAAGATCGAGCGCCTACGGAAGTCGGTATCGAAGACCGTGCAAGACGTCGCCGACGAAGCGTTGGAGGAGTTGACCGAGATCGAGTCCGATCTCGAACTCGCGAATTCGCGCCGCGGACGGTTCTTGAGGTTCGCGAACGACTACGTGCAAGAGCTCTACGTGACTCTGCGTGCCGACGCGGCGCTTGCCGGTGTCTCCATGGGTTCCCACCCTCAGCTCGAGCAACTGATGGTGGTCGGATCGGTTGCCGACGCTGCTGCGTTGTCGAAGGTCGCCGATCTACTGGGTCGGTTCCCGCCGGGGGTGCCGGTGATGTTCCAGGTCCTGGTGGATTGCACGCCGTCAGCGTGATGAAGCGGTAAGAAGCTGCCGGGCAAGTTCGCCCCGCTACGCGTCAGCTCCCGCGCTTCTGTTCCAACTGCTCGCGGTAGCCGCTCACGTCGAGGTAGTGCTCGGACTCGACACGGCACGCGACGCCGTGCGCGGCGGCAATCGAAGCGACGGCTGCAGCGTCGAGCATCCCCGCGGTCTCGAGACTCGCTGCGAGGTTCGTGACGAACGCGAGGTTGGATTCGAGCAACGTGCGCGTTTCCGTTTCGAGCCTGGCGAGAAGCGCTTCGATCGCGGTGTCGGTGCGCGAGCGATCCATCTCGTATTCGTCTTCGAGACCGTAGTAGGCACGGAACGCCGGATCGAACCCGTACGTGCGGAAGTGATCGATCGCGATGCGCGTCGCTTGGCGACGATCGGCAACGCGGCCCGTCGAGGTCTGGTCGATCCCGAAGACGAGCTCTTCGGCGATGCCGCCTGCGAGGAGGACACGGACTTGGCGGAGGAGGCTCGTCTTCGTCGGGTGGAACTCGTGCGAGAACGAGAAGCCGTTGGTCTCGGTCGATGCGACGCGCACGGTGAGTTGCAAGGTCGCGAGCCCGAACTCGAGAGCGTACACGGCAGCATGTCCGGCCTCGTGGACGCAGACGTTGGCGCGGACGTCGGCGACGTTGCGACGACGGACCTTGTCGAGACGTCCGACGAACGGGCGTTCGACGTCGACCGGTCGCTCCAGCGAACCTCCTTCGAGTCTCGCGCGGAGAGCGGCGTTCGCTTCGTCGTACGACAGCGCGATGCTCACCGCACGCTGCATCAGCGCGTCGCACACGAAGAACGCGAGGTTGGACTCGACGATGTCCCCGATGCTCGAGAAGAGCGGTCGCACGCCCTGCACCGGGTAGACCCCGTTGCGATAGACGAGGCGCTCGATGCTCTCGTCGATCGAAAGCGTGAGGCCACAGCGCTCTCGTGTTCGTAGGGCGATGCGCGCGAACTCGCGGCGAATGAGCTCTTCGAAATGCGCCTTGGAGAGGCTCTTCGAGAGGATGTGCACGTTGCCGAAGCGCGCCACTTGCTCGGGCCGGAACCGTCGCGACAACGATCGTTTGATGTCGACGAGTGTCACCTTGCTCGCGAACGCGTGGAAGATATCGGCGTCGACGTCCGCCTCGGTCGTCTCGCTCGCCATCGTGAACGCGTCGTCGAGGTTGCCGCTGATGAAGATCAGCGTCTTGGAGTGATCGACGGGCTCGTAGGCGGACTTGTCGACCTTCTTCTTCTGAATCAGGCGAACGATGTCCTCCTGGCGCATTCGGGCGATGTCTTCGAGGCGCATGCGCAGACCGAGCGCGCGCTTGAGCCGTTGTCCCTGCCACGTGCCGACGCGGTCGTCCATCGAATCACCATCGCTGTCTTCGTCCTTGTCCTTCGACGATCGACGTTCTTCGATCTCGAACAACATGTCGGCGAGCTGATAGTCGATGTCCGTGCGTCGGCGCCGAGCGAGCTTGCCGTCACTCAGGAGTTCCCAGAAGTCGATGAAGTTGGACGTGCGAATCGGCTTGCCCTCGTCGTCGCGCGACGCGAAGCGCTGCACTTCGTCGAAGAGCACGATCGCCGGCTGGCCATCGACGATGTCGTGGGACTCGAACACGTCCGCCACGCTCGTCGAGAAGTAGTCGCTGTCGCTCGTGTGCAGTTCGACCTCCGCGAACCGTTCCTGATACCCGATCGCGCGCACGAACTGACGCACGAGGTCGGTCTTGCCGACTCCGGTCATGCCCCAGAGGTTGATGATGACGGGGCGGGTGAGCACCTGAGGAAGGACGTACCAGACGCGCACGGCCTCGATCAGTTCTTCGATAACCTCGTCGATGCCGACGAAGTGCGCGGCGAGCTGTGCGCGCACGGTTTCGAGATGGGCGTGGCGCGCGACGACCTGGTCCCGGTCGATGACCTGCTCCGAGGTTCCGGCGGTGCTCGTGGGTTCGGGGTGTGTGTCCCCTTCGGGATTCGGCGGTGGCATTCGACGACGATAGCAACGCGCAACGATCCCGACGATTGGCAAGATAAGCGGATGTCCTCACGGATAGCGCTCGGTCATCCGCGTGTCCCCGAGTCGATTTCGTGGCTTGCGTGGCTCGTCGTCGCTGCCGACGCGGGAAGAACTTGCCGGGCAGGATTGTTCCGCGAGCATCCTTGCAAATCTGGAGTGCAGGTCCGGATTTGCAAGGATGAGCGCCGATCCGGAAGCCTCGATCGGTCGACCCGCCCTACGCCAGCGGTCGTCCCCAAGCGTCGATTTCGCGGTCGACCGCGTAGAGCCCGGGTGGAATCGTGCCCGCACGCCGGACGAGGCCGATCGATGTCGACACGAGTTCGGCGAGGATCTCGTCGATCATCTCGGTCGCGACGCCGTAGAACATGAAGTTGATCGGCGTCATGTGGGCGGCGAAGACGAGCGAGCGCTCGCGCACTTCTCCCGACGGCAACTCGACTGAAAAGCGCCAGCGATCGCCGTAGACGCGTTCGGTCTGCGCGTCGACGACCTCTTCGTGTCGTACGTGCACGCGATGCGAGCCGATGCGCGGTGTGTCTTGGGATCGCAGGCGGTCGAGCCACTGTGCAAGCCCGGAGAACTCGACGGTCTTCGTCGATCCGCTCGCGAGGAGCAGCTCGCGCGGTTCGCCGTGTAGGAGCCAGTCTTCGATATCGTCACCATCGAGCACGCTGTCGCCCGTGATCCCGATGACCAGGTCGACCAGACGACGCGCCTCGACGGGTAGTGCCCGCCACGTGCACGTCTCGCGTTCGGTCTCATGCTCGACGACCAGGTCGACACCGAGCACGGTGGGTAGACGCTGCGAGAGGATGCGGAAGGTGCGTGAGCCGATCGCCCCGCGATGCCCGATCACGGCCGGGAAGCGCCGGTTGAGGATCTTGCCGCCCGACTCGAGAACGGTTTCGACTGCGTGCACGACGCTGGCTGCGACTTCTTCGGACTCGACTTCGAACTTGTGCTCGGAGATCGCGATCGAGAACGATGGGAACGCGTACCCTCCGTGCCGCTCGCCCACGCGCACGAGGCGTTCGTATCCGTTGCGCGTGTGTTCGACACTGCCGACGAACGCATCGTCGTTCTGCGATGCGATGTCGACGAGGTTGGCGAGGAGCTTGGTCGAGTCGCCGGTTTGATCCCGTGGATCGAGACCGCACGTTCGGAAGACGTCGCCGATGCACTCGTTGCGGAGGATGGCATCCTGCAAGACCGGAGCGACGTAGCCACCATCTTCGACGAGGAGCACGCGATGTCCACGTGCGCGCGCCGCGTCGCAGAACTCGACGAAGGACGGCACCGTCAAGCGCCGCATCGCCTGCAGATAATCGAGCCCCGGCGTCGCGAGCGCATGCGCGATGGACTCGAGCCCATCGTTGCGCGAATAGCGCGGCGACAGCGCGTAGCGCCCTTCGACGCTCGTCTTCGCCGGCAGGTGCATCAGCGCATGACAGCGGAACTCATCCTCTGGAAGATCGAGCAGCGCAGCGAGCCAATCGGCGGCCGGCTCGCTCGCATAACTCACGAACACGACGTGCAGGTCACGGCAGCCGAGTTCGCGAAGCGCCGCGATCGTGCCGAGCACTTCGCTCGTGATGTGGTGGACGAGGAAAACGGACGTGTTCTGTAAGGGCAGTGCGTCCGCGCCGTCGCAAGCAGAACGCACGACGGCGCTCAGCGCCGGCATGCGCTCGAGAAAGGCATCGATGTCCGGCCGTGTGCGTCGACTCCCGATCGAGAGGTGCAGCACGCGGCCGAGTTGCGACGTCTCGATCCACGTCTTCGTCTCGCTCGTCTCGACGCGCAGCACGTCGCCGCGACGCAGGATCTGCCGCACGTCGAGATCCTCGAGTGCGAGCAGGACCTGCTTGGTCACGGTTTCGAGGACGTTCGGTTCGCTCTCGAGGATGAACGGCTGCTCTTCGTCGCTCCACGTCACGAGCACTTCTTCGAAGCCGTCGAGGCCGGCCTTGTCGAGTTGTTCGAAGAGATGTTGCCACGGACGACGGCGTTCGGAATAGCGACGGCGACCGCGCTCGGCTTCGCGCCGCATGCCCTCGGCGAGTGTCTGCGCGATGCGCGTCGAGCCCGCGACGAAGACACGACGATCGAGCTCTTCGACATCGACGTGAGGCAGGGACGTCAAGTCGAGTCGTCGCCCGTGCGGATCCTCGATCGTCAGACGCAAGGCGCACTCGCCATCTTGTCGCCCGTGGATCCGTTCGAGCACGAAGCGCGTTTCCGCATCCGCGACCGTGAGGCGGAACACGAGCGCATGAGACGGTTCTGCGTCGCTCGGGAAGATCGCATCGCGATAGCGCGGTCGCTGCAGCGTGCCGAGGATCGTGCGCAGGCAATCCTGCAAGCACTCGCGGTCCTGCGTGAGGCGCTGCGCGAGGTCGCGTTCTACCGACAGCCGGATGCGTCGCAGGGCGAACTCGCGAATCAGTTCGGGATTCTCGGTACTCCGGATGGCGCGTTCGATCGACACGTCGACGTGCGCGTCGTAGGCCTGCGACTCGAACATCTCACCGAGTGCGCGCGACAACACGCTGAGTCCGCGAAAGACCGGCAGCTCGACGAGGTCGAGGACATACTCGTCGCCATCCGGAACGATGGGGCGTCCGAGCGTCGTTTCGATCCGCTTCTCACTCATCGAGCATCGGCCTTCGCTGAATCCGTGTCGTGGCGGACGACTGCTTTGATGCATGCCGGCGATCGCGCCATCGCGAAGGCATCGACGATCTGCGTCGAATCGAACTGGTGCGTGACGAGCCCGCGCACGCGATCGCGGAGGGCAGCGTCCGCGGCGAGGAGATCGAGAGCCGCCTGGAAGTCGCCGCAGCGCGACGTCGAGATGCGGAGGTCCTTTGCGCACACCGCGTCGAGGATCGCGCCACGTGGAGGCTCGGAATCGGAGGAGTCGTCGATTCCGACGGTTTCCTTCCTGCTGCTAGGGGACCAAGAACCGGCGTCGATCCAAATCGTGCCGCGGGGTCGGAGAATCGAGCACTCGTCGTCAGGACTCGGGCGGACGATGGCATCGACCTCCGGACCGAGAGCATCGACGACGACACCGTCGGCGCGCGGCAAGCCAGGCTGATCCTCGAAGGTGTCTCGAAGTACCAGCGCCGAGTCGCCACGGATGACTTCGAACGCGTCGGAGATGGCATCAGGCACGGCGCTCGATGCGAGCCACGTGAGTACCGGCCTTTCCGTGCCAGCGAAGTGCCCGACGCGCGCTGCGAACTCCGCCGCCTCGCTCGAATCCGTCACACGCGGCAAGCGAGCGATCCGCAGCTCGTCGACGACCATCGCGGTCAGAGTCGTCAGGCCACCAGCCGGTCGCCCGTGGGTCGACTTGATGTGCACTTCGCGACGCGCGCGCCGCAAGGCGTGGTCGAGCGCGTCCGGGTTTCCCGTCGTGTCGAAGACGATGTCGAAATCGCTTTCGCGGGGTTGCGGGTCCGCGAGCTGCGAGTCAGCGCTGGACTGCGTGTGCTTCGGCTGTTCTGTCAACTCGTAACTGTCGGCTCCGAATCGCATGGCGAGTCGACCGAGTTCGTCTCGTCGCACGAGCGCGACGATGTCGAAGTGCACGCCGCGGCGAGAACGCTCTGCCGCGAGTGCGGCGACGAGTAACATTCCGAGGCGGCGCGGACCGAGCACGGCGACTCTATCACCCTCACTCGGCGCCGTCACGTGCACACCGTGCAGGGTCGCGGCGAATGGTTCGACGAGCACCGCGACGTCGCTCGGAACGGCATCGGGCACGGGGATGATCGCGTGAACGGGAGCGAGCACGTATGGGCCGAAGCCGCCCGGCAACGCATGGATCCCGAGAACGGTGCGCTCGGGGCAGTGCGTCGCGAGTCCGCCATTGCAAAAGGCGCAGTCGCTTTCGACGCCGCGCGCTTCGTGCGAGGCGTTGATCTCGACGACGTATCGCTGGCTCGCACCCGGAGCATGCGCGACGAGTTCGTGGCCGGTGACCTGCGGCAGTGGAAAGGGCAAGAAGTGCCGATCGAGGTCCGTCGAGCACACACCACAGCGCTCGGTCTCGAGCAAGCGATACCCAGGACCGAGCTCGAGATACGGTGCGCCGTTGCGTTGGATCGTCCAGCCGGTTTCTTCGGAGCCCGAGAGTTCGTACTCGGCGGACTCGAAAGTCGTGTCAGCGCGATAGTCAGGGGCTTCGAAGCGCAGTTCCATCAGTGTCGTCTTTATCGGCACAGCGGCCGTTCCTCCCGCTGTTTCCGTGTGCATCTTGTAGCAGGGCGGGGGCAAATCGAAGTGCGCGGCGCCACGGGGAGTTACGTCGTCCTGCCCTCGGCGTATTCCGTTCTGCCCTGATTCGTCCTGTGCGCAGATTCGGCCATCAGCACCGATCTGCCAAAAGTCGAGAACCATGAACCGGAACCTCACCCTCCCAATGACCTGGAGCATCGTCTCCAGTGTCGCTTTGCTCGCATCGAGCGAATGTCTCGCGCAGGCGCGGATTCTCCGCGACATCGAGACGAGGCCCAGGGTCACGGATGCGATGGTCGGGCCGATCGCGCGGCTCGGATCGTCACTCTTGGTCGAAGCAACGCGGCGCTCCTTCGAGCGGAGCCTCGTCGCGTTGGATCCCGTGACCGGTCGTTCGAACGAGATCGTACCGCAACTCCCGCAGACGATGCGATCGGGAAGGATCATGCTCGGGATCGGGAACGGTCGTGCCGTCTTTTCCGCCATGGACGGCGCGTTCGACGCGCTCGCTGTCACGGATGGCACGCAGAAGGGGACGTCCTTCTTGGCGCGCATTGGCGCTACCGGTGTGTCGTTCCTCGTCCCGTTCGGCGCACGCGCGCTGTTCGGTGCCGACCTTGGTTCGGGCGTCGAGCTCTGCATCACGGATGGCACCGTTGCCGGCACCGGGGTCGTCCATGACGTGGCTCCCGGCGCGCTCTCGTCGTTTCCCCGTGTCGTCGGAGTCGACCCGAGTGGGACGCGCGCCGTGTTCACGGCGTACTACGACGGGATGAACTTGGGGGTGATGACGACCGACGGAACGTCGCAAGGAACGGTGATCCTGGCGAAGCACTCCGGCGATTCGCTCGCAGGTTGTGCTTGGCTCGGTGCAAAGAACTTCGTGTTCTCCGCGGACGACTACAACACGGGCTTCGAGCCGTGGGTGAGCGATGGCACGCCCGCCGGCACGCGGCGCATCGCGGACCTCAATCCGGGAAGTCAGCCGAGTGAGCCCAAGAACTTCGTCGCCTATCGTGGACGCGTGTTCTTCGAGGCGTCTCCTGCGCCTGGAGTCCACAAGCTGTATTCGACGGATGGCAGCACCGTGACCGAGGTCGCGACGCTCGGCAATGCCCAGTTCGGAGGTTTCGAAGAGCCCGTCGTCTTCGCTGGACTCATCTTCTTCCGCGGTAGCGATGCGGCAAATGGAGTCGAGCTGTGGGTGACCGACGGCACGAAGGCAGGGACGCGGCTCTTCATCGATATCGCATCCGGCGCTACGTCTTCCACTCCGACGCAGCTCACGGTGAGTGGGAGCATGCTCTACTTCGCGGCGACCGATTCCGTCGCTGGAACGGAACTCTACGTGACGCGCGGCACGGCGCCGTCGACGTCCCGAGTGGCCGACATCTGGCCCGGTGACGCGTCGAGCCATCCGGATCGGCTCACCTCGCTCGGTGCGAGCACGAATCAGATCGCATTCGTCGCTCATGATCCGATGCATGGAACGGAAGTTTGGTCGACCGACGGGACCGCCGCCGGGACGAAACTGCACGACCTCTACGACATTCCGAACGCGACGCAAGGATTCGGGGGACGGAACCTGACGTCGATCGGTACGCGCGCGTTGTTCGTCGGTGGTGGGACCGCAGCGGTATCCGGTCTGTGGTCGACCGATGGGACCAGCGCGGGAACGATTCGTATCCTCGGACCGCAGCCGTACGTTCGCGGCGACATCGTGTCGATCGGGTCGCGTGCGCTCTTCGTCGCGAGCGCAGCCACGCTCACGCTGTACGAGACCGACGGTACGATCCTCGGAACGAAACGCGCGCAAGCGAACGTCGCCGCGGAGCAACTCAGCGACATCGGAAATGGACGCGCGCTGTTCGTGACCCAATCGGCAATCGGGGTCACGGATGGGACGGTTGCCGGCACGGTGAATCTCATGCAGGTTCCGGCGAACAGTCTGGTACATGCCACATCCCGGTCGAACGGTGCAGGTGTGTTCACGTTCAGTGACAACGCTGCGCTCTGGCTCAGTGACGGTTCGGTGTCCGGCACCCGCAAAGTCTTCGACTACGCGGCCTACGGCTTCCAAGTGGTCCACGAGATCGTGGCGTACAAGAACGGTTGGCTCTTCACGGCACGGGACGGCGCCGGCCTCGAGCCATGGTTCACCGACGGCACGGCCCGCGGCACTCGACTCGTGCGCGACATCGATCCGGGGCCCGGGAGTTCGGAGGCGCAGAGTCTGTGCGTCCAGGACGGCTTCGTGTGGTTCACTGCCGATGACGGTGTGTCCGGTCCTGAACTGTGGGTGAGCGATGGCACGTGGAACGGCACGAAGCTCGTCCTCGATGCCGCGCCAGGTCCCGAAGGCATTTACCCGCGGCATCTGACAGCAGTGGGTCGTGAGACCGTCTACTTCGACGCGTACGTGCCCGGCCTCGGTATTGAACTCTGTCGGTATGACGTGAGAGCGAAGCGCATCTCCATTGCCGCCGACATCCAGCCCGGCGTCGGGTCGAGCATGCCGTCGAACAGCGGTCTTCAGTCACCACGGCCTTACGCAGTTCTCGGCAACGAGGTGCTCTTCACCGCCGACGACGGTGTGCACGCAGTCGAGCCCTACGTCTTCAAGCACGGCGCCGTGGCTACGGTGTTCGGTCACGACTGCGGTGTCGCTGCTCTGGACTCTTCCACCGACCCGCATCTCGGCACGAGCGTGGCGCTTCGATACGCAGCGAGTTCGACTCGCCCGGGTTTGCACATCCTGTGTTTGGGAGGACCCGACTACGGCGGCCTGAGGCTCGACTCGGGGTGCCACCTCCACCTCGACCTCGCGAGCTTCGTATCGGTAGCTGCCTTCACGGCCGCGTCGTGGAGTCGGAGCGTTGCGGTGCCGGCACAAACGTCGCTCCTCGACGTGCGTGTTGCGTGGCAGGCGATCGTGTTCGACCTCGGGACAGTGCGCTACGGCGCATCCCGCGGCGTGGAATGGACGCTCGGGCGCTGAACGACGCGCGCGCGACACCGGCCTGCAGGATCCTCGATCCTGCAGGCGTTACACGACTCGGATCTCGTGGTATTCCAGGGGCCCTGATCGGTCGACACCCGAGCCCGGTCGAACCCCAGACCGGTCTACAGTCAGACCTACCCAAGCTGAGTTCATGAAACATTCCTTCACGCGACGCGAAGCCTGGAGCTTCGTGTTCGCCATCGGTTTGCTCGCTTCGGGCGAGTGCGTCGCACAGGCGCGTTTGCTCCGAGACATCGAGACGAGGCCCGCCGTCACCGATGCGAGGGTCGGGCCCCTTGCACGGCTCGGCTCGTCGCTCTTGTTCGAAGCGACGGTCTTCCGGAGCGGCGAGAGGAGTCTCGTCTCGTGGGATCCGGTAACTTCGCAGTCGCGGACGCTCGTTCCACAGCTCGAGAGTACGTCGCCTTTGCCGCGGCTCATGCTCGGCATTCCAGGCGGACGTGCCCTCGTCACGATCCGAGACACCCGCCCGAAGCTCGCGGTCACCGACGGCACGGTGAATGGCACGACCGTGCTCCACGCGACTGCCAGTGTCGGCTATTCGCAACTCGTTTCGTTCGGCGCGGGGGCGCTCTTCGTCGCGGACGGTCCGTTCGGGAGCGAACTTCACGTCACCGACGGCACCATCGCCGGCACGACGCTCGTCAAGGACCTCGCTCCGGGGAGCGTTTCTTCACTGCCGGATGTCATCGGTGTCCACGACCGGCGGCGGCTCGCCGTGTTCAGCGCATACTATGACGGGTTGCATCCTGCGGTTTGCGTGACCGACGGAACTGCGGCTGGGACGGCGATTCTCGCCAAGGTCCCTTGCGACTCGCGAGCCGGGATCGCGTGGATCAACCCGGTACGGTTCGTGTTCGCCGCCACCGATGGCAGCGGGCTCGAGCCGTGGGTGAGCGACGGAACGGCTGCCGGGACCAGGCGTCTCGCCGACCTCAATCTAGGAAGTGCCGGGAGCGGCCCGAGGAGCTTCTTCGCCTACGGCGGTCGCGTCTTCTTTCGCGCGTCTCCATCGAGCGGAATCGTCAAGCTGTATGCGACGGACGGCAACACCGTTTCCGAAGTCACGACGCTCCTCGACTCCACGTTCGACAGTTTCGGAGAGCCGGTTGTCTTCATGGGGCGGATCTTCTTCCGCGGCGGAGATGCCGCTCACGGTGCGGAACTGTGGGTCACGGATGGCACGAAGGCGGGGACGGTCCTGTTCGCGGATCTCGAGACGGGCAACGAGTCCTCTTCGCCATCTCAGCTCACAGTGAATGGGAACGCGTTGTACTTCGTGGCCACCACGAAGGCTGCAGGCAACGAGCTCTACGTGACTCGCGGAACCGCGCAGTCGACGATCCGAGTCGCGGACATCGCCGCAGGATCGGATTCCAGCGCGCCGACTTCGCTGACACCCTTGGGGCAGAGCGAGATCGCGTTCGTGGCATCGGATCCGGCGCACGGCCGCGAACTGTGGACGAGCGACGGCACGACGGCGGGCACACGACTGCATGATCAGTACGATGTCGCGAACGCAACGCTCGGCTGCATCGGCTCTAAGCTCACGTCGATCGGGTCTCGAGCTCTCTTCATCGGAGGGGTTTCCAGCGCGACCTACGGCTTGTGGTCGACGGACGGAACGGCTGCAGGAACGACACGCATCCTCGCGCCGCCGAATAACATCTACAGCGACCTCGCGCCACTCGGCTCGCGGGCGCTCTTCCTCATGACTTCGCGGACGGTCTCGAACGCGCTCTGGGAAACCGACGGCACGGTGCTCGGGACGAAGAGTGCCCAGGCATCCATCCAAGCGGTCCAGCTCATGCCGATCGGTAATGGACGTGCGTTGTTCGTGACACCGACATCCGTGGGTGTCACCGACGGAACGACTGCGGGCACGACGAACCTCTTCTCGACGGCGGCGATGACCGTACTTCGATTGGCGTCGCCAACGAATGAGGACGGCAAATTCGCGTTTTTCAACGACCTCTCGTTGTACGTCAGTGACGGAACGTCCGCGGGCACACGCAAGGCCTTCGACCTCAGTGCGTTGGGGCTCACATGGATGAACGAACTCGTCGCCTATCGAAAGGGCTGGTTCTTCACAGCGAGTGGATCGAACGGCGTCGAACCTTGGTTCACCGACGGAACGGCGAGTGGCACGCGAGTCGTGCGCGACATCGAGCCAGGACCGGCGAGTTCGGTGGCGCGGAGCCTGTGTGTGCAGGACGGCCTCGTGTGGTTCGCGGCGACGACCGGCACGTTTGGCGATGAGTTGTGGGTGAGCGATGGTACGACCAGCGGCACGAAGCTCGTCCTCGACGCAGCGCCGGGCAACGCTGGCATCTATCCGAGGCACCTCACTGCGGTCGGTCGCGATTCGATCTACTTCGATGCCATCGTCCCTGGCCTCGGCTCCGAACTCTGTCGCTACGACTTGCGTTCGAAGCTCATGTCGGTAGCCGCTGACATCCAGCCTGGACTCGGCTCGAGTATGCCTTCGAACCGGGTTACGCTCTCGCAAACGCCCTTCGTCGTTCTCGGGAACGAAGTGCTCTGCTTCGCCGATGACGGCGTGCATGGTTCCGAGCCGTACGTCTTCAAGCACGGTGCAGTGTCAACAACGTTCGGGCGCGAATGCGGCGTCGCTGCGCTGGATGCATCCACCGACCCGCATCTCGGCGCGAGCGTGACGCTGCAGTTCGCAGCGCAGTCGACGCGTTCGAGCTTGCACATCTTGTGCTTGGGGAAGCCCGACTACGATGGGCTGCCACTCCATGCACAAGGGTGCTACCTGCACCTCGAGAGCACGAGCTTGGTGCCGCTGAACGTGTACTCGACCAACTCGTGGAGTCAGAGAATCGCGGTGCCGGCACAGTCCTCGCTCCTCGATGTGCGCGTTGCGTGGCAAGCCATCACGTTCGATATCGCGGCGCAGCGCTACGGCTCATCGCGCGCCATGGAGTGGACGATCGGGCGCTGAGAGGTTTGCGGTGCTGAGCTGATCGGAACCCGGTTCGTTCCGGCCCGGCAGCGTTGTGCATCAGTTGCGCACCGTCCGATGCCGACGAGGGAATACCTGCATCCCACCAGCCGCGGCTGGTTGCTGTTCTCGAACGGGATCACCCTCCATGCACCCTCGAGTCTTGCCCAGCGCGGGCATCGTCGTCGCGACGATGCTCGCGATCGCGTCCGCCTGCCATGGTCAGGCGCGACTCATCATCGACACGGAGACGACGCCTGCCCGCAGGAGTTCGGATGTCTGGGCCGGCACCGAGGGGCCGATGGCGAAGCTCGGTCATTCGCTCGTGTTCGGAGCGCGGACCGGTGAGTATTCGCGGCACCTCGTGACGCTCGATCCGGTGACGCAGGTTCGCTCGGTCATCGATACCGACTTCTTCGAAGTGTTGGCGAGGAGCTTCCGCGTTGCGAGTTTCGGCCGCGGCCGCGCGCTCTACGCGAGAGAACAGTCTGAGCGGCACGAACTCGTGGTCACCGATGGCACGCCTGTCGGAACCAACGTACTCCGGAACTTGGGAGTCGCGCCACTCGCGCCGATCGTGACGGTTGGTGCTCGTGCACTGTTCATCGACCTTGATGCAGCGACCGGTACCGAGTTGTACGTCACCGATGGGACCCTGATGGGGACGACGTTGCTCGTCGACATGTTTCCTGGACCCGCTTCGTCGAATCCTTCGTTCTTGGGCGTCGATCCGACGGGTGCCTACGCGATCCTGATTGCTCGTGTTGCGGACACCGTCATCCAACTCGCGAGAACGGACGGCACGCTGTCCGGCACGACCGTCATCAAGACGTTGGAAGCGACGCCGACGCCGATCGCCTGGCTCGACTCGACGCGGTTCGTCTTCTCCGCGAAGGACGCGAACGGCATCGAACCGTGGATCAGCGACGGGACCGCCGCGGGCACGCACCGTCTGGCGGACATCCTGCCCGGTGCAGGGAACAGTCATCCCACGACTTTCATCCGGTTCGGAACACGCGTGCTGTTCCAAGCGTCGCCGAATCCTCTTACGCGAACCGTGTATGCGACGGACGGCGCCGCGCTGACGGAGTTGATGTCCCGCCCTTCTGGCAGTTCGGTGTTCGAGGAGCCGGTCGAGTGTCTCGGGAACCTCTATTTCCGAGGCTTCGATTTGCAGGCGGGCGACGAGTTGTTCGTCACGGATGGCACGAAGCAAGGTACGCGGATGCTCGTGGACCTCGAACCAGGCCCGTCATCCTCCAATCCGAGTCAGTTGACGGTCAGTGGGCCCAACGTGTTCTTCACCGCGTCGGGTCGGTCGTCGTCCGGCCTCCACGTCTTACGAGCGGCGACGTCTGTTGTGGAGGGCCTGCGACTCGATGTCGAGACGCCTCAGAGCCTGACGCCCGTGTCCTCCAGTTCGATCGCCTTCGTGGCGCTCGACCAACGTCTCGGCCGCGACCTCTATACGAGCGATGGCACTGCGAGCGGGACGGTGCGGCACGCGTTCTATGGCAAGCATGGCGCGACCGAATCAGGGAGGCCGAGGGCCTTTGCATCGGTCGGTGTTCGAGCGATCTTCTCGGCGAGCACGTTTCGCAACACGCATGACCTTTGGTCGACGGATGTAACCGAACGCGGCGCGCGTTTGCTGCCATCGGGCGCTTCCAACGACATCGACGGCATCGCGTCGATTGGTGGACGAGCGCTGTACATCCTCCAGACCGGCTCGAAGTCCTTCGACTTGTGGTCCACGGATGGAACCGCGGTCGGTACCAGGCTCGGGATCAAGGATGTGCAGCTGTCCTTTCTGCACGAGGTTCGGCACGGGGCTGCGTTGCTTCACGGGCCGGCCGGTTCTCTCCAGCTCACTGACGGGACGCTGTCGGGAACGACGTGGATCCCGCCGTACTATTCGGGGCCCACGCGCATCGTGGCCTCTCGTGAGAATGAAGACGGCATGTTTGCCTTTTCGACCGCCTTTGCATTGTGGGTCAGTGATGGATCGGTGCCGGGCACTCGAAAGGCGTTCGCCTTCGACACCTTGTCCATCCGCTCCGTCGTCGAGATCGTGCCTTTTCGGAATGGGTGGGCCTTCTTGGCGGAGGATGCAGTCCGGGGAACGAGGCCCTATTTCACCGACGGTACGAATGTCGGGACCGTTCTCCTCAGCGATGTTCTTACCGGTTCCCCGGGGATTCCGGTCAATCTCTGTGTGCAAGACGGCCGTGTTTGGTTTGGCGCCAACGATCGGATTCACGGTTGGGAACTCTGGGTAAGCGACGGCACGCCAGCTGGAACTCATCTCGCACTCGATGCCGTACCAGGGTTCCTCGGGATCGATGCGACGCGGCTGACCGCTGTCGGGACTCACAGCATCTATGTTCACGCACGCGTGCACGGCGTCGGTAGCGAACTGCATCGCTTCGACACGCGAACGAATTCGATCGAACTCGCCGCGGACATCAACCCTGGAATCGACTCTAGCCAGTGCTGGCCGTCGGGACCGTATGTGGATACTGCGTGCGTGGCCGGCAACGAGTTGATCTTCGCTGCCGACGACGGCGTGCACGGCGCTGAGCCGTATGCCTTTCGGCACGGTGCCGTGGCGTCGAAGTTCGGACGGTGGTGCGGTGTCGGAGCACTCGAGTGCGACCTCGATCCTCTGCTCGGATCCGTCGTCACGTGGCGGTTCGAATCACGAAAGAAGACGAGGAATCATCACGTCCTGCTCGTCGGCGAGGTGGACTTCGAGGGACTCCAGATCGGCGATGGTTGCTTCCTCAACCTTGAACCGACGGGCGTCATCCCGATTGCCGCTCACGATTCCGGATCGTGGACGACAACGGTCACCGTGCCCAACGACCCGTCGCTCATCGATGTGCGAGTCGGCTGGCAAGTGTTGTCACTCGACCCGGCGACGCATCGATTCGGTTCTTCGAACGCCGTGGCGTGGACGTTCGGCCGCTGAGCGACGCGCTTGTGTTCATCAACGGGATCACCATCCATGCAGTATCGAGTATTCCTCTGTGCGAGCCTCGTCGCTGGGACGATGTTCGCGTTCGTACCCGCTTGCTTTGGTCAGGCGCGCCTCATCGTCGACACGGACACGACGCCGGTCGTGACGAGTTCGGACGTCATGACGGGTGGCGATGGCCCGATCGCCAGGCTGGGGCGATCGTTGGTCTTCGGTGTCCAGACTTCGGAATATACGAAGAGCCTCGTCACGCTGGATCCAGTCACGCGCGCGCGGTCCGTCGTGATCCCCGAACTGATTGGAGTGGCCTCCTGGTCGTTTGGACTCGCGAACTTCGGCAGGGACCGAGTGTTGTTCTCGGTGCGGCCAAAGAACGACCCGGAGCTCGTGGTCACCGATGGCACGCCGGCAGGAACGACCGTGCTGCGTCAGCTCGGATCGTACGACTTCGCGCCGGTCGTGACGGTCGGGAAACGTGCACTGTTCACCGACTACGACGTGGCGACTGGCACCGAGCTCTACGTCACCGACGGGACGCCGAACGGAACGAAGTTGCTCGTCGACCTCTATCCGGGCTCTGCATCCGGAAGTCCGAGTTTCTTGGGTGTCGAGCCGACTGGCGCATACGCAGTCGTGCGTGCCCGAGTTGCGGACACCGTCATTCACCTCTTGAGAACGGACGGCACGACCACGGGGACGGTCGTCATCGCGGCGCTGGACGTGATGCCGACGCCCATTGCGTGGCTCGACTCCTCTCGATTCGTTTTCTCGGCGAGAGAACGTACCGGTATCGAACCTTGGATCAGCGACGGAACTGCTGCAGGCACGCACCGTCTGGCCGATCTCCAGGTTGGTGGGTCGAGTTCTCCTGCCAGCTTCGTTCGATATGGAACGCGTGTGCTGTTCCAAGCCTCCCCGAGTGTCACGACGCGAACGTTGTACGCAACGGATGGCACCAACCTCGTAGCGCTGCGAACTCGAACGAACTACTCCGGGACCATGTCGTTCTTCGAAGAGCCGACCGCATGCGATGGGAAGCTCTACTTCCGCAGCAACGACCCCGTTTCGGGCGACGAGTTGTTCGTGACGGATGGCACGGCGAGTGGCACGCGGATGGTGGCGGACCTCGAGCCAGGGAGTGCGTCGTCGAGTCCGAAACAGTTGACCGCGAGTGGGAAGGCGCTCTACTTCACGGCTTCGGGACCATCGTCTGCGGGGCTTCATATCGTACGCGGTGCGGCACCGACCATTCGACGTGTCCCGTTCGACATCGACATCCCGCGGAATCTCACTGCCGTGGACATCGAGTCAATTGCCTTCGTGGCAACGGACCCGAGGTTTGGAGTCGACATCTATACGAGTGACGGCACAGCGATCGGAACCGCGCGGCATGACTACTATGACAAGCCAGGGGCGACGGTTGGTGGGAATCCGGCCGTCTTTGCCTCGACTGGACTTCGAGCGGTTTTCTTGGCCAACAATCCGAACCAGAAGCTGTGGTCCGTGGATGGGTCCGAAGGTGGCGCCAGTGTGCTGGCGTCCACGGCTCCTCGTGGAATCGAGAGCTTGATCTCCATCGGCGCGCGCGCGCTCTATGTCATCAAGATCGCGCCATATACTTTTGAACTCTGGTCCACGGACGGCACCGCGAGCGGTACCAAGATGGCAATGACGTTGTTCAACACTTCGTCCTTCGAGCCGATCGGTCACGGGCGCGCATATTACCTGTCGCCAAGTCTCGGGATCACGGATGGGACGCCTCAAGGCACACGACCGCTACCTCCATATAGTGGGTCATTCGGCTTCACTGCGGTGTCTCGTGAGAACGACGATGGCGTATTCGCTATGGCCATGCACTACGGGTTTTGGATCAGCGATGGAAGCCCGACGGGAACGCGCAAGAAGTTCCAAATGATCGACGAATTGGGAATTCGTGCCGTCAAAGAGATCGTCCCCCTTCGCAATGGCTGGTTCTTCACGGCGGAAACGGCAGCTGCGGGACTGGAACCGTGGTTCACCGACGGCTCGGAGAGCGGGACCTTCCTTCTACGTGACATCCATCCAGGGCAGTACGGCTCGCAGATCGACGGGGTTTGTGTTCAGGACGGGCGCGTGTGGTTTGCGGCGACGGACTACATTCATGGATTCGAGCTGTGGGTGAGCGACGGCACGCGTGCGGGGACGCATTTGGTCGTCGATGCGATTCCAGGTTTTGCCAGTAGCTACCCCCATATGCTGACTCCGGTGGGTACGCATACCGTCTACTACAGCGCGTACATGGAAGGAGTCGGGTACGAGCTGCATCGGATCGACACACGAACGAACGCATTCGAGCTCGCGGCGGACATCAACCCTGGGCCCGATAGTGGCGTCATGCCTCACTATTGGGGTGCGATGGACGAAGCGGTCGTCGTGGGATCAGACGTCATCTTCAACGCGGATGATGGATTGCACGGGCCCGAGCCTTACGCATTCCGGCATGGCGCAGTGGCGACGAAGTTCGGACGAGCATGCGGTATGGGCTCGCTCGAGTGTGATCTCGATCCACAACTCGGTTCGGCAGTGACGTGGCGCTTCTCATCGCGCGGTAAAGGGCGAGGACATCATGTGCTCCTGGTCGGAACGCCCGACTTCGAAGGAGTCCCGCTCGGCAACGGTTGTCTGCTGAACATCGATCCGACTGGTGTGATTCCCACCGTAACGCATGGCACCGAAGCGTGGAGCACGACGGTTCCCGTGCCGAACGACCCCTCGCTGGTCGACGTGACCGTCGCATGGCAAGTCCTTTCGCTCGATCTGGCGACGCATCGATACGCGTCGTCGAACGCCGTGCAGTGGACCCTCGGGCGGTGAGCCATCCCGTGCGCTTTGCGTATCTCGGGTTTTCGACCAACGTGCAAGGGGCTCGCCCCGCCAGCGTGGCGAGACGAGCCCCTCGAAAGACGGAACCGATGGTTCGGATCGATCAGCCGCCGACCATGCCGGCGCCACCGTTGGACAGGGTCAGCCCGAGCGTGTTCGCGCCCGAATCGAAGACCATGTACTGGTTGTAGAACTTGGTTCCGATCAACGAGGTGTTGTTCGGAAGCCCGAACGGAATCGTCCCGGATCCACTCGCACCGGTCGAAACTCCGCCGAGGAGGACGTCGAGGCTCGAGTAGAGCGAACAGCCTGGCGCGATCGCGCCGAGCGAAGCGTTGAGTTGCGTGCCACCGAGCCAGAGGATCGCGATCTTGTTCGTGCTCGCGTTGCTGAGGTTGATGTTGAAGCTCGCGTTGATCGTCGGCACGCCCGTGTTCGAGAGCGTGACGCCGCTGCCGCTACCAGTGACCTGGAGCTGGAGGATGACGGTATACCCCGCCCCGAGGGTCCCCGTAGCTGCTGTTGAGCTCGTGTTGTTGAAGAGGCGGCTCCCCGGGTTCGTCGTGCTGTTGACCGAATCGAAGAAATTGCTCGTGCCCGCCGTCGACGAATTCTGCGCTTCCATGAGGAAGTGCCCGCGCGACGGCACGTAGACGAATGGCGTCCTGTACGGGACCTGGAGCGTCCAGATCTTGGGGTTCGTTTGCGCCGGGAAGGCAGGTGTGTTCAGAACGCCCGTGAACACCGTCGTCGGTGTGCTCAGCCAGTTGGACGCGAACGTCGTGTTGAGTGCGCGCGGATTCTGGCTGGTGTAGCCGACGCGAATCGTCATGCGTCGACTTTGCGCGATCTGAGCATTGTTGAGCCGATTTCGCACGGCCATGCCCTGGATCGTCATGTTGCCCGAGAACTCCGTGTTCGCGTGCGCTTGCATGTAGCGCAAGTTGTAGTAGCCGAACGGATACGAGTTGGCGGAGTTCCCGCTCGTGGCGTCATAGCCCTTGGGCACGACTGCGCCCGCGACGACGGGCGGCGCGCCGTCGAGTCGCATGACGACGTGGTAGTTCGACTGGAGACTGCCGGTCGTCGCCGTTGCCGAGGTCGAGTTGTAGAGGCGGCTGCCCTTGGCACCACTCCCGCTCACCGCATCGAAGTAGTTCGGCGTCGTCGTCACGGTGCGCGAGTTCTGCGCTTCCCAGAGGAAGTTGCCTTCACTGGGCATGTAGGTGAATGGCGTCGAGAACGGGATCTTGACGGTCCAAACCGTGGGGTTCGTTTGTGCCGCGACCGACGGCACGTTGAGCGTGCCGCTGAAGGCGAGCGTCGATGCGCCCTTCCAGTTGTTGGCAAAGGTCGTATTCAGCGTGGTCGACGCGCTCGCGGTGTGTCCGACATAAAGGACCAACGGGATGGACATCGCATTCTGGGCGTTGTTCAGCCGGTTCCGAATCTGGAAGCCGCGGATCACGGTGTTGCCCGGGAAATCGGACTTGTCATGGACCTGCATGTAGCGGATGTGCCCCCATCCGAAGGGGTAGGAGTTCGCCGAGTTGCCCGACGTGGACGCATACCCGTTCGGCAGCACGAGCGACGACGCTCCACTGGTGCCACCACATCCGCTGCCATAGGTGGTGTACGTGCCCGGTACGCTCGTGGCGAGACCGTAGGTCGACCAACCGAAGGCCTGGCTGCTGCCACCGATGACACTCCCCGTGAGATAGACACGGATGTTGAGGGTTTCGGTCGCGGTCGGCGTGTAGCGAATGAACTCTTCGAGGTTCGAGGTCGTCGTCGAACTCGCGAGCACGGTGGTGCCGCGACGGAGCTGGAGGTTGAGGTTCGTCCAGCTCGTGCCGGTCGTCGACGTGTTCAAGCGGTGCCACGCGATCGCGATCTGGATGCGTTGGCTCGCCTTGACTGCGATGTTGCGCGTCCAGCTCGTTGTCGTGTTCGTGAGCGAAGCGCGTCCGTGCAGGCTCGAATCCTTGGCGATGGCGTAGGCGACATCGTCCTGTAGATAGCCGGCGCCGGGGCCCGTCGAATTGAGACCGCTACCGGTACCAGGGCTCGCGTCTGTCGACGCGAGCAGGATCGCGCGCGTTTCGTCGGACTTGAGATTTCGGTTGTAGCCACGGATCAGCGTTGCCGCACCGCAGACCATCGGCGATGCCATGGACGTGCCGCTCGCGATGTAGTTGCTCGCCTCGTTGTCGCGACGGGCCATGTCGGTCGAGACGCCGTTGGCGCAGAGGTTGGGGAAGAGACGGCCGCCCTGGACACCGCGCGAGCTGAAGCTCGCGA
>JAGQQW010000298.1 GCA_020426005.1 Planctomycetota bacterium | reverse complement strand
GATTCCATGGCTCTCTGCTCGGAGAACCACGCGACGCATGCGTCACGAAGCGCGCGTTTGACGCTTGTGGGCTGATGAAATCACGGCTTGCGCTTGATGTATCACGCATCGCGCCCGACCCTCAGGGCATGCCTGACGATTTGCGGCAAGCAACCTCACGCGATCGCCCGCGCGCCACAACGAGCGTCGGGCCGAACGTAGCGCCTGAGCGGGGAGCCGAGACCTTCTTATCCGCGGTGTTGCAAGGCCTCGCGCGGAATCCGCGCTCGATCTCGCCCAAGTGGTTCTACGACACGCGAGGGGCGCACCTCTTCGAGAAGATCTGCGAACTCGACGAGTACTACGTGACGAGGACCGAACTCGAGATCTTCGACTCGTGCCTTCCTGAGATTGCCGACATCGTGGGGCCCGGCTGCGTCGTCTTCGAACCCGGCAGCGGAGAGGGAATCAAGACCGAGTTGCTGCTCGACGCACTCGATGCACCGCGCGGCTACGTGCCGATCGACGTTGCGGAGCGACAGCTACAGCGAACTTCCGAAAAGCTCCGTTCGCGCTTTCCGAACCTCGAAGTGCGACCGTGTCTCGCCGACTTCGGTCGCTTGACCAAACTGCCGGAATTCACTCCTGCAGCATCACGCCGCCTCGCGTTCTTCCCCGGCTCCACGCTCGGGAACTTCATCCCGGACGCCGCGACTGCGTTCGTGCGCAAGCTCGGCGATCTCGCAGGGGACGATGGATTCCTCGTACTCGGCGTGGATCTCGTCAAGGACACTCGGATCCTCGAACGCGCATACGACGACAAAGACGGCGTAACCGCTGCGTTCAACCTCAACTTGCTTCGCCGCATGCAGACCGAGCTCGGCGCCGATCTCGACGTCGACGCGTGGAACCACCGCGCGATCTTCGATGCCGCGGAATCGCGTATCGAAATGCATCTCGTGAGTGCGCGGGATCAAACCATACGAATCGGGTCGCAGCGGTTCGCGTTCACGGCTGGCGAGCACATCGTCACCGAGTATTCCTACAAGTATTCGACCGAACGGCTCGATGCTCTCGTCCGTGCAGCGGGTTTCGAAGTCGTACGCTCGTGGACGGATGATCGAGAGTGGTTCCGTGTGCTCCTCCTCCACCGTGACTGAGCGCCGTTGATGATCGTCCGCATCGTCGAAGTCGCCATCGGCGGATCCCTGGGCGCCACGGCGCGCTTCCTCGCCATGGAGTTGCTGCGACGGCGTCTCGGGTCGGGATATCCCTTCGGCACCCTGTTCGTGAACGTCGCGGGATGTTTCGTTCTCGGGCTCGTCCTCGGCTACGCGTCGGCTCGCGGCATCGGCGTCATCGAGCGGCACATGCTGCTCGTCGTCGGGTTCTTGGGTTCGTTCACGACCTTCTCGACGTTCATTGCAGACGCAGACGCTCTCGGGCAGCGCGAGAACCCAGGGGCGATGCTGATCTATCTGGTCGCGAGTGTCGCGCTCGGTTTCGGCGCGTTCATGCTCGCCAGGTCGATCGGTCGCCTGTTCTGATCGTCGAAGTCTCGAAGCGTCGCGCGTCCCGTTTCACTCGGCACGCTTGACCGCTTCACTCTCGCGCAACGCGACCTCGACGGCACGTTGGACATCGGTGGCATTCTTGCTCGCACGAATGCCTTCCAAGAGCTTCGTTCCCAGTACGAGTTCGGAGATCTTGCCGAGGACACGCAGGTGCGTGGTCCGATCGTTCGGCGGACCGATCGTCACGAAGAACACGTCGACGGGCTTCCCGTCGATTGCCTCGAAGTTCATTCCTTTGTCGAGCACGAAGATTCCGAGGCGGAGAGCATCTGCCTCGCGCAGCGTGGCGTGCGGCATTGCGATTCCGTCGCCGACGCTCGTGTTCTGCGTGTTCTCGCGCTCCCAAAGGGCCTTGGCGACCGCAGAGGCTTCGATCTCGGGAAGTGCGGCGGCGAACGTCTCGGCGAAGTGATCGAAGAGTGCGTCTTTCTTCGGGATGTCGAGCCCGACCTCGAGGAAGCGCTCGTCGAGATGCTCGAGGAGCGCAAACGATGGCTTGTTCGGGCGCGCGCCCCCGGGTTGGGGTTTGCGTCGAAACAAGCCGCGTTCGTGGCTCCTCGTGCGTGGTGTCCGGAGAGAGAGAACGGAGCACGCACCCTTCTCGTGCAACAGCTCTTGCAAGCTCGGCCGGAACATCGAGAAGCGGCGCTTCTCTGGCGGTGCACCCAACACCATGAGGTCGTAACTCTCCGACACGTGCAGCAACGTCGCGGCCTCGGATTCTCCGCGCAACACGTGCTGCCGACTCGGCACCGCAATCAGCTTGCCGAGCTGCTCGAGGTAGTCGGTCTGGGCCTGGAGCAAAGGTAGCTCGGCATCCTCGGGCAGGAAGCACGCCAGCGTTACCTGGGCCCCGTTGATCTCCGCCAGATGATCGGCAGTCGACGCGACGAGCGCGTCGTGCGGACCCGGCTCGACGAACGCGAGGATCTTTCGCATGTGGCGCACGCCGGCATCCCCGAAGATCGCGAGGTTGCACGACAGGCGTTGCGTCAACCAACCGAGTGGCAGCGTCGAGACGAAACTGCCACGGCTGCGCGCACGCCACCCGAGCACGAGCCAGTCCGCCTCGAGTTGTTTCGTCTTGCGGTGGATCGCAGCGAGCACGTCACGAGTCGACAGAGTCTCGAAGTCGAGCGAGAGATCCACAGCTTCGGCCGTGGCGGTCAGTCGACGACGCAGAGACCGAAGCCTGGAGCTGTCCTCGAGCGCTTCGTCAGCAGCCGTCTGATCGGGGACTTCGATGATGAGTTCGACGCGTACGGACCCGTGATCGGCCAGCGCTGCCCCCATCTCGACGAGCGTCTCGGGAGAACGTTCGTGGCCGAGGAGAGCCACCAGCGCCTTGGCCTGCGTCGCACTCGCACCCGATTCTCGATCCGGCTCGTGGCGTCCGAATTCGAGATCGAATCGGCGTCCACGCTTCTCGAGCACGCCTTTGCGCTCCGTACGCAAGCGTCCATAGACAGCGAACACCAGCGCTCCCGGGATCGCCACCGCGACCGTCGCGACGAAGGCCGTCGTCCCCATGCGTGCGATCAGATACAGCGTAAGCAGGGAGCCGACGATCGGAACGACGGGATACAGCGGTGTCTTGTACTTCGGCGAATACCAAGTCGTGTTCGTCTCCCGAAGGACGAGCACGCTGAGATTGTCGAACAGATAGTTGATCAGGATGAACACGCTCGCGAGCTTCGCGATCCGTGTCACATCGAGCGTGAGGATGACGATCCCCATCAGAAACGCAGTCGTGATGATGCTCGTCGTCGGCGTCAAGTATCGCGGATGAAGGCGATGCAAGAACGGTGGCAGCAACCCATCACGCGCCATCGCGAACGGGAAGCGCGAGGAAGCGAGCAAACCAGCGTTGGCCATCGAGGTCATCGTGACGACGCCCAGGATCGCCGCGACGAAGCCGATGATCGGCCCACCGAGCGTCTCCCCCAGCAAGTGCACCGGCCGCAGACTCCCCTCGAGCGCCTCCTCGTCGATGACCGCCGTCATGACATAGACCACGAGCCCGTAGAGGAACGTCACGGCGCCGAGCGAGTACAGCATCCCGCGCGGCAGATTCCTCGTCGGATTGTCGACCTCTTCGGCGATCGCGGCGATCTTCGTGACGCCTGCGAACGAGACGAAGACGAACGCTACGGCGGCAGTGAATCCGGAGAACCCATCGCTGGCGAACACCGCCTTCGACACGTTGCCCGGCGGCGCGAGCAAGCCCCAGATCGACAGACATACGAGCACGAGCGTCGCAACGGCAACCACGATGCCCTGCGCTCGCCCGACTTTCTTGACCCCGAGGACGTTCAGCGCCGTGATCATCGCGAGCAGCACGATCGAAGTCGATGTCAGGGAGACGTTCGCGACCACCGCAAGGTAGGCACCGAATCCCGCGAGCGCGAACGCGCTCTTGAGGAGCAACGAGATCCAGATGCCGAGGCCGAGGATGGTCCCGACGAGCGGCCCGAAGGTGCGGTCGACGTAGACGTAGGTCCCTCCGGACGAGGGCATTGCCGTCGCGAGCTCGGCCTTGGAAAGTGCTGCTGGGAGGACGCACAGACCCGCGACGACGTACGCGAGCCAAACGGACGAACCCGTCATCGACGCCGCCAGCCCAGGGAGCACGAAGAGGCCACTGCCGAGCATCGCGCTGACGCTCACCGCAACGACGGCTCCGAGTGACAAGCCGGCTTCGAATTTGGGGGGTTGTTCGGTCAGCGTGGGCGACGAGGTCGGATGCGTAGGGCTGCTCTCCACGGTGCTATCGTTCAGGACTCGCCGTGCGCGAGCAAGGTCGGAGTCTGAGTTCGGAGTCGATGTCCACGCAACAGGTCCACGGAGTCACGCCGTTGTTCGGGCGCATCGTCGCGGCCTTGCTCGGCATCGTCTTCGTCGTGAGCGGAGGCGCGAAGGCGACGGATGTCGATATGTTCGCAGTCACCGTGGGCGAATACGGCATCGTGCCCGACGCCATGGTGCACGCTACGGCGATCACGTTGGTCATCATCGAAGTGGCGACCGGAGTCGCGCTCTTCGCGATTCCACGTCTGGGAGCCCGGGCCGCGATCATCTTGTTGCTCGTTTTCGTCGCCGTTCTCGGGTATGGCATGGCGCGTGGCCTCGATATCGACTGCGGCTGTCTTCCCTTCGGCGTCCGAGAATCTCTGCCGGTAGCCATCGTCCGCGACGGAGTCATGATCGTGGCCGCGAGTTTCGTCCTCTACTCGACTCGACGTAGCATTCCACGTTGCCCACCCAGTTCTGGAACGAACCGATGACACGACCGTCCCGCTGCTTCCCCCTGGTTCCGCTCGCGCTCTTGATGACCCTCGCGTCGTGCGGAAGGGACAAGTTCCAGCAAGAACTCGATTTCGAGAAGGTCGCGATCCCTTTGGTGCGTGAAGTACAGAGCGGCGGCTACTCGGTGCTCACGACCAAGGAACTCCATGATCGCGTCCGTGCCGGACAGGGCGACTGGCTGCTCATCGACGCGATGCCTTACGAGAGTTTCGCGAGCGGTCACATCGAGAACGCCGTCAACTTCGTGTTCCCGAAAGATTCGATGTCGAGCTGGGACGAGGCAGAAACTGGAGGTAAGTCCGAGGAGGACTACGCGGCGCTGCTCGGCGCGGACAAGAGTCGCGCGGTCGTCATCTACTGCGGCTACGCGACCTGCTTGCGTAGCCACAACGCGGCACAGTGGGCAAGATCATCAAGGATAGGTACCCCGAGCTTGACGCCGAGGACCAGGAG
>JAGQQW010000297.1 GCA_020426005.1 Planctomycetota bacterium | reverse complement strand
CCATGTGGAACACCGGAGCGTGGTGGCGAGCGGTCGCTCTGAGAGTGGTTCCGCCCCCCGTCGCCTCACCGGTCGCTGGCAACTCGAATCTCGTAGAGGCGGCTTGGATCGAGGGCCCGCGCGTCGCCCGCGAATGGTCGTGCGACGACGCGGAAGTCGGAAAGGTCGTCCGTGCATCGGATCACAGCCACCCGGTATTGCTGGTCGGGAAACACGTCGACATCGAGGGGGCCAGCGGCGTGAGCCTGCTCAGAGAACCAGTAGCGGTCATTGTAGAGCACCACGCTGTAGTGACTGCCGTCCCGCAAGGTCGGGGCCTCGAGGTCGAGACGTATCTTCTGCGTCACGAGCTTCGACCAGGACGGGGGCCACGTGCTGCGCAGTTGCTGGCCGACGCTGCGTGCCAAGAGAAATCCAGCGCGGTCCGAGTCTGAGGCGTCGCGGGTGTCTGTCAGAACGATCAGATACGGCCCGTAGTGCTTCACGTCCCCTGGTCGCAGCATCCAGTGATCCTTGCGCAGTGTGATGTCTGCTCGCTCTTGCACTGCGTACGGATTCTTCGGCGTCGTATACCAGTCGCAGTCCGTGTAGTGATGTTGACTCTCGACGAGCATGCTCACGAAGTGGCAGTTGTGATTCGGGCCACGGCGCTCTGGATCGAAGTGGTAGAAGGGGCCGATCGTCTTTTGAAAGCGACTGCGTGTCGCGCACGCGTTCGGGACGACGATCCAAATGCCGCGGCCTTCGTGCGACCAGCCCATGGCGCGGCGATCCAGCCAAGGAGGGCTGTAGAAGTACTCGGACGTCGAGTCGCCCGCACACTTCTTGACCCATGGCTGCAAGTCTTGCAGCCGTTCGTTCCATCCGGGCGCGAAGAACGCTCGGCCGTGCTCACGACGCGGGTCGTCGGGGAAGTGGAAGAACACGATGAACTGCAGTTGCTCGATGCGGACCTCGACGGTCGTCGACAGGCTTCCAGACACCCAAACACCGCGCGAGTCGGCGACGTAGCGGACCTTCATTCGCACGGGGGAAAGCTCCGTGGCGCTCTTGCCGAAGCTCGTCTCGATGATGATGGATTTGGAATCGGTTCGCTCGACGGGCTGATCCGGCCTGCGGAAGGTGGTGTGCATTCCGCGGCGTTCTCCTTGGATGTACCACAGGCGCCACTGCCCGCCGGCCATCTCGGAACCGGATTCCAGCTCGAGGGCCTCATCGGCGGGTATCGAATTCAGTGTGAGGCGCGACAAGCGAGCTGTGGCCGTGTCGACTTCGCTCGAGCATGCCTCCGACTCGAGGCGAACGAAGCGAGGGGATCCTTCCGTGCAGCCCGTGCAGGCGAGGGCGACGCACGTGCACGCGAGAAGCGCTGTTTTGCGAACCGCCGCCTGTGTCACTTGTCGCTCGGCTCGACTGCAGTAATCTTGGCGCGTCCGAGATCTGTGCGTTCGCATGCCAGTCCGTCTTTTCATTTGGGGATTCCTAGCCTGGGCTCTGTGCGCTGGCTACGCGAGCTTCTCGAGGAATCGTTATCACCACGAGTTCGATGCGCGCCCGCAGCTGACGGAGCGTCTCGCCGCGGGCGAGACAATCACGTGGCGCTTCGAACGCGCCTCGGCACGGCTGGAACGCCTCGAGATCTTCGTGCAGCTCGGCGATCACGCCTTCGTTGCGCCGGTGCGCGCGAGACTCCTCGACGCGGCTTCCGGACGAGTGCTGCGAGAAGTGGAGTCCGAGTTCGTTGCGGATCTGCCGCGCTTGCGCTTCGCGTTTGCGCTCGACGTGTCGGCGAGCACGGCCCTGCGGCTCGAGATCGACGGGACACGAGAGACGGAACGCGCAGGCTTGCGCTTGGTCTACTCGGCAGACCCCGAGGGCATGCTTCAAGTGGACGGCGCGCGGCACGAGGCTACGAGCTTGAACCACTTTTGGTGCGGCTTGCGCGGTTCGCCGGCGGGCGGGACCGTCGCTGTCGGCATCTTGCTCTTCTTGTGGCTGGCCTTCCGCGCGCCACGATCCACCGAACGATACTTCGCGCTCGGTGCTTGCTCGTTCGGCGTGGCCTTCGTGGTCGCGTGGGAGCTGCATGCTAGGCGTGTGGCGGTCTCTCCATGGCAGTATTGGCCGGACTACTCCGCTCTCCTCGCTCGAAGCTGCTTCGAGTTCTTGGGCGGCCACGTGTCGTGGAGCGATTTCACCGAAGGGATCTCGTCTTGTCGTAAGGGGCACGTGCTCCTCGTGCCGTGTCTGCTCGGCGTCCTTCAAGGTGTTCTGAGTCTCGCGGACGCATTCTTTCTTGTCGTGACTGTCTTTGCGTTGGCTTCGTGGGCGCTCGTGATGGTTGCGGTGCATGGTCCGGGACTCTCCCGCTTCGTCGCCCCGGTCGCTTTGGCTTTGTTCGCGTGCAATCCGTGCGTGTTGCGAGCCATGGGGAGTCTGCAGACCGACATCGTCGGCATCTTCCTCGCGATGGCGGCGGTGATGAGTGTCAGTCGCTTGTGGACAGCGCGCTCGTCCCAGGTGCGTGTTCGATATGCCGCGTGCTCGGTCGGTGTCTTGATCGCGACCGCCTTCACACGGCTGGCACTTTGTCCGTTGCTCTTGCTGCCAGCCTTGCCTCTCGCCGCTTCGCTTCGTCGCGGATCTTCGGCGTCTCGTGTTGTTTGTGGTCTCACCCTGCTCCTGCCCGTGATCGTCGTTGGATCGACCTGGCTCCTGATCGGGGCGTTCGAGAGCATCGCCTTGGCGCGTCAGGTCGCGGCGGAGAATCGATACGTCGATGCGTTTCAGTGGGGCGGACTCTGGGATCGAAGCCTGCGTGCTTCGCACGTCATGCTGCCCGTCGTGCTCGGAACAGCGGTGTTCAGGAGGCGCGCCTGGAAGGTGTCGCGTGAGTTCTGGGTTGCTTGCCTCGCGGCCACGCTTCTGATCGGCCTGCTGGCCGGCGCACGAGTTGTCCCGTGGATGCGCTTCCAGTCTCCCGTGTTCGCAGTCTTGTTCTTGGCGAGTCTCGCGTCCTGCCATTCCTTGCGGTCGCGGCGAGCAGGGTCTCGGGGCGCCGTGGCGTTGGGCAGCGTGGGCATCGTGCTGCAACTTTGGGACTTGTGGCGTCATGCGCCGCTCTTCTATTGATCGGACACTCTGATGCGTGGTCGCTGCCCGTTCTGGCGGCTATCTCCCGCACATGAGAACGTCTTGGCTCACAGCCCTCGTCAGCGTCCTCGGCGGTCTCCGCACTGCCCGGTCAGGGTCACTACATGATCTCGATCTCGATGTTGAAGGCGCGGCGTTGGTGGCTTTTGGAGACGCCGCCGAGGATCATGGGACCGTCGGATTGGGGGAAAGCAATTTCTGCCACCATCCCCACATTTCCTTGGAGAACGGGTTCGCCGATGCGAAGGACTCAGACGGTCCCCGAGAACATCAAGGGTGCCTTCGACTCGGTCGCCATGATCGACGTACTGAGTTTCCGCTAGAAGCGCGGAGTCCAGAGCTTCGACGCGGCGGTCGTCGAGCACCGCGACCCGCGCCGCTGCGCAAACTCGGGAGCACGTAACCTCGTCGTCGACAAACAGAGAACCTCAGCATGACCGAAGCCCACTTCCGCCCGGCGCTCTTCAAGTTCGTCAAAGACCTGAAGGCCAACAACACGAAGCCGTGGTTCGAAAAGAACAAGTCTCGCTTCGAGGACGACGTGCGCACTCCGTCGTTGCAGTTCATCGCCGACTTCGCCGATCCGCTCGAAAAGATCACGAAGCACTTCAAGGCGATCCCGAAGAAGGTCGGAGGATCGCTCTTTCGTGTGCACCGTGACGTGAGGTTCTCCAGCGACCCGAGTCCGTACAAGACACACGTCGGGATCCACTTCCGACACGAGAAGCACAAGTCCGCGCACGCGCCGGGCTACTACCTTCATCTCGAACCCGGCGGCTGTTTCGTCGGTGTGGGGATCTGGCGTCCGGAGAGCGATGCACTCAAAGACATTCGCAGCGCGATCGTCGACGATCCGGCGGCCTGGAGACGCGCGCGCGACGCGAAGCAGTTTCGCGCACGCTTCGATCTCGAGGGTGAGTCGCTAAAACGACCGCCGCGCGGTTTCGACGCCGAGCACGAGTGCGTCGACGACATCAAACGCAAGGACTTCATCGCCGTCCTCCACCTGAAGCAAAGCGATGTGACCAAGTCGGATTTCCTCGCGCAATTCACGGCCGCGTGCAAGGACGCGACGCCGTTCATGCGTTGGCTGTGTCAGGCGATGAAGGTCGATTTCTGACGATCTGCATCACCGGAGCAGCCGTTCCGTGACGATCGTTGGACCGCCCGCCAGGGCCCGCGCCTATGCTGCTCGGGTGCCAGACCTCGTTCATCCCCGGCAGCGGCCGGCGACGCCGCTCCCGTACGTCGCCGTCGCGCTGTTGCTCGCGTGCTGTGCCGGCGAACCGCCGGATCGCGCGCGGCCCGCCGTGCCGCCGCCGCGCATCGCCGCGCTCGATGCGGAAGGGCTGCCCGCGCTCGTTCGCGGCCGCGTGCTGCTCGAGGAACTCGGGTGCGTCGCTTGCCACGATGGCCATCAGCTCGACATCGACCCCGCCAGCGTGTTGGCCATCGGGCCCGACCTGCGCACGGCCGGCGCGCGCATCGACGCGCGCTACCTGCACGACTACCTGACGTCGCCGAACACCGTCGCGCCGGGCACCGTGATGCCCGATCTGCTGCGGCGCTGGCAAGGCGCCGAGTTGCAAGGACGCGTCGACGCGCTGGTGCACTTCGTGCGCTCGCTGTCGCCCACCGAGGCGATCGCCGACGGCCCGCCGGACGCCTCGGCAGCATTGCGCGGCTTTGCGCTCTTCGCACGCATCGGATGCCGCGCGTGCCACGACGAGCAGCGCCCGCTGCAGCTCGGCGACAAGTACTCGGGCGCATCGCTACAGGCGTTCTTGCTCGCGCCACACGAGGCGCGTCCGTCGCGTCGCATGCCCGACTTCGGCCTGAGTCCGAGCGAGGCGTACGACCTCGCGCAGTATTTGCGCGGACCGGGCGCGACGCCACGCCCAGCGGCCGAGCAGTTGGACGCGAACAAAGCGGAGCGCGGCCGAGCGTTGTTCGCCGAGCTGCGCTGCGCCAGCTGCCACGACGTCGGCGGCGCCGCGGCACCGCCCCCCACGACCCCGCCGCCGCTGGCCGCACTCGATGCGTCGCGCGGTTGCCTTTCCGGGACCGTCGGTCCCTGGCCGCACTACGCGCTGACCCCGGCGCAGCGCGCGGACGTGCGCCTCGCCCTCGCCAAGGATGCTGCCAAAGATGCTCCTGCGCCGACCGACGAGCAGCGCATCCAGCAGGCGCTCGCGCAGCGCCGCTGCTTCGCCTGCCACAAGCGCGGCG
>JAGQQW010000296.1 GCA_020426005.1 Planctomycetota bacterium | reverse complement strand
GACCAACGTGACGCCGACTGCGCACCATTCGACGCGCGTCATGCCATTCTCGTACACGAGTCTGTGGTACGGCGCGTCGACGATGGAACCATCGACCTGGATCTCACCGCCGTGACGCTTCGGCGACACCCGCATCAGGGAGTCTGCCCGGTAGTGGTGCCCATCGGCCCCGACGACCGAGATCGACGTCGTGCCGGTCGGTGGCAAGCGCACGACGTGCTCCTCGGCGCGATCGTCCGCTCGGACCACGAGATACGGGAGCGGATCGGCATGGATCTCCGCGACGACGACGAGACGATCGGTGTCCGACCCGAACTCGGCGCGCAAGTGACGTACGCGGACGAGCCCCGCCGAGTCTGTTTGCAGGTTCAGGAAGCGATAGCACTGCTTCGGTTGCCACCGGTAGAAACCGACTTTGACGTTCTGCGCCGGGGATCCGTCGGCATCCAGCACACGCACGCGAAGCTCGTTGTCGTGATGCAGCACGACCTCGAAACGAGTTCGTGGCTCGAGGTCGACGACGCGCACGCGCGTCCATCCGAAGTCGCCGTCACTCCAAGCGCCAACGACGACGACGCTCGGGTCGGTTCTGCCCGAGCCATCGGTCGACCAAGCCGCCTCGGGTCGACGCGAGACCTGGAGACGCACCGGTGTACAACCGCGTTCGTCCGTCGTACCGTGCAATCCCTTCGACGCGAGCGCATGGATCGACCGGCCGTCTTCGCCATCGAGACGCCCGGGACGCGCGGTCTCCTCCCATCGAAAGAACGCCACGTGCGCACCGGCAACGGGTACGCGCTCACGGCCTCGAACGACCTGCACGAACGGCGCTTCGCCAGCGGCGAACTCGATCTCTTCGTCGATCCGCTCGAGCGACTTCGCCCACGACGGCGGCGGAAATGCATCGTCCGGCCCGCGATCCTCCGCCAGTGCGCCCGTGCGCGAGTCGACGCCAGAGCTCGGCGCATCCATCCCGTCGACCGTTTCGACCGAAGCCGCTAGCCGCTCTGCCGCCTCCGGGACCCGCTGTATGGACGGACCGCTCGCGGGTGTCGCCAGGTTGGTGACGCCCCACCAGATCGCGCCGAGCACCAGGCCCGCGCCGAGGATCGACGCCACGACAGAAACTCGCATACCGGAGCGCGAGCATACCCGGCTGAGCTTCTCGGTCACGCGAACAGCCGGGGCGCGATCTCGAAGCCAGGCCGAAAAGCCTGACATGCCGTGGCGGCCGGTCGTTCGCTCCAGGCCGAACCCCGAGAGCCTCGACGAATCCGTCGAAGTCGGTGCGTCAGCCGCCAGCCCGGTCGACTCCGGCGATCGTGCGCAGCGCGGCCATGAAGCGATTCGATGCATCCTCGGACAAGACGTGCCGCCCCGTCGCGTCATCACCCCGCCGTGAAAACGACAGGATGATCCGCGTCCCTTCGCGCGTCATGCGGAGTTCACCGTCGTCGGTCTCGTGATCGAATTGCACGTCGTCGATCGAGTCGACGAACGCACGGACTTCGCGTTTGTGCAGCGAGACGAGGAAGCTCGCGAACGGCGGAGCCGAGAATCGATTCCACGCCAACACGTGGCGATGCGTTTCGAGCAGGACCGAAACCTCGTCGTCGATGGGCTCGAATCGCTTCATGCTCGTGCGTCCCGCTTCCGGCATCCTGCGTCAAGCTTCGCCCGGGTTCCCGCTCTCCGCCTTCGCGTCGAACGCCGAAGCGAAGAGCCGTGCTCCGGACAAGACGGGCGCTGCAGCCATCTCGATGAGCGAACAGTTGCCCTTGCGATGGGCGAAGGTCGCGATCTTCGTGAGCTGTCCCATGTAGTCGCCCTTCTTGCCTGCGAGGACCGCCTCGAGAATGTGGACGAACTGATTGGTCTCCATGCGACATGGCGGACACTGCCCGCATTGCTCCGCCATGAAGAAGCGTGCGATGTCCCGAATGCGTTCGACCGGGTCCTCGCCCTCGAGAATCAGATGGATGCCGCCGCAACCAGGCGACGTGCCGAGTTCGGCGAGGGCCTCGTGGCTGACCACGACATCGAGATCGTCCGCCGCGACGAACGAGCACGAGAGAGCAGGGAGCAGCGCGACGACGCGACGACCATCGCGCGTGCCGCCACCGACCTCGTCGAGGATCTGCCGATACGTGATGCCGAACGGCAGCTCGTGCACTCCGGCATTGCGGAGACTGTCCGGCAGCGTGAACAACATCGTCCCGGTGCTCTCCGTCGTGCCGATCGAGGCGAATGCCTCTGCACCTTCGCGCGCGATCCACGCGAGATGCGCGAGGGTCTCGACGTTCTGCACCGTCGTCGGATGACCACCGATGCCTTCTTGCCCGGGGTACGGCGGTTTCTTGCGCGGACGTCCCGGCCCACCTTCGATCGAATCGATGGCCGCGGTCTCCTCACCGGCCACGTACGTCGTCGGCGCACGATGGACGCGCACGTCGATGGACAGATCGGTGCCGAGGATCCCTTCGCCGACCAAGTTCGCAGAGCGCGCCTCGTCGATCGCGCTCTCGATCGAAGCGATCTGCTCGTCCATGTCCTCGATCAGGTAGACCCAAGCGTGTTCCGCCCCGGTCGTCCATGCCGCGATCAGGAGCCCCTCGAGGATCTCGTGCGGATACCGCGCCGCCAAGAACTTGTCCTTGTGGCTACCAGGCTCGTGTTCTCCCCCATTGGCGACGACGTGCTTCGTCGTCCCGTCCGCTTCCCGCGCCATCCGCAACTTGGTCGCGGTCGGGAACCGCGCACCGCCACGTCCACGCAACCTCGACGCTTCGACCTCGGCGAGAAACGCCTCGGGATCCCCACTCTGCACCAGCTCACGGAACCCGGACCAACCACCCTCGGCCTGGTAGGCTCGAAGGTCCTGGCGTTCCGCTCCGGCGTTCGTCAGCAGTCTCGTCGTGCGTTCGGTCATGGTGCTCCCGTTCACCGGATTCTATCGCCCGCGCTGGGCCAAAGCGCTACGACACTCGGGCCAAGCCCTTGCGATCCATCGAACATCGGACCGTCGCATGACTTCGAAACACGAAGCGGCCGCGCTACGCGCCATCCAAGCAGCCCACCGCGAGTTTCCAGACTTGCACTTGGATACCTCCGACGAGGATCTGTCTCTCGTCGATAACGATCGACACGCGGTCGTACGCCTCCGGCGCGGGACGGACGCATATTTCGGGAGCGGTCCACCGCAAGCGCTCAGGATCATGGCGAAAGCGCTTACATCCGAACGTTTGCATGCGCAGTCCGTGAGCCCGTTGCGGTTCCTTACGGTCTTCGTCGCCATCGTGGCACTCAACGCAGCCCTGATGGCAGAGACACGACGCTCGTCACTCGACGTGAGCGCGTCATTCCATCTCGTTCTCGGTGCCAGCTACCTTTTCGCCCTCCTGATGCCACTCGTGGCGAACGCTGGCACGTTCGTGACAGCGTGGGCGAGCCTGTTCGGAACAGTAGCAGCAAACGTCGCGTACGCAGCACTCACACAGCACAGCGTGAACCTCTGGCCACTCTCCCTCGCTGCACTGGTCATCTTCCAGTTCGTGCCGTCTGCCGCTCTATCGTGGATCGTGCGCACGGTGCGCTTTCGCGTCGTCCGCAACTCGATCCTGCACCGATGGTGTCAACCTTCCGAGCAACGGCCTGTCACCATCGACTAGCTGCGTCGATCAGTGTCGATCCTCGCAATCGCGCGACGGACCGACGGGGATGTCGACCAAGCACGGAGGGACATGCATCCACGCCCTCCGTGCATTTCGCACTCAGCTGCGCTTCGCGCGCAGGCGAGCCAGACTCTTCTTGGAGCGCATGCGTTCGATCGCTCGGGCGAGGGCGATTGCGGTCTTGTCGTCGCCGGCGACTTCGGTCGCGAAGGCGCTGTCGACCTCGGCATGGATGCGGGCTGCGGCGTCGGCTTCGTTCTCACGGATCCAGCTCATCGCGAGTTCGTCGAAGGCTTGCACGCGAAGACGTGCGTCCGCCTTGCTGTCGCGGGCGAGTTCCCCGAACGATGTGCGCGCGTCGGGCACGCGTCCGAGCGACACGAGCGTCTTGCCGACCCAGAGTCTCGCTTGTCCCGAGTAGCGTGGTCCCGGCAGCGTCACGGAGCGACGATACGCTGCGAGCGCGTCCGTGTAGCGCTTGTGGCGCCGCAGGACGTGCGCTTTTTCGAGCCACGCGCGGGCGCCGAACACTTCCGTATCCGAATCCGCGGCGCGTTCGAAGGCCGAGCACGCCGACTCGACTTGCTGGAGCTTGGCGAACAGCTGGCCACGCCGGAACTCGCCGTCCGCAACGATGCTCGGCACCTTGCCGAAGCGTTCGATGCATCCCGCGTACGCTTCGAGGGCACTCTCGATCGCACGAATACGGGCTTCATGCTCGCTACCGGACGGGACGCGCGCGAGCTTCGCGGCGGCTGCCAGCGCTTTCTTGCCTTCTTTTCGCAGAGCGGCGATCGCATCGGTTTGCCCGTTACCACGATCCGGGGACTCGCCTTGAGCCACCGCACCGCGATGACCAGCGAGCAACGCCGCGCATGCGAAGAGTGCGAAGCACGCGCGTCGCACGCGCCCGTACGAAGACTCGTACGCAGTTGCGGGTTCAGACTTCCTGGGATTGGATTGCATCGACTTCTTCCTTCTCGAGCGAGGCGACGATCGCCTCTTTCAAAGCCTGTCTCCCCCGATAGAGACGAAGCTTGACGACATTGACACTGAGACCCGAACGGCGTGCGATCGCATCGAGCGACGCGCCAGCCATGCGCAGCTTGAAGATGCCTCGCCAAGTCGCCGGCATCTCGCGAACGCTGCGCTCGAGGACCCGCAGAACCGCGCTCAGGGGATACTCGTCATCACCGATGCGATAGTGACGTTCTCTCACCGTGTCCGCATACGTCACGAGCGCATGACGAACATCGCTCTCGCACGCGATACGTGCACCTACCGTCGCACGATGACGACGATACTGTGCGAGTGCCCGCCACGAGATCCCGATGATCCAACCACCACCGACATGAGCCGTTCGCCCATCACGCTTGGACAACCACGCCCGCACACACGTCTCCTGAACGAGATCGTCGACGGTGTTCTTGTCCTCGAGTCTCGGCGTGAAGTACCGGCGGGCGCATTTTCGCCAGCCATCGATCTCCTGATCCACGATCCCCTCCAATCCTCTTGTCCCGGATCCCACCGGGGACGCGCGACACCAACCGGAGCCGCACGTAAGGAAGGGAACGAGCCGACGAAAAACGGCGCCCCGAACGAAGAGAATCCGTGCACACGTCGAGTTTTCGAGGTCACGCGATGTCGGAGTCGATGCCGCAGTGCCGCACGATGAATGTCCTGGTCCTGCGCCGCGGGGCTCTCGGGGACACGATCGTCATGTTG
>JAGQQW010000295.1 GCA_020426005.1 Planctomycetota bacterium | reverse complement strand
GGACGGTGCCATGGACGGTGCCAAAGATCCCAAAATCGTCGACGGCCGCGTGGGAATCCGACTCCGCACGGGCGACAGGCTGTGGCTCGGACCGCTCCTCGAGGGAAATCGTCCGCGTCTCGCGCCAGGCCCACTCCGCGTGCGCTTCGAATCCGGGCCGGATTCCCTCATCCGACAGCTTCCGCTGGACGATCAAGAACTCCTGATCGCGCGGCTCGCGCGCCGAATCGCCGGTCACGAGGGCCCTCCGGCAACCGCAATGAAGTGATTGCGATTTTCTGCACGATTTGCAGAACAAGCCCATCGAAATTGCCGAAATAGGCGCTACATCTGCACATGTGCAGCCGAGATCGTGCATCTGATGCAGAATTCGACATGCACGCGTGCGCCGGCAACCGGCAATGCGAGACGACCAAGCCACCACGAATGAGGCGCCCGACGCGGGCGATCTTTCATGACAGTCCAGAAGCAAATGGAACACGCCGTCGACAGCCCGCTCGAACAGGGCCGTCTGACTCGAACCGAGATCCTCTCGAAACTCGAGAAGGAGAACGTCCAATTCCTCCGTCTCGTGTTCACCGACATCAGCGGAGTCGCCAAGAACGTCGAAGTTCCGAAGTCGATGTTCGAGAAGGCACTCGATGGGCAATGCCTCTTCGATGGCTCCTCGATCGAGGGGTTCACGCGTATCGAAGAGTCGGACATGGTCCTCGTGCCCGATCTCGACACGTTCCGTGTCTTCCCGTGGAACGATGAGAACCAAGGCCGCAACGCCCGCATCATCTGCGATGTCCACTCGTCGGACGGCAGTTCGTTCGAAGGCTGCCCGCGCGGCACTCTCAAGCGGCAGATCGCACGCGCCGGCGAGATCGGCTACCAAATGATGGCGGGGATCGAAGCGGAGTTCTTCCTCTTCGAACGCGAAGGCAACACGCCGACGACCCGCACGCACGACAAGGGTGGTTACTTCGACCTCGCCCCAGTCGATCGTGGCGAGCCGTGCCGACGCGCGATCTGCAACGCGTTGCATGCCCTCGGATTCGAGGTCGAAGCGAGCCACCACGAAGTCGCCGCGGGACAGCACGAGATCGACTTCCGCTACGGCGATGCGCTGAGCGTCGCGGACAACCTCATGACGTTCCGGCTCGTCGTTCGCAAGATCGCGGCCGACTTCGGGCTGCATGCGACGTTCATGCCGAAGCCCGTCTACGGCATCAACGGCTCGGGAATGCACACGCACCAGTCGCTCTTCGATGAGAAGGGTACGAACGCGTTCTTCGACAAGAGCGCCGAGCGGCAACTGAGCGACGTCGCGCTTGCCTACATCGCCGGCCTCCTCGGGCACGCGAAAGGCCTGTGCGCCTTGACCAACCCGATCGTCAACTCCTACAAGCGACTCGTGCCCGGTTACGAAGCACCGACGCACATCGCCTGGTCGGAGAAGAACCGTTCACCACTCTGCCGCATTCCCGCGCGTCGGGGTGTCGGCACTCGTGTCGAACTTCGCATGCCCGACCCCGCGTGTAACCCGTACCTCGCACTGACGGGAATGCTCGCTGCAGGCATCGACGGCGTGAAGAACAAGAAAGAGCCGCCCGCACCGGTCGACAAGAACCTCTACACGATGAGCCAGCGCGAACGCGCGAAGCACAAGGTCGACAGCCTGCCGGGCAACCTGTCCGAGGCGATCGACGCGCTCGAGAAGGACAAAGTCCTCTGCGATGCCCTCGGCGCACACATCGTCGAGAAGTTCACGTCGGAGAAGCGCGCCGAGTGGAGTGAATACATCGCGCAGGTTCACGAGTGGGAGATCGACCGCTACCTGTCGCGCTTCTGAGCGACGAAGCATCGAACCCAGACGTTCTACGCGCGCGTGTCGAGACGACTCGCGCGCGTTTCGCGTTTGAGGGCAGCGTGATCTGCGTCGAGGCCGTCGGCGACTCCTTCTTCGATACAGCGGAGCCTCACGACATCGCCGTGATGCTCGACGACGACGAGAAGCTCTTCGCCGCGATGCACGTGCCGCTCCAAGCGCACACGAAGCTGACAGCCGACGAGCCCCAGAATCGCCACTTTCGGCTCCGGGGTATCGAGAACGGTGGCACGCAATCGTTCACCGTGGTCGAGCCTGAGCAACGGCTCGGAGTCACTCGGTCGCAAGCTGGACTCACCCATCGCTTTCGCATCGACCGAATCCGCCTCTCTTCCTGAGCGATCCGGTCTTCGGGGAGGCGCGAGTGCGCGTGCCTCAGAGTTCGAGGCGAATGGCTTGCTTCGTCGGGTCGATGCGGACCTCGACCGGCATCGAGAACAGGGTGCTCTGCGTGAACCCGAGCACCTGGAAGTCGAGCTTGTGGATCGACGTCACGCTGGCGAAGCGTACGAGATCATCCGCTCGGAAGTGGAGCACCGGACTCCCGAGGGAGAAGAAACTCGGCGTGCCGAGTGCATAGACGATCACCATCGGGTTGCGAAGCGTACCCGGAAGGTGGAGTTCGATCGTCTTTCCGTCCTGCACGGTCGATTGAATCGCCACGCGATTCGGTCCGAGAACCGTCAGGACACTGTCGAGTCCACGCGCGGACGCGACCGCCGACCCCTGAACCACACGCGTCAGTGCGACAGGAACGGTCTCATGGCGAATCTCGACCGAGACTTGATTACGGAGTGATAGAACGCGATTCCCGCTCGGAGAGTTGACCCATCCATTGCCCGGTTGTGGTGGCGACGTCTTGAACTGCGCGGTCGCCGTCGAAGCGACCATGGTGAACGCAGCGCCGAGGACGACCACAGGCGTTAGGTGGGAAAACAAGCGGCCGATCATTGCGAACTTGTTCATCGGGGTTCGTGGGACAGGGAAATGGTGGCAGCCGGGGCAGGCCGCGCAATGCAACGTGACGGTAGTTCAGGCACGATCGCGAGTCTCCGGGAAACGCGCACGGCGATCCGGGGATCGCTCGCGATCGGAAGCGCGCTTCGACCGAAGCGCATACGAATTGAGGTGAAAACTGACGGAGTTCGTCGCCGCGACCGCGGGCGCGAACCAAATAGGGCAGCTCTCGACGAGGCGAGCCCAAGTCGGGCCATCACTTCGGAGATCGCGCATCATCGCCTGGTGCAACACCAACTGTTGGCGGAGCGGTTCACGACGCTCTGGAAACTCGCGATAGCACTCTTCGAGCGCGTCTGCAGCTCGTCGGTGCTGGCCGAGCCGCAGACTCGCGACTGCGATGTTGAGTAGACACGACGAGAAGTCGGCGTGAACACGCATCGCTCCTGAGGCACGAACCGCCTCGAACGACCGCAGCGCCGCCTCGTCCTCGTTCATCCAGAGTTGGAGATTCCCGAGCGATTCGAGCGCGTAGATGCGATAGGGCACCTGGGTCACGACATCGCAGTCGTATTCGGACCGCGAGTCGGCAAGGACCGCCTCGAACAGGCCAAGTGCGCCCGCGAACTCCGACTGCTCGGTCAACACGTGACCGAGGTGAATCCGGCATGCGTTCGATGCGGGTCGAATCGCAAGGCTCTCTTCGAGCAGGAGACGTCCCTTGTCGTAGTTCTTCTGCACGTGGTCGAGCTCTTTGTGCAAGAGCTCACGCGCCTCGACCCACTCGCGACGCTTCGAGGTCGTCTCGTCGCGCTCCATCGTCGTCACGCCATCGAGGAGCGCCTTGCCGCGCACCCGGAACTCGGGTACGCGCACAGGTTCACGCGCGATGATGCGGAACGTCGCCGGATGACGAGCGAGGCAAATGTAGGCGCGCCCCAACTGATAGAGCACCTCACCGACACGCTCCCGCACGTCGGAAAGGATCGACTGGCGCAACGGACTCGGAACGCCGTCCCGTTCTTGCCCGACTTCCAGCCCCGCGCCGAGGGTCGCGTCCACGTCGACATCGGCGAACAAATCGAACTCGGTATCCCCTGTCGTCGCGTCCGCGAGTTCCGACGGCGCGTCCGCGAGAACCTCGGAATCCATCGCTGCCCAGGAGGCAGGCTGCGCAAAGGGATCCACGCGCGCGGTGTTTGCTGCGGTTTCCGATGCAGTCTTCGCGTCTTCGACCGCCGTGCGCTGATGGAGCGAGACTTGCGCTCGAATACTGTCGAGGAAGCGACGGCAACTCGGGCAGATCTCGAGATGCACGATGACGCGCCGCAGTCCGGCCTCGTCCAGCTCACGATCGATCAACGCGGAAACATCCGCTTCGATGTCTTCACAAGGATCGCGCAGCGGCGAATCCGGTTTGTGCTCGTCACCGAAACGATTCATGCACCGGCCTCCATGGAAGGCTGCCGACTCGCTCGGGATGCTCGCTGAGCCCGCTCGATTCGATGCATGGCCGTTGGAGCCATCGCGTCGAGGCGTTGACCACCGACTTCGGCAGGACTCCACGCTTCCATACGGCTTTGCACCGCATCGAGGCTGCGCAGGATCTTTCGGCGTGCGCGGAAGATGACCATCTTGAGGTTCTCCAGCTTGATGCCGAGTTCCTCGGAAGCCTGGCGGTAGCTCTGCTCGTCGACTTCGACGAGGTGCAACGCGCGGCGCTCTCGTTCCGAGAGCATCGAGTAGAACTGCAGGTACAGCTGGAGGTAGGTGACGAAGACGCGCGCGCACTCGTCGCGGCTCTCCGTCTCGATCGCGCCGGCGACCGGGCTGTCGTTCTCGCCGGAGGATTGTTCGGGGACGTCTTCGAAGTTCAGCTCGTTGCGGCCGCCGCGCGAGAGCGAGCGCAGGTGCTTGAGCACCGTGTTGCGTACGATCATCGCCGACCAGACGCGGAAGGCGTCTTCACGCGCCGAGTTGAAGCGGTGCGGGTAGCGGTAGACGTTGAAGAAGACTTCTTGCAGGACGTCGCGCGGGTCGGCCTTGCTCGAGTAGCGGCGCAGGCGGGCGGCGACCTGGGTCAGGAGGTGTTGGCCGTTCAGCTCGTAGAGCAGGCCGAAGGCGCCGCGGCATTCTTCCTGGCGCGCGCGGGCGCCCTTGAAGACCTCCATCAGCCGCGTCGAGACGGAGTCGCGGATCGACTCGTGGTCGCGCTCGGGATCGGCGACCAATTCCTGAATCCGCTTCCACTCCTCGCGCCCGATCTCCGGCCGCATCTCGGCCAGCCGTTCCTTCAAGCGCGGCACTCCGCCCTCGGCGAGGAGCGAAGGGCCGGAGTGGAAGGGGTCGGTCGCTTGCATCGAGCGGCGGGTTCGGGTTCAGAGGCGGGGCGGAAGGGCGCGAAGGCCCACCAGGGACCCCCGTCGAAGGCCATTCTAGACTGCCTTGTGGCAGCAGTAACCGTTCCGGAACCCAGCTCGTGCAGAGGCCCCGCGGGGACCTCCCCCAGGAAGGCGCAAGTGCCGACCGCTCGCGGGCTTAGCAGGTTCCCTGGATGTCTGCAAAAAGTTCGAGTTGCCGCGGCGACGTCCACG
>JAGQQW010000294.1 GCA_020426005.1 Planctomycetota bacterium | reverse complement strand
CGCGTGCAACTGCGCATTGAGCGTACGCGGGTAGTAGTGGCGAGCCGGTTCGAACGATCCCGCTTCGCAACGAATCGCGTGCGGAGACCTCAGTTGGTCAGCCGTGATGTTGTGCTGCATCCTCGCTTCACTCCCAAGCGCGAAGCGAGACAGTGGCGACAAGCCCCCGAGAACGCAAGGGGGCAGGCCCTCCACGCGAGAACTCTGCGGCGCAACGTTCGTCACCGATCGCAAGATCGATGAAAGTAGCACGCTTCGTCCCTGGCACGTTTCACGCAGGAAAGTAGCGCGCTTTGTCCCTGGCACGTTTCACGCGGGAAAGTACCGCGTTTTGTCCCTGGCACGTTTCACGCAGGAAAGTAGCGCGCTTTGTCCCTGGCACGTTTCACGCGGGAAAGTACCGCGTTTTGTCCCTGGCACGTTTCACGCGGGAAGTGCCAGGGGCGGGTCAGGCCTAGGCCTGGATGAACAGCGTCGTCGGGTTCGTGACCGCTTTGAAGGTCGAGAACGTACTGTCGAGGATCACGGCTGCGTGGTTGAACGTCATGCCGATCGTTGCCGGGGATGCGGGGGGAAGCGCGAACTTCGAGGTCATTCGGCCTTGGGCGTCGAGCAAGCCGACCGACGGGTTGACGAGCGTGTTCGGAGCGTTGAGGAGAAGCGACGTGTACGGGTCGAAATTGACGGGGATCGTGAGGGAGCCGAGCGCGATGCCGGGCTTCGTGCCCGTGAGGCTGCCGACGACCAGGGCGAAGCCGTTCGCGTTGATCGAGCCGGCGTCGAGGAGCATCGTCTGGGTGCCGCCGTTGGCCGTGCTGATTCCGTAGTAGTCGGTGCAGAACTGAAGACGACCGTTCATGTTGCCGAGGTCGAGCTGCTGCGGGCCGAAGCCCTCGGCGAGGCCGCCGGCGAAATCGAAACCGACGAAGTCGAACGTGAACGGTCCATCCGGCGCGGTTGCCGATGTGAGGACGTCCGCGAACGTCCAGCACCATGCCTTACCGTTCGCGTCATAGATGCGGTAGGCGGCATCGGGCGTGAATGCATGCGTGTTCGGCTGATCGAAACCCCCGAGTGCGCCGGCATACATGAAGTCGCTGGCACCGCCGTCGGTCCATGCGACGGCGTCCACGGTGGTGAAGCCGGGAATGCCGTTGTCGAGCACACCGTCATTGTTGGCGTCGAGGTCGACCGACACGGTCGGAGCCGTTCCGAAGCCGAGGACGATCGTGATGGTGCCGTTCTCGATGTCGGGCGTGAATGCCGCCGAGTCGACTGCAACGGTCGTCGCCGCCGCGGGAGCCGGCTTGAGCACGATCGTCGAGCTGTCGCGCATGAGCAACAGGCCATTGGAGCCCGTGCTGTGGGCGCCGAGGTTGATGACGGTGTCGACGGTGCCGGCATTCGCGCCGTCGCCTTCGATCGCGAGAATGTAGTACCCCGTCAGTGCCGCGTTCGCGGCGCCGCGGATCTCGATGGCTTCGTATCCGTCGTCACCGCCGGGGGGGTTGATCAGGATCTCGCTGAGGCTGAATTGCGCGTGGGCGAGACCGGTCAGCGCAGTGACGGCGAGGAGCGATTGAAGAGTCGTTCGCATGATGATTCAGGGCTTCAGAGCGTTCAGGCAGGGAGGGCTCCCAATCGCTGATTTCGCCTAGAGGGAGCCCGGAGAGCGGGCTCATCATGCCTCGAATCATGAAGAAATGCTGGGCAAAGCCGTGAAGAAGGCGTGTGCGCCGGTGCGTCGCGCGGCTCCTCGCCCCTCGTCTCAGTGCACGACTTCGCACATCAGCGGGCCGCGCACTTCTGCCGCATGCTCGGCGCCGAAGAGCAGCCCGACGAGATCGAGTGCGAAGTCGAGAGCGACGCCGGGACCCCGACCGGTGACGAGCTTTCCATCGAAGACGACCCCGTCCTCGAGGTATTCGGCAGCGTGACCGCGCACTTCGTCCGCGACGGTCGGGTGCGACGTCATGCGGCGATCCGCGCCGACGCCTGCACGCACGAGCACCGTCGGCGCCGCACAGATCGCGGCGATCCAGCGGTCGCTCGCATCGAAGCGCCGAACCAGCTCGAGGACGCGTGGATCTTCGCCGAGACGGCGAGCACCTTCGGCTCCGCCGGGCAAGTACACGAGGTCGGCCTCTTCCGTGCCCGTGATCGTCGCCCCCGCGACGACGTGGATCCCGCGGCTCCCGCGAACATCCAAATGATCGGTCAACGCAGCGAGCGTCACTTCGGCACCGGCTCGAATCAAGATATCGGCAACCGTCACGACCTCGATTTCTTCGAACCCTTCGGCGAGAGGAATCAAAACGTGAATCGAATCCATCTTCTTCTCCCTGTCTCCATGAGCGGACCCGGACACGTCGACGCGTTCCAGAGTCCATCGTGCGCAGTTTATCGGCATTGCCGCGAAACCTCCGCTGGCGTCGGGACATGAAGTAGTGACATGTCGTGCACGCTTCACCATTTGGTAGCCGTCGTTCTCGCAATCGCGAGCGGTCATGGTTCCATTCGACCTGCCGCGAGTGAATCGGCCGCGAGTGAATCGGCCGCGAGTGAACCTGCCGCGAGTGAAACGGCCAGTGCGGCGGTCGTCGTACTCGAGTCCGGGAAGCTCAGAACCGCGATCCCCGCCGCGATCGGGATCGGTCCCGTCGTGTTGACGAAGGGCGGTGTCGTCGTGGGCAGAGGAGAAGTCGTTCCGATGACTCCGCTCATCGCCGAGCTCCGTGCCGACGTGTCTGTCGCCGGTGAGTGTCGACTGAGGCCTTTGGCGCGCGTTCCAGTGCGTGAGGCGCGCAGCAGCCTCTCGTTCGATGGCGCTCGTGCGGCAACGCATGCGGATGGCGAAGTCGTTCCGCGCTTCGTGCAGAGGAGTTCCGTGCCAGGAGCTCGGGTTTCTGCGGAGTGGTTCGAGTGGCCCGATGGTGGCATCGAACTCCGGATGCACATCGAGACGAAGTCCGGGTTCGAGACGGGGACGTCGCTCGAGTTCTCGTTCTCGACCGAAGCGCGTGCGTGGCACGGGATCGAGTTGCGCGGCGCGTCGATCACGATTGGCGAGCGACGGGGCGCGCAGGTGGGGGCCAAGTCGGGCGTGCGAGGTGTGCTTGCGGACGCGGACGGTGAGGTTCGCACGTGCGTGAAGGTCCGTGTCCCGGGTGAGCGGTTGCGGCCTGGCGATGCTCTCTTCTTGGTGGTCGGGGCCGGTGCGTGTCGCGCGGATCCGACCCTCGCAGTCCAGCCCGTGGCGTCGCTCCTCGAACTGGTCGAACAGTCTCCACGCGTGACGCTCGCGTGCGACCCAGGTCTCGCTCCGGCATTCGCGAAGCTGTGCACGCGTCTTGCGAACGAACGCCCTCGGGACGCGCTGTCTCGCGGCGATGATGTGCGGCGAATCCTGCGTACGGAGGCCGGGTCGCTCCGCTACTTCAGTCACGGAGAGTTCGATTCGAGCCTTGCCTGGCTCCTGCGCGCGAGTCGATTGCGAGCGACGACGCGAGACGCTGCACGAGACTGTCGTGAGGCTCTGTCTCTCGCGCTCGATTCGTTGCACCACACGATCGAACGCAATCTCGCGCGCGGCTCGATACGACTTCCCGTCAAACACGGTACGCGTCACGGATTCGGCGAAGTCGACTTTGGACACGTGTTTCTCGAAGGCGCGATGCTCACGAGCCTCTGCACGTCGCGTCGCCTCGAGCTCGATGCGACGATCACCGTCCTCGATACTCTCGAGCAAGAACTCGTGCGCGACGATCGCCGCCGTGCGCTCCGCGAACTCGTGTGGCCACTCCGAAACTGCACAGTCGCCGCGATCGTTCTCGCTCGTGGGCAGAGCCTGGCCGCACGCGAACGGATCCTGACGTGGATCGATGACGGCTGCGTCGAAGCAGGTTGGCCTGATTGGCCGGACAACCGCGTCGGCGAGACGACGCGTCGCGTCGAACTGTGGTTCGTCGCCGGGCTGCTGTTGCCGACGTTGCGACTCGCGGCGCGCAGCGGCAGTGAGCGGGCAACACGGCAGCTGCATCGATGGGTCGAATCGTTGCGAGGACTGCCATGGAATACGCTCGGCCCCGCGCCGACGATCTTCCTTCCGTCCGTCGCCACCAAGGATGGGAAGTGCCGCGAAGCGCGCGGCGCTGGCGACGACGCATGCTTCGAGGCGTGGTGTGTCGAGGGGGTCGCGCAGGTGCCCGCACTCACGCGCTTCGCGAAGCGCTGGTCCAGCGTCGTTTCGCGCCGACTCGCGCAAGCGTTCGAGACTGAGGCGTTCGAGAGTGGCGCGACGAGTTGGGACCCTGCGACGGCGTTCGCACTCTGCGCACGCTTGTCGTGGTTGCAGCCGGCGATCAGCGCTTCCGCACGATCATCCGGCCAGAAAGCAGCCCGTCCTTCTGGCGCCAAACCGAAAGGCGTGGCGAGCGACCGTCACCCGTAGCTTGGAGAAGCGACGCAAGCTGCGCGATGTCCCCGGTCAGCGGCAACCACGTCTCGTAGTCGTCCGACTCCACGATGTAGCCGACGATGTAGTCGCCTTCGCGAAGGCCGAACTTCGCAGCGGGACCGTTCTCTTCGAGTTCGGTCACGCGAAGCACGTCGAAGTTGCCACCGCCGAATCGATAGATCTCGATCAGATCCGACAAAACGTTGCGATACACGTTGCGCTCACGGACTTTGTCGACCGTCTCGACGACGCATCCGGCGACGTCGAGGATCGTGCCCGCGCTCCGGCTCCACGCGTCGACGTACTTCCAATCCTGGGCACCTGCGCGCTCCACCAAGAACGGCACGCGCTGCCCGACCCGATAGGTGATGAGAGCCGTCGCGAACGACTTGTCGTCGACCGTCTTCCGCTCTCCGACTTGGTCGATCGCGTCGCCGACCTGAAGACCGGCGCGAGCAGCCGGGCTCGCCGGCATGACGCGCGTGATTGCGAATCGCCCGTCGCGCGCCGCGGTTTCGATGCCGAACCAAATCGCCAGCCGCGACACGTTGAGGAGGTCCTGCTCGAAGATCGTGCGGACGTGATTGACCGGGATCGCGAAGTTGATGTTCTGCGACTCGGCCTGCATCAGAGTGTTGATTCCGATGAGCTTGCCGGTCAGGTCGACGAGCCCTCCGCCCGAGTTCCCCGGGTTGATCGCCGCATCGTGCTGCAGGAGCATGTCGAACTGGATCGGGCGTCGCTCGCCGCGTGGTTGTACCGACAGCGACCTTCCGACGGCGGACAACACTCCGGTCGTCACCGTGTTGACTTGCCCACGCGGATTGCCGATCGCGATCACGGTCTCGCCGATCATCAGCGAGTCCGAGTCGCCCATTTCGATCGGCGGGAAGCGATGCGAGACACCGTCCTCCGGTGAGATGAGGAGCAAGGCGAGGTCGTTCTCGCGCGACGTGTTGATGACGCGTGCCGGGAACTGCTGATCGTCCCGCAGCTTGACGCGGCACTCGAAC
>JAGQQW010000293.1 GCA_020426005.1 Planctomycetota bacterium | reverse complement strand
CACTCGAACACAGCGGGACGAAGGTCGCGATCCTCGGTAACGAAGGGGATTGGGTGAAGGTCGTCGCGCCCCCGGTTGCGCGTGCATGGATCGAGAGCGGAACGACGAAGGTCGCGGCGACGCTCTCGTGTGATGCGAAGACGCTCGACGACTCGCGCGCCCTTCTGCGCGTGCTCGGTGCGCATCCTTCGCTCGCGAAGCGCCTCGAGAGTCGGCTCGCCGCCCTCGAAGCGACGTACGCGAAGCAGCAGAAGGCCGCCGAAGAGGCCGCGATGCGCACCGCGACCAAGAACGAACTCGAAGCAGCGATCACGACGCTCGCGAACGACTTCGACGCAGTGCGCGGGGCCGAAGGCGTGACGGTCGCTGCACTCGATGCGCTCGCGAAGCGCGCGACGGACCTCAAGGAACTCGCCGCGTCGAAGGGCATCGACGATGCGAACACGCAGATGCGCATCGACGGTCTCGTGTCCGGAATCGATCGCAAGAAGATCCTGGTCGAGGCGAAGGAGATCCTCGCGAAGCCCGAGCCGGGTCCGACTGTGAATGCGAGTGGTACGAACGACTCGAAGACCGGTCCGTCGGAGGCCGACGTCGCAACCGCGAAACGTCGTACGTGGACGCGCGTCGGCTGGATCGAATACCGGCCGGGCAGCTCGGACTACCGTCCCTATCGCCTCATGAAGGGTGGACAGACGATCGCGTATCTCGATTGTCCGACCGGACGCTACGACCTCTCGGACTTCGTGGGCCGCGAAGTCGGGCTGATCGGCGAACTCCAGCGCGCCGATGCCGCCGAGCTGCGCGTGCTCGACATCGAGCGCCTCGTGATCCTGAGCAGCATGCGGTGATCCAGCCGCTCGAGCGATGCACCAAGCGCATGACATCGAGCAGGCATACGACTTGGCCGCGCGCGACTATGCCGCGAGGTTCTTCGGTGAGCTCGAACGAAAGCCGCTGGATCGCTTGCTTCTGACGAGGTTCGCAGAGCGTGTCGCGAACGCTAGCCGGGTTGCCGACCTCGGGTGCGGCTGCGGACACACGACCCGCTTCCTTGCGGAACACGGTGTCGAGGACCTCGTCGGGGTGGACTACTCGCGAGGGATGGTGACCGTCGCGCGTGAACGATCACCTCACGTCGAGTTCGTTCACGGCAACATGCTCGCACTGGACATGCCGGACGCGTCGCTGGGTGCGATCCTGGCGATGTATGCAATCGTCCATTTCGACGATTCCGAGATCGCATCTGCGTTTCGCGAGTTTCGACGCGTACTCGCGCCGCATGCAGAGGTGCTTCTCTCGTTCCACACCGGCGAGGGGGAAGTCCGGCTAACGGAGTTCCTAGGACACGAGACTCCTCTCACGTTCTACTACCTCGATGTCGATCGCGTGCTCGAGATCGCCGCGCAGGCCGAGTTCGATGCTGCGGAGACCGTGATCCGCTATCCCTATCCGGATGTGGAGTTCCCGAGTCGGCGAGCCTACGTCACGTTGAAACGCCGTTGAGCCGGATCGTCGCTCCGACGGCCCTCCGCGTCCGGATGCCGTGAAGTCGTCTTCGCGTGCACCCGTGGTTACCTCCGCGAGTGCCCCGGCTACACGGCAGCAGAAACGGATCGAAGCGCAAGCCCATGCGCTTCCGTCAGCGCGAGCTCCCCGCGGCTGGTCCAACACCCCTGGAGAACACCCATGGTTCCACGGAGAGCACTACGTCTCGCGCACGCCGCGAGTTCTCTGTCCCTTGCCTACGTCCTTCTTGCGAATGTTCCATCGCTGACGGCGCAAGTTCACGATCCGGCGCCGGTGCGTGTGAGCATCGAAGCGTACGGGAGCCAATCGGGAACGGGTGTTGGCGACTTGAGCGTGCACGTCGATGCGAGTGCACAAGATTCGTCTGCGATCTTGATCGCGGGCGGAGAGGAAGGGCACTTCGGTTTCCTGCTGCTAGGTGCGGAGAGAGCGTCCGTCATGGGACCGTTCGACACGCACTTCCTCGTCCAGCCCGTCGCGATCGTGCCGCTCGGGCGATTCGACGTGGCGGGTACCGTCATGCGCATTCCGGTCGACCTCATCCAGCAGGCGCCGAGCATCGCGCACCTTCAAGTTCTGAGTGTGCCCCTCGATGTCAGCTCGGCGAGATTGTCCGCTGGGCTCAGTGTTCGCTTCGCCGTTGGCAGCGTGCAACCGATCCTCGACTACGACGGCCCGGAGAGCACCGCGATCCTCATTGCGCGCGACGCGGGCGGTGAGGTGCCGCGCTATCAGGTCCTCCATCAGGTGCTCGCGCCGACGAGTGGCTTCACCCTCACTGAGAGCAGTCGCGAATCCGAAGGGGGAGTCACGCGCGTCTACATGACCTTGCACGAAGACCCGATCGCGCTGCAGGTCCTCGAGACCGAACGCCATTTGATCGATCTCGGCTCCAGTGCAGAAGCCGTCGTCGAGATCTGGATTCGCCAAACCGTCGAAGGTGTTCCGGGCCCGGCGCCGTTCGAGCGCGCAGCGCGGATCGAACGGGACTTCTGAAACGCCTCGCGCGCTCTCGTCGGCGACCCGAGGGAGCGCGCATGCATGCTGCTCGGTAGCCGTGGAGCGATTCCACGTCTACATTGAAGACGCCCGAACGACCCACCGCGTTCGATACTCGATGCCTCGAACCCATCGAACGAACCTATCGAACGAACCCATCGAACCATGCACCGACTGCTACGTCTCGGCTTCATCTCGTTGCTCGCTTCTCTGAGCGCGAATTCCCAAGTCACCATGTCCGCCTCGAGTGCGGTCGACTGGTCCGTCACTGCGACTGCCGGTCTGCAGTACGACAGCAAGACCCTGCTCAGGGCCTCTTCGATTCCACCGTCGCGCTATCTCTACGCCCAGGCTGCCAGCAACGGTCGACGCGCGGATGCACGCGCCGTTGCGACCGCGGGAACCCAGAGTTTCCGAATCGACGCAGCGGCGTCCGCATCGGCAGCCTTGGTCGGATCGGCGACTGCCGGCGTTGTTGCCCACACTGCCTTGCGTCTGGCCTCGCCGACGCCAACTCCCGGCTTTCTCGAGGTTCGTACCAGTGGTACGTCCTACGGCGGGGCGCTGGCGCGCATCGTGATTCGGATCGGCACGCAAACCCCCTTCTCCTGGTCGAGCGGCTCGGTAGCACGCACGCAACGCGTGCCTGTCATCGTCGACGCATCGGGGACCATGGTGGTCTACCTTGCAATCACATCCGATGCGACGGCGACGTTCGCGATGGCAGCCCAACAATCGAGCATCGTCGCCGACGTCCGTTTCGTCGCGGAGAAGTGCGTCGCGATGCCCTACGAGACTTCGTGCCAGGCCGCCGAAGCGTCGTTCGTGCAGACGCGCACCCTCGAGATCCGCGGCACGAACAGCGTCCCGAACGGAGTCGGCTTCTCGATGGTCGGGTTTCGTGAGTCGCGCACCACGATCCAGTACCCGGGTTGCTACGTCCTGTTGGACATCCAGGCGATCTTCGCTCCCTACACGATGGACGCGAACGGGAACTTCGCGCATCGAATCCCGCTCCCGCCGGCGAACTTGCGGTTCCGAATCCAGGATGCACACCTCGAGGCGAGTCTGCGCGACGTTCGGACGTCGACGGCGTTCGAGGTTGCTTGTATCCCGTGAAGTCGCTCAGTCGCCGCGCATCGGCGGCAACGACAACAACGGTGGCCGGAAGCGCTTCGTCGTCGAGCGTTGCAGCTCGAGTTCTTGCACGACCATCGATGGAGCAATCGTCGAGACCGGGATGCCGCCGCTCTCGGCCCAGCAGTAGCTGTTGTCGACGGCCGCATCACGGCCGAGCGCGACGATGCCTTGGGCTGCGGCAAGTGGAGTCCCGATGAAGCTCACATCGCGCACGCGTCGCTTGCGCCTCGTTGTGGGGTCGAAGACGAACACCTCGGTCGGAACCCCTTTGAACGCCTGGAAGTCGTAGCGGTCGGTCCGCGTTTCGCCATCCGACACGCCTTCGATGATCAGTCCGTGGTCGAGACCACGGTCGCGCACGAGCTTCGCGAGCTGCTCTTCGAGTGCCTCGGAACTCCAGCCATCGCGTGCTTCGATGACGAGGTTCGCCATGCGCGCCATCGGATCCTCGTAGCTTCCATGTCGCCCGTGACCGTTCGACTGAGGAAACCCGGGCACGCTCGAACGGGACATCAAGAAGTTCCTGAGTACACCGTTCTCGACGAGTTGCACACGCTCGGCACGTACCCCCTCGTCGTCGACGCGATAGTGACCGAAGAGGCTCTTGCCGTGCGCCGATGCGATCGTCGGGTCGTCCCAGATGTCGATGCCCTCGGGCAGGATCTGCGTGCCGATGCGCGTCGCGAACGTCTTCCCTTCGCTGCGCGCGATCATGCGTTCTCCCTCGAGTCGATGTCCGATCGCTTCGTGGAAGAGCAGCCCTGATGCATACCCCGACAGGAGTGCGGGTCCGGCGTACGGCGCGAGCGGTTCGGAGCGTGCGAGTTCGTCGAGGTCTTCGGCGAGGCGTTCGATCGCTGCTTCGATTTGCGCACGCGTCGGCAACTCACGCGGCGATCGTCCGTGGAAGCGCTGTTCGGCCGACAGATAGATGCCATCCTTGCTCAAGACGAGCGCACGCGCCGTGACCTCGAAGTACGCATCCTGCGAGACGAACTTGGAGCCCTCGGAGTTGACGTACACGCGGATGCGGTCTTCGCCGCGCACTTCGACATAAGGGTCGAGCAGCCGTCGGTGGCGGCGGAAGATCGACGAGGTCTCCCGCACGAAGTCGGCCCATCGCTTCTTCGGGAAGCGCACGGGCGCCACGTCTTCGGTCAGGACGAAGCGCGGTTCGTGACTGAAACTGCGTGCGCCGCCTTGGAGCGTTTGCTCGACGAGCACCTTCTTCTTCTCGTAGTAGTCCTGGAGTGCCTCTTCGTATTTGTGCTGCGAGAGCTTCCACAACGCGTAGCGCACGGCATCCGGACTCGGCTCTTCGGGGCCGGCGACCCAGCTGTACGAGTCGCGCCCGGACCAATCCGTAGCGATGCCACCATCGAGGCTCTGGTCGAGCCGGTACGAGCCGACGCGGCATTCGACGTACAGGTCGGTGTCGCGGTCCTGCGACGAGTGAAAGACGCTCCCGTAGCGGCCCCAGACGCGCGTGTGGCTGCGGTGGTGGACGAGATAGGAGAGGAAGAAAGGTCGCGGGTGCGACGGAAGGCGCAACCCGCGCATCGAACGGGTCAACTCCCGTTGCATCGCCCGCTGCAGTTCGAGGCAACCTTCGGTGTCGAGGGACATTCGCACGGACCATAGCGGCGCAGGCGCCGCCGTCACGGTCCGAAGTCGACGGATGGGATAGGCTTCTCCATGCCCAGTGGTCCCCGAGTCCACGCCGCGATGACCCGAGTCGCGGCCTTGTCGGTCCTGCTCTCCGTATCGACGCCCGCGCTCAGCCAGGAGCCCCGCGCCGATTTGGCGGGCGATGCACCGACGCTCCTGTTCTCGTTGCTCGAGGATTCGGTCCGGGTGGACCCGAT
>JAGQQW010000292.1 GCA_020426005.1 Planctomycetota bacterium | reverse complement strand
CCGTCGGTCGCTCGCGCACTGACGCGCAACGTCGATCCAACGTCACGGATCGCCTGGTGGTGCACGGTATTGATGCGTCGCATACCCGCGCCCAACACGCGCGCGAGTCTCGTCGCATCGACGACCTCGACATCGTGCTCGAGTCGGTCGTACACATCGGGGTCTCGATGGGGGACCGCGCCTTCGCACTGGGTCGCGATGTCCTGGAACATCGTTCCGCCATGGGCGACAGACAGGAGCTGACAACCGCGACAGATGCCGAGCACGGGTTTGCCGGCGCTGAGCGCCGCATGCAGGAGCGCACACTCGTACAGGTCTCGCTCGATGTCACCGCTCCACGCAGGATCGAGCGGCACCTGCCCGTAGGATTGCGGCGCGACATCGGTACCGCCCGACAAGAGCAAACCATCGCAACACGCCACGAGGTCGTGCGCCGCTTCGTCGTCGCCGAGCGCGGGCAGCAAGATCGGGGTCGCACCCGAAGCGCGCACCGCGGCGAGCATCCCGACTTCGAGATACTGAAGTGGCTTGCCGCGAAACAGCGCGCGTTGCGGATCGGGCTCTTCGAACGAGACCGTGATCCCGATGACAGGACGCATCGGCGCAGTATGCGTCTGCGATGCTCAGCCGTTCAAACGTGTCGTTCGCTTCGCTTGCGGACGACGATCGACACGACGACGAGGATGATGCCGGCAAGAAGAAGCGGGAGCGCTTCCGCACCGGTCGCGAGGAGCGGCGACGCTCCGTCGCCGGCGGCACTCATTTGGGATGCGACCGACGGTGTGATCGCGACGGGATGCATTTGCAACGAAGTCGGCTGCGCGAGTGGACTCGAACCGCTCTGCGACTCGGCCACGAAGTAGGGAAGGAAGTGGCAGAGGGCGAGGTATGTGCACAGCGATGCGTGGGCAGGCATCCTGGGGCTTCCGTGAGAGTGTCGAAGGGGGCAGAAGACGGAGTAGCGTATCCGAATGCGTCCATCCGGGGTCGACTTGCCAGAGCTGGTTCGCCAGAGCTGATTTGGACGTCGACCAGGCCGCTACGACCTTTCCGTACGAGCGTACGTCCTTATCGCGGACTGTCAAGAGGACCCCGTGGTGCGAAAAAGCGACTCATATGCCTGCCGATCCGAGCGCGGGTTCCGGCTACCCTCTCTGCCTCGGGAGGAGGCTGGACGATCGCTCGCGTTCGCGCGGGAGGAAAGTCCGGGCTCCACAGGGCTGGGTGGTGGGTAACGCCCACCGTCCGTGAGGATAGGGAAAGTGCCACAGAGAACAGACCGCCGGCGATCTCGCTTCGCGAGGTCCTCGGTAAGGGTGAAACGGCGAGGTAAGAGCTCACCGCAGGAACGGGGACGTTCCTGGCAAGGCAAACCCCACCCGGAGAAAGGCCACGTAGGAGGATCCGCACGGCCCGTGCATGGTCCTCGGGTAGGCCGTTCGAGGCCGGCAGCGATGTCGGTCCCAGAGAAATGGTCGTCACCGAACCGCGAGGTTCGGCACCAGAACCCGGCTTACGGCCTCCTCCCGATCTTTTTCGTTCCTCGGCCGGACATGTCGCGGCCCTACGATGCTCGTCCATGAGCGACGCCCCATTGGAAGAACTGGAGTTCGTGTGGGTCGTGCCGCGGGCCGACCTGTTCGGAACCGAGGCTCCTCACGGATTCGTTTCGACCGAGGATCCGAACTTCGATCCCAAGTGGCTCGAGACCTGTGAGCATCGCGGGTTCTTCGTGGAACGGCAGGCAGCCGAGCAGAACCCCGCGTGGAAGCAGGTCATTCCCTATTGCCTCCTGCTTTCACCCGAGGGGTTGTTTACGGTCGAACGATTACCGCGTGGCAGCGAGGCACGCCTGCACGGCAAGCTGTCCGTGGGTATCGGTGGCCATATCGAACCACGCGACAGGGTGCCACACAGCACCCCGCACGGGTCGGATCGCATCGTCCTGCGCGCGGCACGTCGAGAACTCGAAGAGGAACTGGTGCTCCGCGCGCCGACCGAGTTCGAGTGCTTGGGGCTCGTCAACGACGATTCGAACGCAGTCGGCTCGGTGCATATCGGGATCGTCCTGATGGCGCGCGTCGACGAGCTGCCCGCGGTGCGCGAGTCGGACCGCCTTCGCGCGTTCTCGACCCCCCTTGTCGACTTTCTTTCCGTATGCGATGCTTCTGCGCAGTTCGAGTCGTGGAGCGCCTATATCCTGAGTTCCACGAACTGGAACGCTTCGATCGTGAAGATCGAGTAGATTTCGCACCGGATTTCCAAAGGTCGGTCGGCCAGATTCACAGTCGCGTTGAGAGGGTCATTCCGCACTCGCCATGACGAGCCAGCGGATGCAAACCAAGACCCCGCAACCCTCCGTCGCGCTTCTCGTCGACAGCCCGTTCGAGCCCACTTTCGATCAGGCACGGCTGGCGGTGATTACGGACAGTTCCTTGCACGAGGCCGCGAGGCCAATTCCACAACCAGGAGGGACCATGACCGGGAGGGTCATCCTTTCGACCAGTGACAGCAACGTTCAGGCGATGGATCGTGACGAGATCTTCGATCTCCTCATGAATGCTCGTCAAGCGGATTGGGTCGACCTCGAACTCAAGGATGGTCGGAGCCTGTCAGGCGCCATCATCTTCAACGAGTTCAAGGGCACCGGGCGTCTCATCAACATCGATGACGAGATCAGCGTCGACTTCCGAGCGAGCGACGTGCGATCGGTCAAGTTCTGAGACGTTTCGAACGTCACAACGGAGCAGGGGAACGCGGCCATTGTCGCGTTCCCCTGTTTCCTGTACGGCGCGCGTCACTGGCAGACGCGTGGAAAAAAACAAGGCCGCAGTCCGTCGACTGCGGCCTTGTGGTTTCGTTTCGAGCCACCGGCCGTGGGGAAAGGTGGAATGAGGAAAGGTACTTACTTGGAAGTCTGAAGTAAGTGGTCACGACCTGCGGCTCGGAGATTCCAACAGGGCACCCGACTCCGAAGAACCGGATGCGAATCCCCCAGGGAACCAACCTGTGGAGACCCTCCCCATTGGGATCACCGCCCAACTGAGGCCCAAGATATGGAGCCGAAGCCTCGATACAAGCGCCGTTTCGACAAAATAGCGCTACATCTTGGGTGTGAAGCGCGGGATCGCCACTAGGAAAGGGACATCCTAGCCTTGTCAATCCATGCAGGCGTTTCAGACGCGCGATGTCAAAAAACTCAGATCGCTGAATCGACGACGGAGCACGCTAGTTCGGTGGCTCCGTCGACTTCGATCGAGTTGGCAGGTACACAAGCGGCGCGCAAACTCGCTTCGAGTCCGTGATCCCCATGGGCAACGGCATTCTCGAAATGGAACGGATCTGCAAAGATCCAGCGTCCAGAGAGTTCGCTCGCGCCGATCGGAAACGGAAAACACTCGAGTCCGCATTCCGCTCTTCTGGGCACGACGAGGGCACGCTCACCGGCGACGAGAAGATTGGCAGCCGCAGTCGTCCGCGCAGCCAAGAACGCCCCGACCCAGGCAGCGCGCACGCGCGGATCCGGCGCACGGACTTCGATGGCCATGCAGGGCCATTCGTCGCCTCCCGTCGTCACGCGGAGACTCCCGTGGTCCGAGCTCGCTACGACGTGTGTGGGCCACCCGATGGTCACCGGCTCGGAATCGAGGTCCGTTTCGGCGTCGCACAACAACGGTCTCGGAGTCCAGGTGACATGTGCATGCGCGAGCGGGATCGAGGCCGACGCTCCCACCGTGTTCGCGAGCAGGCACAGACCTTCCGAGTCACAAAGCTCGAAGGCTCGTGCAAGAAAGTCAGGCCCGACTTCGCGGTCCGAGCCATGCGCGTTCCACAAGAGCATCGATCGCCCCAAGAACGGGAATCGATTGGGCGTCGCAACCAGGCGTCCATCGCTCCAAAAGCGCTCTTCTTCTCGGATTCGATGCCCAGGGCTCATTCGAAAGGCGGCGCGCCGCCCGGGGATCCCACTGCGATCCGCGCGCGAGGGCACGAGGCAGAGTTCGAAATCGCGCCCGAAGAGTTGGACGCTGCGGCTGCGAACCGCAATGGACTCGTCCGGGATGCAATGACCCGAGCGCGCGAACGCGCGCTCCAGGGTCGTGTCGCCCTGCGAACTCGAGTCCGAGTTCGATGTCAGAAGCGAATGCTCCACTGCAGCAACCACTCGGTCTCCGAGCGGCTGCGCTGGGTCGGATCCATGTTGTTGATCTCGAGGCGCAGGTCGACGTTGCGAGTCACTTCGACCCACGACCCGATCGTGTGCATGATGCGGTCATCGAGGATCGATCGCTGCAGCGACGCCTGGTTGGGGAATCCGCCATGCAGGTGCAGACCACTGAGGCGATAGCCGAAGCCGATGCCCGTGAAGAACTTGCGCTTCTGGTAGTAGACACCATCGAGCGGAATCAGGAGGTTGGGAGCCACGCTCCAGACCTCGCGGTCGCCGTTGCCGTCCTTGGCCCACCAGAGTTCGGCATCGACGCCGAGCCGCATGGCTTCACTGACGTCCCAGTCGAAGCCACCGAGGACTCCGAAACGTCGCTTCTTGGTGCCGCCATCGTACGTCGTGGACGCGAAGCGCAAGAACGCGACTTCGGTGGCCGACAGCTTGCCTTCGCGGTAGCTCACGGCCGCGCGATACTCGAACTTGGGTTCTTCGACGGCACCCTTGATGCCGAGGCCCAGCGAGATGTCCTTGTTGTTGTTGAGGTCGCCGAGTTGCTCGTTGTCGTGCAGCATCGGCGAGTTGCCGACCGCACCCGTCACGCCGCGTGTCGCGCCGACGCCGGCATCACGCGAAGCGATCTGCGACCCGTTGTCGATGCCGACGCGATAGAACAAGCCCTCTTCGAAGTCGCCGCCGATCTGCAATCCCGTGACTTCGTCGCGGTAGAACGACGTCCCCGCCATCGAGAATGACTCGCTCCACTTCTTGAGGAAGTCGCGCTCCCAACGATAGAAATTCCCGACCTTGATGTAGGTGTGCGATGGGTCTTCGATCCCCATCAGGTTGCGGAAGAGGTTGCCGAAGCGCACGTACGCCTCGTCCATGTCGACCGCACCCTCGTCCTCGTCGCGCACGACCGGGTCGAGCATCAAACGGCTCTGGAATTGGAAGTCCTCGATCAGTTCGAGACCGAGATCGATCTCGAGGCGGCGCACGCGAAACTCGGTCGAACCGCCGTTGTTGCCGAACTGGTTGGAGTCGAGATAGCCACCGAGATTGTTGCGGTTGGCGTGCAGGTCGTAGAACTCGAAGTCGATGCGCCCGCCGACCTTGACGCGATCGGCCTCGGTGCTCGCGAGCATCTCCTCCTGATAGGGGATCTTCGCATCGAGGAACTCCGAGTCGAACCACGTCGGCGACGTCGTTCCGCCCTTGCCGGTGGGCTTCCCTCGTGCCGGGCGCTGGATCGCCTTGAGTTCACGAATCTCGTTCTCGAGGCGTTCGAGTTTCTGCTGAACGCTCTCCTGCGAGTTCGCGGGCGTGTCGGCCTGCGTCGCTCCCGCATTGCCAGGCGTTTGAGCGACGACTCCGCCGCAGAAGGTCAACATGCCGCCGAATGCAGCGGTCAGAGAGACACGAGACATGCGCATCCGATTCCTCC
>JAGQQW010000291.1 GCA_020426005.1 Planctomycetota bacterium | reverse complement strand
ACCGCCGTGCTTCCGGGCATGAGCCCGTCACTCTCCCGAGGATTCGCTTCGATGAGTATTTCGATGACTTCGCGTCTGCGCGGCGTGACGTTCGCCGCGGCTGCCTGCGCCGCTCTTGCCGCGCCCACGAGCGTGTGTGCGCAGGATTCGTTCAAGCAGTCGCTTCCCGAGAACACGCTGTTCAACCTGAACGCTACCGACCTCGAACGTTGGTGGACCGGCTTCCAGAATTCGGCGGTCTACAAGATCTGGCGCGAAGAAGAAGTGCAGGAGTTCCTCGCGGACCTGCTCGCGATGGCGCAGGAAAAGTACGGCGAAGCCATGGCGCAGGCGAAGGCCATGCACGACCAGGGCATGATCCCCTTCGATCCCGCCAAGGTCGAACAGCTGCGCCTCAAGAGCATGTCGGTCGCGATCACGGACTTGGCGATGCCCGGTCAAGAACGCCCGGGCAAGCTGTCGTTCGCGCTCAGTCTCGACTTCGGCGACACGGCCAACATCGCCTCGGAGATGATCGAATCGCTCGTCCCGATGGCGCTCGCCGGTGCTCCCGAGGGTGCGATCGTGCCTGCGACCGAAGAGATCGAAGGCGTGACGATGAAGAAGATCACGAGCCCGATGGCTTCGATGATGTTCCCGTCGGCAGGCCTCATGTATGGCTTCGTCGATGGCAAGCTCGTGATCGGCACCGACCTCGGGGTCACGCGCTCGGTCGTCGCCGGCCTGAAGGGCAAGGTTGCCGAGAAGAACCTGTCGACGGATGCCGAATACGCGCTGTGCGCGAAGCAGATCCAAGCCTCCAAGGGCGAGATCGAAGTCTTCATGCGCCCGAAGGCCTTTCTCGACTTCGGCGTCGAGGCGCTGCGCTTCGGGGCGATGCAGGATCGCGATCTGCGTGAGAACGTCGACATCGACGGAATCGTGCGCGCGATCGACGTCTTGGGCCTCAACGGTCTCAAGGCGATGGGCATCAGCTCGGGCTACGACGGCAACAAGGGCGTCACCAAGTCCTTCGTCAACGTTCCCGAAGACGAGCGCAAGGGCCTCTTCGCGCTGAGCGACGGCACCCCGATCGACATGAGCCACCTCGACTGGATCCCGAAGGGCGTCGGCAGCTTCTCGGTCGTGCGCCTTCCGAACGTCGAGCGGATCTACACGGTGGTCATGGATGCGGTCGCGGCCTACGACCAGGGCGTTGCCGAGATGGCCAAAGGTGAGATCGCGCAGGTCGAAGAAGGTCTCGGCTTCAACATCCAGAAGGACGTGTTCGGCGCGTTCAGCGACGAGCTGTTGACCTACAGCATGCCGATGACCGGACTCATGGCGACGCCGGAGTTCGTCTTCATGCTCGGGTGCAAGAACCCGACGAAGACGCTCGAAGTCTTCAAGAAGCTCAGTGCGCTCAGCGAAGGTACGGTCGCGCTCTCCGAAGTCGCCGGAGAAGAGATGCTCTACAGCATCGACATCACGCTCGACGAGTTCGGTGGCGGCATGGACCCGACCGGAATGCTCGATCCGACGATCGGCTTCAAGAACGGGTACATGATCCTCTCCTTCAGCCGCTCGGACGTGAAGAACGCGTTCACGCGCTTCGATGGTCAAGGAGCCGAGAGTGTTCGTGAGAACGCGGCCTTCAAGCCGTATGCGGACGGCATCCCGCAGAACGCCGACTCGCTGTCGTTCAGCGACGTCGCCACGTCGATTCAGGGCGTCTACGGTTCGCTCTCGGGCATGATCGGCATGGTGCCGATTCCGCCCGAAGTGCCCATCGACGTCGGTCTGCTCCCGAGCTCCGAGGCGCTGACGAAGCACCTCTTTGGCAGCATCGCGTGGGCCCGCACGACCGGCCTGGGCTGGGAAGGTGAGAGCGTCGGACCGTTCGGCCCCGAGATGTTCGTCGGCATCGCGGCGATCGGCGTCGGTGGCGGAATCGCTGCCGCCGTCATGAGCCAGCGCGGCATGCGCGTTCGGCGCCGCTGAGTTTTCTCCGCGGAGCGCGTCGTCGCTCCGCGGTGCTCCTGGAGCGAGTCGTCGTGGTGTTCCACTCGCTGCTATGCTCGTGCCCTTCGATGAGGAAGGCGCTCACGATCGCGACGTTGCTCCAGGTCTGCACGGTCGCTCCGATACACGGGCAGACGGCGCTCGCCGACTCCTCGTACGGGCAGTCGCAGGCGTCCACCGATGGTTTGCTCGCGCTGCGTCAAGCGCTGCTCGATGCGACGAGTGACACCCGCGTCGTCGTCGTCGCGACGCACCCGGACGATCCGTATCGCACCTTGTGTCTTCTCCTCCGTCGACGCTGGGGTTGTGACGTCACGCTGTTGCTCGCGACGAGGGGGGAAGGGGGGCAGAACGCGATCGGCCCCGAGCAGGGCGAGGATCTCGCGCGCATTCGGACGGCAGAGACCGTGCGTGCCGCGAGTGCGCTGGATGTCCGCTTGCGCTTCCTCGACTTCGCGGACTTCGGCTACTCGCGGAGTGCAGCCGAAGCTCTGGACGTGTGGCGCGGCGATCAGGCATACGAGACTCTGCGAGACCGGGTCCGTGAGCTCGATCCCGACTTCGTCGTCACGATCCACGGTCCGCAAGAGACGCACGGGCAGAAGCACGCGGTCGTCGACTTGCTCGAACGACTTGCCACGGATGCCGGAGAGAAGCCGTATCGGATCTTTCGAAACGTCGCGGAGGACGAGACGGAGTCGCCGTCGGTCGTGATCGACTACGACGTCTCCGACCTCACGGCGATCGGAGGCTATCGAGCGGAATCGTACAGGATCCTCGAGTTCCACCGGACGCAGGCGCCGCATGCGCCGCTCGAGGAAGCGATTCCGCGGCGACTCGCTCTCGTCGACATCGGGCGCATGCATGGCACGAGCTTGTTCGGAGAGTTGCGAACGCTCTGGGACGAGCGTGCAGTGCTCGACTCGATTCTGGAGAGCGAAGGCTCGTCCTTCGACTTCGTCACCCTTCGTGAAGCCGTCGACGCGCTCCCGCGGTCGCCCGAACTCGTGCGCGCGGCACCGTCCCGGCAACCGGTCGTACGCGCACTCGAGTGCCTCGAACCTCTCAGGATCCTGGCCGCGAGTGCTCGGCTTCCGGCGCGACTCTCGAGTCGACTCGAGCGGCGCATCGAGGCACTCGAGCATGCGGCGCTCATCGGATCCACGCTCGGGATCCATTCCGTACGCGGTGATCGATCCAGTGCGACGAGCGGCGATGACTGTGTGGTCGACACCGCGACGCGGCACGCGACCGCGAGCTTCGAGATCCACAATGGCGGTCCGTTCGACGTCATCTGCAAGCGAGTCCACGTGGTCGATCCTCGGGGGCTCGGATTGAAGGTCGAATCCGCTCCACCATGTTCGATCGCTGCGGGATCTCGGGCCGTCGTCGATGTCGAACTGAGTTTGGACGACGACTTCGCCGTGCCGGCGGTCGGAGTCGACGCCCTGTTCGAGTTCGCGCTCGAACTCCACAGCACAGAACTCGCGTGGCCTGTCACGATCCGCGCCGCCGTTGCGAGGTCCATCGTGCGGCCACCGACGGTGCGCATGATCGCGTTACCCGAGGCGCGTTTCCTGGTGCCCGAGAACGGAGGGCGCGTGCGGTTGTCGCTCGAAGTGTCCAAGCCAGGTGATCGTGGACTTGCCGCGACGTTGGCGATGGCGGGGCCGCCTGGCGTGCGCTTCCTTCCAGCGGGATTCTCGGGAGACCTTCCGATCAAGGTCGAGATGGAGCGAGTCAGCGAGCGGCGCCGCATCCCGATCCAACTGGTCGTGCCTGCCTGGACGCGCCTTCCGTCTCGCCCGCGTGAGGTTCGGTTCGAGCTCAGGGGGCAGGGCGTGGACGGTGCATCGTGTCGCATCGAGATCGTTCCCGTGCGAATTCGACTGCCGGCCGGCTTGCGGGTCGGCATCGTGCGGGGCCCGGACACGACGATCGAAGAGTCCCTCGCGAGTCTCGGTGTCGATGTGCGAGCCCTCGATCCCCGGGATCTGGCTCGTGCGAACCTCGACGACTTCGACACGATCGTGATCGATAGTCGAGCGCTCCTTCGCCGACGCGAAGATCTGGTGCCGACGATTCCGCAGTTCCTCGACTACAGTCGACGCGGCCGTCATCTGGTCGTTCTGTATCACAAGCCCGTCGAGTTCTCGAGGGCGGAGATCGGAACTCTGCTCGCGCCGTTTCCCCTCGATCTCGGGAACGAACGGGTGACGCGGGAGGATGCTCCGGTCGAGATGCTGGAACCCGAACATCCGCTTCTCTCGTGGCCCAATCGTATCGATGCACGCGACTGGGACGGTTGGGTGCAAGAGCGCGGTTTGTATTTCCCCGAGAACTACGACGCGCGTTACGTCGAACTCTTGTCGATCCGTGAGCTGACGATGGGGGATCACGATCCGCAGCCCGAGGCGCAACGATCTTCACTCCTGTTCACGAAGGCGGGACGTGGGAGTTACGTCTACTGTGCGCTCGTGCTGCACCGGCAGCTACGCAACTTGCATCCGGGGGCGGCGCGTTTGCTCGTGAACCTCGTCACGCCGCCGGGTTGGGAGCGTCTGCGCTGACATCCGTCTTGGCGCCGTCCTTCGAATCCGAATCCGTCGTGGGTTCGTCGTCGGTCGCATCCTCTGCCTGCTTCTTGCCGGCCTTCGCCTTCTTCTTCGCTTTGGTCTTGGCGCTACCTTTCGCGGGAACCTCGACGAGCTTCCGACCGGACCGCCAACCGAACCAGAGCGCGAGACAAGCGAAGACGTTGGAAGCGACCAGAAGTGCTAAGATCGTCGGTGTCGTGCGTCCGCGGAACAGAAGTGCCATCGACCACGACAACGCGAGCAGGAAGAGGCCGATGGAATAGAGGAGCGGCGCAGCAGGTGACTGGGAGTCGTCCTGAGCTGCTTCGGATTGCTGTTCCTCACGATCCGCGATGCGGCCGACCTGGCGCCCGAGTTCCACGACCGCTTCGTGCGTGCGCTGACCGTTTCCTTCGATCGAGCCGAGGCGTTCGACGACGGCTTGGCCTTCGTTGGCGATTCGGCGAGCCGGCTCGGCCAGTGCTTCGAGTCCACTGACGAGCCTGTCGACCGAATGCTCGGCGATCGCCTCGAAGTCGATCCGAGGAGACTCGGACTCCGCAGCTGCAGCGAGTCGAGGCTCGACAGTGTCTTCGGACTCCGCGTCGGGCTGAGTCTCGTCTTCCGGAACGGATTGTGCCGTCACGGAATCGTCGTCGACTGCCTCGTCTTCGGCTTCCGCGTCGTCGATCGCTGTGGCTTCGGCTTCAGCATCGTCGGGCGCAGCCACTTCGACTTCAGCGTCGATCGCGTCTGAGGTCTCAGTGGAGTCTTCGGGTTCGAGCGGGACTTCCGTATTCGGCGGACTTGCTTCTTCGGACGGAATGTCCGTTTCGGTCGCAGTCGATTCTTCTGCCGAAGCCGACTCGGCTTCCATCGGCTCGTCCGCCGCTCGTGCCGAGTCGTTCGAGTCTGCCTCTGTCGATGCGTTCCCGGCTTCGGTCGAGATCTCTCCATCGAGCGGTGCCGCTTCCTGTGGATCCTCCTCTTGGATCGCAGCGCCTTCGGCCGAGTCCACTTCTTCGAGGGTGTCCTCGTCGCCGCTCGGAATCTCGTTTGCGGG
>JAGQQW010000290.1 GCA_020426005.1 Planctomycetota bacterium | reverse complement strand
GGTCACGGCGCTCTGCAACATGGGGCCGGCGTTCGTCCTCGCCGACGCCTCCGGAGCGACGTTCCACAATGCGATCGACATCGGTTCGTTCGGCAGCTTCGGCGAGTTCTCGCCGAGCTCGAAGACCTTCATGGCGTTCGTGATGATCCTCGGCCGGCTCGAGATCTACACCGCCCTGATCATCGTGATGCCGGGCTTCTGGAAGGACTGAGGCCGGCTGCCGGGGGACACTAGCGGCGTTGCAAGATCGTGCGCGTGCCGTCGGCGCGATAGCGGATCTCGCGCTTCTCGACCGCCGCCTTCGGCTCGAGAAGTGCCCGCCGGAGTTCGGTCGGACCGGCGAGAAGGATCCAGCGCTCGCCCGTGCTTGCCGTCGCGACGGCCTTGACGAGACCGACGAGGGCCATCCCGTACTGCGTGTCGCGATACACGCCTGCGCCGACATGGTGCGGTGCGAGCTCGACGCTCGCGGGGGCGATCACCGCGCTCCCTTCGATGCGGTCACTGTTCACGACACGGACCGGCACACTCCATCGACTCACACCGTCCGCCCCGATCATCAGGAGATCTTCGTTCGGAACCAGATCGGAGAAGTCGATCGGCACGGTCGGCAGGGGAACGTCGAGTTCGACCTGGAGGAGCGAGCCACCGAGCTTGCGCACGGTGCCTGCTTCGACGATCGGCGCGCGGTCGATCCAATAGGTCACCTTGGCCGGACCTTCGATCGCGCTCCTGCCGAGGAACACGACGCCGTCGTCCGTCGCGACCCCGAGTTCGGTGCCGCCGACCGTCTGGACGACGACACCCGGGATCTCGGGCCGCTCGCGGTAGCGGTAGGCGCAGCTCACCGTCGTGAGCGCAACCGCCGCAATGGCCAATGCCGCTCTCGTCAGAGGGAACGCAGCACGTAGTTCTTGAAGGCTTCTTCGAGCTCCGCCCAGTCCACGCCCTTGAACGCCTCCTCGACGGCCTTCTCGGTGTCCTTGGACTTCAGCGAGACTTCGATGTAGGTCGGCAGAATCTTGTCCCACGAATCTTTCCAGTACGGCGTCTTCGGGCCTCGCGTGAAGAAGTCGACCATGGCCCAGCCCTGAGCATAGTAGTCGGTCGCCTTGGCACTGTAGAACTTGTCCATGTGCCAATGAACGATCTCCTGGAGTTTCACGGTCGCATCGGTGCGAACGAGCTCTCGGATCGTCTCCTTGCGCATGCGGGACGTCTCGGGTTTCCAGTTGTTCTTTCCGAGCCGCTTCATCGAGCCGAAGAAGTCTCCCGTTCCCTCGTCGAACCAGCGGTGCAGATGCGCGCCAGGGAACCAGAAGTGCGCGTACTGGTGCCAGCCCTCGTGGAAGGCGACGGTGTCGGTCTTGAAGAGACCGAGCTTCTTGGCGTTGAAGATGACGAGTTCTTTGGACGCCGGATTGAACCAGCCGATCACGCCGCCGCTCGTGCCGCCATAGCGATCGAACTCCTCTTTGTTGCGGCAGATGCGGAGCACGGACCACCACTTGGTCATGTTGTCGTGCGGCGGGAAACGCTCGCGATACTCGCGGTTCATCTCGTCCATTTGCCCGGCGAGGTCCTTCGCGAAGGAGCGAGCCTTCGCCTGCTTCCCCTTGTCGAAGCTGTAGAGGACGATGTATTGCTCCGTGCAGAAGATGTCCCATTCGTCGAGACGCTCGACGGAGGTCGCGGCTTCGTCGAGCAGGCGCCGGCGGAGCTTCGTGAACTCGGCGTCGCCTTCGACATCAGCGAACTCCTCACCGTCGACTTTGCGGCGTTCGTCCGGCTTGTTCACGGGCTCGTGCAACGTGAGGCTCTCGATCGATCGCATGATCGTGCGTTCGAGCTTCTTGCGGCCGGCGGCGGGAATGACTCCGAGCATCAGGATCTCACGATCGGGCAGTCGGTAGACGGCTCCGATGTTGTCCCAGGAGCCACTCGCGCTCTTCCACTCCCAGTGTTCGAACTCGAGCCGGTCACCGCGGGACTGCTTGTCCTTCTTGCCTTTGACGGTGACTTCGGCGCCGCGCTCGGATTTCTCGAGCCACTCGGAGAAGTCCGCGTATCGACCGCGCGCGAAGCTTCGCAGCATGTCCTCGGTGCTGACTTCTTCGTCGCTGCCGTCCTCGTCGCCGTTCTGGGGCTTCTCCTTCTTGGCGCTCGCGTCCCCCGTGACCGCCGCCTTGCGATAGAAGGCGTACACGGAGATCGACCACTCGTAGCGGTCGTCCCCCGAGTAGAAGGGCTTGATCGACGACCAGTGGTCGACGCGATGGGGCACCGGACGCGCCTTGTTCGCGGGAACGACTTGGAGGTCCTTCTTCGGCATCATGTAGGCGACGCCGGCAGAGTCGAGTTCGACCTTCGTCCACTGGGCGGCCGAGGACTGCGACGCTCCGATGACACAGAGCGCGGTCCATAGGAACTTGGAAGTGAGAGTAGGGGTGGTCATGGTGTGGATTGCGCGAGCGCGGTACTACAGGGGCTCTCTCCAGCCCTGAAAAACGTCCCTAGACGGGCGAGAGGGGCAGAGGTTTCGAGTACCCGGAATTTTTATTCCGATAGTCGCTTGGGCGAGCGATTTCGATCCCTCGGCGGGCTGCGTTCCGGAGAGTACTCAGGTTCTCGCTGCGAGAAAACCGTCTGCCCATTCCCGGAGCCGGGCGTTTTTGCCAGGACGGGGAGCCAGGTCTCTCTGGAAACCGCGCGATTCAGGATTCGTTCTTCTTCGACTTCGGGGAAGAAGGGGCCGGACTGCTCTTGGTCTCGTTCGTCGGTTTGGGAGCGCCGGCTTCCGACGATCCGCTGCCGTCGCTCGACGAGGAACCGGATTCGGCCTTCGCTCCTTCCTGGTAGGAAGAACTGCGGTAGTCGGTCTCGTAGAAGCCGCTTCCCTTGAACAGGATCGCAGCTCCTCCGCCGATGAGGCGGCGCAGTTTCTTCTTCTTGCACTCTGGGCACTTCTCGAGTGCCGCGGCGCTCATGGACTGGAACTCTTCGAACCGATGTCCGCAGGCATCGCACTCGTACTCATAAGTCGGCATTACTCGTCGCCCTCGCTTGGCTCTGCGTGATCGTCTCGATCCTCGTCGGCATCGCTGCTCGCGTTCGTCGCGGGGGCGGCGACGATCACGCGCGCGGGGCGCAGAACACGTCCGTGGACGCGAAAGCCCTTCTGGTGGACCGCGACGATCGTTCCTGCCGCCACGTCGTTCCGCGGTTCGCTCGCGAGAGCCTCGTGCACGTTCGGATCGAAGGGTTCGCCCTGACTCGGGATCTCTTCGACGCCGTGGCGCCCGAGTAGGTCCTCGAGCATTCCTTGCACCATGCGAACACCGGCGAGCAACGCATCGCGATCGCCGTCGGAGCCGAGGGCGAGCTCGAAGGCATCGATGACCGGCAGCAGTTCCTGGGTCACACGGCCGATTGCTTGTTCGCGAGCGCGAACGGCATCTTCGCTCGCGCGGCGGCGCATGTTGGCGATGTCGGCGAGCGTGTGCTTCAGCTTCTCCTCGAAGTCGTTCCGCTCGCGCGTCAAGCGTTCGATCTCGGTCTCGACGTCATCTCCGTCGTCGGGTTGGCCATCGAATGCATCGTCGTCGGTCTGCGCTCCGTCGAGGTTGTCGTCCGACACGTCGGGATTCTCCGGTGCGTCGTCCTCGCCTCGTACGTCCTGCGACTTCCCTTTTCGTTTGGATCCGAAACCCATCAGAACATGTCCTTGATCTTGTCGAAGATGCCTTTGCCGCTCTTCGAGTTCTCCTTGCCGTGATGATCGTCGACGTGTTCGGCATCGACTTCGTCGAAGGCTTCGAGATGTTCCTTCTGTTTGTGGGACAGCTTCGTCGGAACGCGAATCGTCACGCGGACGAGCAGGTTCCCGCGGCCACGACCGCCGGCCGTCGGCAAGCCCTGACCACGAAGTCGTAAGATCTGACCCGGTTGCGTGCCGGCCGGGATCTTCATCTCGACGATCTTCTTCGCGTCCGCCTGCTTGCCCTCGCCTTCGTCGCGTTCGAGTGTCGGCACGTGAATCGTCCCACCGAGCGCGGCTTGCCCGAACCGAATCGGCATCTCGCACACGAGGTCCGCGCCATGTCGATCGAAGAACCCGTGCTCTTCGACGTGGATCACGAGAACCAAGTCACCGGGAGGACCACCTTGTTCACCGGCTTCGCCTTGTCCGCGTAGACGTTCGACGTGCCCTTCTTCGATTCCGGGCGGGATGTAGATCTTCTTCCGTTCGCGTTTGGGCACGCGACCCTCACCGCGGCACGATGCGCACGGGTTCGAGATCATGTGCCCTTGCCCATGGCACGTCGGGCAGGTGCGTTGAATCGAGAAGAACCCCTGCGACTGCTGGATCTGTCCGAAGCCACGGCACATCGTGCACTTGGTCGGTTTCGTGCCCGGCTTCGCACCGCTTCCGTCACACGTCTCGCACGTGTCGAGGCGCGTCAACTCGATCTCCTTCTCGACGCCGGTCGCGACTTCTTCGAGCGTGACCTGCAGGTCGGCGCGTAGGGACGAGCCACGACGTGGGCCTGCACGACCGCCGCCGCCGAAGAGATTCTCGAACGAGAAGCCGCCGCCGCCACCACCGCCGAAGATGTCGCCGAAGGAGCGGAAGATGTCTTCCATCGAGAACCCGCCGGCGGCGCCGTGTCCCATGCCGGAGCTGCTGACGCCCGCGTGACCGAACTGGTCGTATCGCTTGCGTTTGTCGCCGTCGGAGAGCACCGCGTAGGCCTCGGCAGCCTCCTTGAACTTCGCCTCCGCGTCCTTGTCCCCCTTGTTGCGATCGGGGTGGAACTTGAGGGCGATCTTGCGATAGGCGGACTTGATCTGGTCCGCCGACGCGTCACGAGGCACGCCGAGGATTTCGTAATAGTCGCGTTGCGTGCTCATGCCTCGGGCGTGCCTCGTGTGGTCGGTGCGTCGTCCGTTACCGGTCGCGGGTCAGCGGACCGCGCCTTCGATCGCCTTCTTCTTGTCGCCGATCGTCGTGACGAGACTGTCGGTCGTCAGCATCAGGCCGGCAATGCTGCTCGCATTCTGGATCGCGCTGCGCACGACCTTCGCCGGGTCGATGATACCGAGCTTGAACATGTCGCCCCACGTCGCGTTCGCGGCGTCGAACCCGTGCGTCGGCTTGGCTTCGAGCGCTTCGGCGACGATGACCGTGCCATCTTCACCGGCGTTCTCCGCGATCTGACGCAGAGGCGATTCGAGTGCATCGGCGATGATCGTCGCGCCGTGCTTCTCGTCGCCCTTGAAGCCCTTCGCTTCACGAATGGCCTGCGAAGCGCGCAGAAGCGCGATGCCGCCACCGGGGACGACGCCTTCTTCGACGGCCGCTTGCGTCGCGTTGAGCGCGTCTTCGACACGCTGCTTCTTCTGCTTCATGTCGGCTTCGGTCGCTGCGCCGACGCGGACGACGGCGACACCGCCGGTCAGCTTGGCGAGGCGTTCCTGGAGCTTCTCGCGATCGTAGTCACTCGTCGTGCGTTCGATCTGTGCGCGGATCTGATCGGCGCGAGCGGTGATGTCCTTCTTCTTGCCGGCACCTTCGACGATCGTCGTCTCGTCCTTCGAGATCGTGATCTTCTTGGCCGAACCGAGATCATCCGCGGTGAATGCGTCGAGGCCACGCCCGAGCTCTTCGGAGTGGAC